>NZ_CP021081.1:1348750-1678333 GCF_003444775.1 Deinococcus ficus | reverse complement strand
AGGGCTGACAGCAGGTCGAATTCCAGCTTCGAGAGTTCCAGGGCCGCGCCGTTCAGGCTGGCCGCCCGCGCCCGCAGGTCGATGCGCAGCCCGCCGCTGACCAGCACGTCCGCCACGCCCACCCGCCGCAGCAGGGCCCGCACGCGGGCCACGACCTCGCGCGGACTGAAGGGCTTGACCACGTAATCGTCCGCGCCGCCGTCCAGGCCGCGCAGCTTGTCCTCCTCCTCACCCCGGGCGGTCAGCATCAGGATCGGCAGGCTGGACCCGCCCGCCCGGACCTCGCGGGCCAGGTCCACGCCGCTCACGCCGGGCAGCATCCAGTCCAGCACCGCCACGTCCGCCCGCGGCAGCAGTTCCCGCGCCTGCCAGCCGTCCCCGGCCTCCAGCACCGTGTGGCCCTCGGCGCGCAGGTACGCGCCCAGAATCTCCAGGATGGCCGGGTCGTCATCCACGATCAGGACGTTGGGCATACCGCTTCAGTGTGGCACGGCCGGGCCCACCCCCTCAGTCCGCGCTGTGCCCCAGGCGCTTGTCCTTCACCTCGGCCCGCAGGACGTGCTTCAGGACCTTCCCGCTGGCGGTCTTGGGCAGGTCGGTGGTGATCACCGCCCGGCGCGGCAGGGCGTACGCCGGCAGGTGCGGCGTGCAGAAGCCCAGGATCTCTCGGCCGGTCACCTGCGCGCCCGGGTGCAGCGTCAGGAACGCGACCGGCTGGTCGCCGTCCTCGCCGGGCGCGGCCACCACCACGGCCTCCCGCACGCTGGGGTGCCGGTACAACACCGCCTCGATCTGCACGCTGGACATCGGGTGCCCGGCCAGTTTCAGCAGGTCGCCCTCGCGGTCCAGGATCTCCAGGCGGTGGTCGGGGTGCAGGACCGCCAGGTCCCCGGTGTGCAGCCAGCCGTTCTTGATGGCGCGGCGGGTCGCGCGGGGGTTCTTGTAGTAGCCCTTCATGACCTGGTTGCTGCGGATCACCACCTCGCCGGGAGTCTGCCCGTCGGCGGGCACGGGCGTGCCGTCCTCCAGCACCACCTGGATCTCGCCGCCGTGCAGCATGGCGTGCCCCTGACGCCGCAGCAGCGCCGCGTCCGCGCCGGGCTGCGCGCCGAGGTCCGTGACGGTCAGCACGGCGCTCGTCTCGGTCAGGCCGTAGCCGTGCAGCACCTCGAAGCCCTGCGCCTGCAGGCCGGTGATCAGCGGCAGGGTGGGGGTCGTGCCGGCCAGCAGCACCCGCACGGGGCGGGGGAGGGGAGCGGCCTGCGGCATGTCGGCCAGTGGGGCCAGCAGGGCGGGCGTGGCCGTCAGGTGCGTCACGGCGGCGAGTTCGGCGCGCAGGTCGGCGGCGCCCAGCGGCTGTGGGCGGGTGGGCAGGACGTGCTCGGCGCCGGCGGCCGTGACCGCCCAGGCCATGCCCCAGCCGTTGCTGTGCGAGAGCGTCAGCGCGTGCAGGTGCGCGTGCCCGGGGCGCAGGTTCAGGTGGTACAGCAGGTTGCACAGGCTGGTGTGCATGTTCCGGTGCGTGAGCATCACGCCCTTCGGGTCGCTGGTGGTGCCGCTGGTGTAGTTCACGCTGATCGGCTGGTCTTCCTTGAGGCCCTCCGGGAGTCGCAGCTCGGCGGGGGCGTGGGTGTCCAGTTCGGCGGCCAGGGCCGCGTCGGGGCCGGTGGCGCGGTAGGGGAGGCGCAGCGCCTCGAGGGTGTGGGCCACGCGGGGCAGCTGCGCGCGGTCCACGAACACGCCCACCGGGTCGGCGTGGCGCAGCAGGAAATTCAGGTCGTGGTCGTCGAAGGCCGTGTTCAGCGGCACGATCACGCCGCCGGCCAGCGGCACGGCGTGGAAGGCGATCAGGGCGTCCAGGGTGTTCGGGGAGACCAGGGCGACGTGCCCGCCGGGGCGCAGGCCGGCCTCATGCAGCAGAGTGACCATCTGCGCCGTGCGGCGGGCGAGCTCCGCGTAGGAGAGGGTCATGTCGCCGCACCGCAGGGCCGTCCGGTCGGCGTGTAGGTGCAGGGCGCGCAGCACGGGCTCCAGAGGGGTCAGGGGCGTGTTCACGTGGGGGCGGCTCCTTGACCGGGCGGGAAGGTCGGGGAGGGGGACACAGGGGACATATCGGGTGGGTTCAGTGTGCCGGACCAGCCCCGGATGATCCTCAATCCACCCCAAATCTGTCTAGCCAACTTTATCAAGAATGAGCAGATCGTCAGAGAAGTCTAGACGAATTTACGGATGAGCCCCGGCCCGACCCCACATAATCAACCCACCGAAAACACACCCGCTGTCCCGCGCCCGGCCCCCTGTCCGGCGCTTCAGGCGTCCCTTCACCGTCCCTACCGCCCGGGTTTCACCCCCCAGCAGGCCGGAGGCCCCCATGCCACAACTTCACGTCGAGAACGTGACCCTGCAGTTCGGGGGCCTCAAGGCCCTCACGGACGTCAGCCTGGTCGTGCCGGAAGGCGAGATCGTCAGCATCATCGGCCCGAACGGCGCCGGCAAGACCAGCATGCTCAACTGCATCAGCGGCTTCTACCACCCCACCCAGGGCCGCATCACCTTCGGCGACCACGACCTCAGCCGCTCCGCGCCGAACATCGTCACGAGCTACGGCATCGCCCGCGCCTTCCAGAACCTGGAACTGTTCCGCGGCCTGAGCGTCGTGGAAAACCTCCTGCTGGCCCGGCACACGCACCTGCGCTACGGCCTGCTGCACAGCCTCCTGTACTACGGCAAGGCCAGCAAGCAGGAGGCGTACAACCGCGCGTACGTGGAGCGCGTCATCGACTTCATGGAACTGGAGGAGCACCGCCACCACCCGGTCGGCACGCTCGCGTACGGCATCCAGAAGCGCGTGGAGGTCGCCCGGGCGCTGACCCTTGCGCCGAAACTGCTGCTGCTGGACGAACCTATGGCCGGCATGAACGTCGAGGAGAAGGAGGACATGGTCCGCTTCATCCTGGACATCCAGCGGGAACAGGGCATCACCGTGGTGCTCATCGAGCACGACCTGGGCGTGGTCATGGACATCAGCGACCGCGTGTACGTCCTGGACTTCGGGCAGAAGATCGCCGAGGGCACCCCCGAAGAAGTCAGCGCCAACCCCCGCGTGATCGAGGCGTACACCGGCGTGGCCGAGCAGCGGCCCTTCGAGGACAGCGTGACGGGTGCGGCCGCGCAGGTGGTGCCCGCATGACCGCCCAGCCTGCCGCGCCCGCCGCTCCGAACATCTTCGCCAACCCCAGTCTGCTGGGGGACGTGACCCGCTTCACCATCCCGCAACTCCTGACCGAGCGCGCCCGCCTCTCCCCGAACGGCGTGGCCCTGCGCCACAAGGAGTTCGGCATCTGGAACGAGACCACCAACCTCACGTACCTGGAACGCGCCCGCGAGGTCGCCGCCGGCCTGCACGCCCTGGGCGTCACGCGCGGCGAGAAGGTCGCGGTGATCGCCGAGAACATCCCCGCCTGGGTGTTCATGGAGGTCGGCACGCAGGCCCTGGGCGCCATCAGCGTGGGCGTGTACCAGAGCAGCGTCGCGAGCGAGGTGAAGTACGTCGTGGAGTACACCGACGCCGTGGTCGTCCTGGCCGAGGACGAGGAGCAGGTGGACAAACTCCTCGAACACCGCGCCGACCTGGACGCCGCCGCCGGGGGCAAGGTCCGCAAGGTCATCTACGAGGACCCACGCGGCATGGCCAAGCACGCCGGTGATCCCTGGTTCATGAGCTTCGAGGACCTGCTGAGCCTGGGCCGGCAGCAGCCCACCGACATCTTCGGCACCGAGAGCGCCAAGGGCCACCCGGACGACGTGTGCCACTTCAGCCTCACCTCCGGCACCACCGGCCTGCCGAAAGCCGCCATGCTCAGCCACCGCAACCTGCTGTACATGGGCAAGTCCCTGGGCGAGGTCGAGCGCTTCAAACCCGGCAGCGACTACCTGAGCTTCCTGCCGATGGCGTGGATCGGCGAACAGATGATGACCATCGGGGTGGCGCTCGCGGGCGGCATCACCGTGAACTTCCCCGAGAGCACCGATACCGCCATGCAGGACCTCGTGGAGATCGGCCCGCACTTCATGTTCGCCCCGCCCCGCGTGTGGGAAGGCATCCAGAGCCAGATGTACATCAAGATGCAGGAAAGCTACGGCCCCAATCGCGCGCTGTACCGCACCCTGATGAAATGGAGCACGGACGCCGCCGACGCGTCCCTCTCCGGCCGCAAGCCCACCGGCCTGGCCGCCATGAAACGCTGGGTGGCGTACTGGGGCCTGACCCGCCCGCTGCTCGACCAGCTCGGGTTCCTGCGCCTCACGCACGCCTACACCGGCGGCGCGGCGCTCGGCCCGGACGTGTTCCGCTTCTACCACGGCCTCGGCGTGAACCTGAAGCAGATCTACGGCCAGACCGAGAACATCGGCATCGCGTACGTGCACCGCGACGGCGACATCCGCTTCGACACGGTCGGCAAGCCGCTGCCCGGCGGGGAGTGCCGCATCACCGAGGACGGCGAGATCATCAGCCGCAGCCCCGCCGTGTGCAAGGGCTACTACAAGAAGGACGACGCCACCGCCGAGACCATCAAAGACGGCTGGCTGCACAGCGGCGACGCCGGCCGCCTCACCCCGGACGGCCACCTGCAGGTCATCGACCGGCTCAGCGACGTGATGCGCAGCGCCCGCGGGGAGCAGTTCAGCCCCCAGTACATCGAGAACCGCCTGAAGTTCAGCCCGTACATCAAGGAAGCCGTCGCCCTCGGCGACGGCCGCGACGAGGTCACCGCGATCCTGAACGTGGACCCCATGACCGTCGGGCAGTGGGCGGAGAAAAAACAGATCGCCTACACCACCTACATGGACCTGAGCAGCAAACCCGAAGTCGCCGAGCTCATCGCCCGCGAGGTGCAGGAAGCCAACGGCCGCCTCGAACCGCACGAACGCATCAGACGCTACGTGCTGCTGTACAAGCTCCTGGACGCCGACGACGACGAACTCACCCGCACCGGCAAGGTCCGCCGCAAGACCATCGGCGCCAAGTACGCGCCCATCGTCGAGGCGCTGTACGACGGCAGCCGCGAGAAGGCCGTGGAGGCCGTGTTCAAGTACCAGGACGGCCAGGAACAGCGCGTGCAGACCCGCATCACCGTTCACGACGTGCCCGGCGAAGGCCCCGCCGTTCCTGCCCCGCCCCGCCGCCCCCAGGCGAGCGCCTGAGCCCCAAGGAGACCGAGACGTGGACCTGCTTCCCCAACTCCTGATTGCCGGTGTGGTCATCGGCAGCATCTACGCCCTGGCGGCGCTGGGCTTCGTGCTCATCTACAAGTCCAGCCGCGTCATCAACTTCGCGCACGGGCAGGTGATCGCCACCGGCGCCTTCATCGCCTACGCCCTCACGCAGGCCGGCGTGAACTTCTGGGTGGCGGGGCTGATCAGCATGGTCAGCACCTTCCTGCTGGGCATGCTGATCGAGCGGGTGTTCCTGCGGCGCATGGTGGGCGAACCCATCATCAGCGTCATCATGGTCACCATCGGCCTGGCCAGCGTCATCGACGGCCTGCTGCACCTCACCCCGTACGGCGCCGGGAACTTCAACTTCCCCACGCCCGCCGCCCTGACCGGCGACAGCATTCCCGTGCTGGGCGCGCAGCTCTCCCGCGTGCAGATCGCCGGGGTGCTCGCCTCGCTGGGCCTGCTGGGAGCGTTCACGTACTTCTTCAACAAGAGCACCCTGGGCATCACCATGCGCGCCGTCGCCGACGACCAGATGGCCGCCATGAGCGTCGGCACCAGCGTGGAACGCGTGTTCGCGCTCGCCTGGGCCGCCGCCGGCCTCAGCGCCGCCGCCGCTGGCGTGATCCTGGGCATGATGACCGGCCTCAGCCTCGGGGGCCTCACCGCCATCGGCCTGATGGTCTTCCCGGTCGTGATTCTCGGCGGGCTGGACAGTGTGCTGGGCGCCATCGTGGGCGGCATCCTGATCGGCATTCTGGAAAACCTCGCGGCCGGGTACCTGGACCAGTACGTGCCGGGCGGCGGCACCCGCACCGTGTTCCCCTTCCTGATCCTGATCGCGGTGCTCCTGATCCGACCCTACGGCCTGTTCGGCACGAAGGAGATCGAACGTGTGTAACCTCCCCGCCACCGGGCGCGACCCTCAGGAGCGCCGCTGATGCCCGCCTCCCGCTTCACGCAGACCGGCAACTACCGCGTGCGCTACCAGCAGGACCAGACGATCTTCGCCACGTATGCCGAACAGGCGAGCCTGATCCTGGGCCTGGGGCTGCTGCTGCTGCTCCCGCTGATCCTGCCCAAGACCATGCTGCGCGACGTGAACATGATCCTGATCTACGCCATCGCCGTGATCGGACTGAACATCACCACCGGCTACACCGGCCTGATCAACATCGGCCAGGCGGCCTTCATGGGCGTGGGCGCCTACGCCACCGCGCTGGCCGCCACGAAACTGAACCTGCCGTTCTTCCTTGCCATTCCCATCGGCGGTCTGGCCGGCGCGCTGGTCGGCACCATCGTGGGCCTGCCCAGCCTGCGCCTGAAGTACCTGTACCTCGCGGTCGCCACGCTGGCCTTCCAGGTGATCTTCGAGTGGGGCGTGGGCCACTCCCCGCTGCTGGAACAGGGCGGGTCCATCAGCATGCCCAAACCCGTCGTGTTCGGCATCGAGGACTCGTTCCTGAACCACAACATCTTCTGGTACTACATCATCCTGCCCGTCCTGGTGCTCCTCGCGCTGCTGTGGCGCAACGTGCTGCGCACCAAACACGGCCGCAGCATGATCGCCGTACGCGACAACGACCGCGCCGCCGCCGCCATGGGCATCAACCCCGGCACCGCCAAACTCACCGCCTTCATGCTCGGCAGCCTGTACGCCGGCATCGCCGGGGGCCTGTTCGCGTACTTCCAGAAGGCCGTGGTCATCGAGGACTACATGCTCCACACCAGCGTGCAGCTGCTCGCCATGGCCATCGTGGGAGGCCTGGGCAGCCTGCCGGGCGCGTTCCTGGGCCCCATGTTCATCGTGACGCTGGACCGCCTGATGGGCACCGCCAGTGAATCGCTGGGCAGCGCGAGCATCTTCCCGGAAGGCGTGGACGTGGCCTCCGCCATGAAACCCCTGACCTTCGGCCTGGCGATCGTGCTGTTCCTGATGTTCGAACCGCGCGGCCTGGCGAACTGGTGGCGCCTCACGCGCATGTACTTCAAGAAGTGGCCGTACAAGTTCTGACCCGGACGCGGCTCGAGACGGCGCCGCACACCGTAAACGATTCTACCCCCTTACCCCTCTCCATCTTTCCCAACGTCCCCCTTCTTATTCGCCCTTTCTTCGCGCCGGTGGCGCCTGTTCCTGGAGGAACCCCATGATGAACGTCAAGAAAATGATCCCGCTGGCTGCTCTGGTCACCGTTTCTCTCGCCGTGGCCCAGAAGACCGTGACGCTGGGGTGGTCCGGAGCGATCACCGGCCCCACCAGTGACGCCGGCGCGAGCTACGCGGCAGGCATCGAGGACTACTGCAAGTACGCCAACGCGCAGAACATGATTCCCGGCACGAAGCTCAACTGCGTGGTCCGCGACGACCAGTACAACAACGCGAACACGCAGCGGAACTTCGAGGACTACGTGGGCAACATGAACGTGGCGATGTTCCTGGGCTACAGCACCGGCGGAACCCTGCAGCTCAAGGGCACCATTCAGGAAACGAAGATCCCCACCCTGCCCGGCAGCTACCACATCGGCAACATCGACGGGGCCGACAGCGACTACCTGTTCCTGCCGATCAGCTCGTACAGCGAACAGCTCGTGAGCCTGGTGGAGTGGATCGGCGCGAAGAAGAAAGGCGCCAAGGTCGCGCTGGTCGTGAACCCCAGCCCCTTCGGCCGCGCGCCGGTGGACGACGTGAAGAAGGCCGCCGCGCGCCTGGGCGTGAAGATCGTGGACGTTCAGGAAGTCGGCGGGAACAACCTGGACAACACCGCGCTCCTCAAGCGCTTCGAGTCGGCGGGCGTGGAGTACGTGATTCACCAGAACACCGCCGGGCCGGTCGCGAACATCCTGAAAGACGCCAAACGCCTGAACCTGCTCGGGAAGATGCAGCACCTCGGCGCGCACTACACCGGCGGGGAGGACCTGACCAAACTTGCCGGGGACGCCGCGAACAAGTTCATCTGGGCGACCAGCTACTACATGTACGACGAGGCCGACAAGCCCGGCATCCAGCTGGTGAAGAAGATCGGCGCGCAGTACGGCCGCAAGGCCGACACGATCCGCAGCGTGCACTACACCAGCGGCATGCTGGTGGCGAGCATTGCGGTGGAAGCCATGAAACGCGCCGGGAAGGACGTGAACGCCGGCACGGTGTTCAAGGCGCTGACTGGCATGAACGGCAGCAGGGCCTTCAACCCCGGCTTCACGGTGGGCCCGGTGAGCTTCAGCGCGAAAGACCACGTGGGCGCCGAGAGCCTGCGCCTGCTGCAGGCCGACGCGACCGGGAACTTCCAGGCGATCACGGGCGCGCAGCGCAGCAAGCTGTTCCCCCTGGTCCACCCCCTGAAGTAAGCGCCCCCGGGCCATGAACCCCCCGCGTTCATGGCCCCTCCGTTCCACTGGAGGTTCCCTTGACCGCACCCACCCCCGTTCCCCCACCCCCGGCCGTGCACGCCGCGCCGCCCGCGCCGGTGAAGACGGCCATGGCGAGCGACCTGACCGTGAACAACGTGGAGGTCGTGTACCACGACATCGTTCAGGTGCTGCGCGGCGTGTCGCTGACGGTCCGGGCGGGCAGCATCACCAGCCTGCTCGGCACGAATGGCGCCGGGAAGACCACCACCCTGCGCGCCATCTCCGGGCTGCTCAAGCCGGAGAACGGCAAGATCCGTGAGGGCACCGTCACCTTCGAGGGCCGCACGCTCTCCGGCATGACCGGCACGGACGTCGTGAAAAGCGGCGTGGTGCAGGTCCCGGAAGGCCGGCGGGTGTTCAAGCACCTGTCCATCGAGGAGAACCTGCGCGCCGGCGCGATTCTGGGCCGCGGCAACTGGCAGGCCGACCTGGAGCGCATCTACACCTACTTCCCGAAACTCCGGGACCTGCGGCACAAGCAGGCCGGGTACACCTCCGGCGGGGAGCAGCAGATGATCGCCATCGGCCGGGCCCTGATGGCCCACCCGAAGGTGCTGCTGCTGGATGAACCCAGCCTGGGGCTGGCGCCGCTGCTGGTGCAGGAGATCTTCGAGAACGTCCGGCACATCAACCGCGCCGAGGGCCTGGGGGTTCTGGTCGTGGAGCAGAACGCCAACATCGCCCTGCGCAACAGCGATTACGGGTACGTGATGGAAGGCGGCCGGATCGTGATGGAGGGCCGCAGCGCGGAACTCGCCAGCAACCCGGACGTCAAGGAGTTCTACTTGGGCGTCACCGAGCACGGCAGCCGCAAGAGCTTCCGCGAGGTCAAGAGCTACAAGCGCCGCAAACGCTGGATGTAACCCCGCCCTTTGTCCCCTTTCCTCTCCCGCCGCTCCGGCCGGGACGGGGCCACCCGCGCGTGGCCTGGAGTCGCCCATGACCCACACCCTGACCCCCCAGGCCGCCGCGCCGCACGGCGTGCCCGACCTGCTCGCGCGCCTGCGCGCCCTGCCGCTGTACCGCGCTGCCCTGGCCCACCTCCCGGACGACGCTCCCTGGAGCGAGGTGCCCTTCCTCACCCGCGACCGCCTCACCGCCGCCTTCGAAGCGGGCGAGCTCGTGCACCCGGACGCCGTGCGCGTGCACCTCACCCCGCACCCCGGCGGCGGCTGGCTGCCGGAGTACGCCACCCGCGCCGACGTGGACGCCCACGGCCGGGCGAGCGCGGCAGCCTTCGCGCGGGCGGGCGTGCGGCCCGGCGACCACGCGCAGGTGGCGTTCGGGTACCACCGCTTCGCCGGCGGCTGGCTCATGCAGGACGGCCTGGAGGCCCTGGGCGCCAAGACCCTGCCCTTCGGCCCGGGCGAGACCGAGGCGCAGCTCGACACCCTGAGGCGCCTGAACGTGCGGGTGCTGGTGTCCGCGCCGAGCTTCGCGCAGAAACTCGGGGAGGCCGGCGCGCGAGTGGAACTCCTGATCGCCGCCGGAGAACCCTTCACCAGCATCGCCGGGCGCCGCGAGCGCGTCGAGGCGGCGCTGGGCGGCCTGGCGCTGGACTGTTACGCCACCAGCGAGGCGGGCCTGATCGCGCTGGAAACCCCGGCCAAGGACGGCCTGCGGGTGCTGGACGACTGGGTGTTCGTGGAGGTGATCGACCCGGAAACCGGCCAGCCCGTGCCGGACGGCGAGCGGGGGGAACTGGTGGTCACCCACCTGAGCAAGCAGGCCATGCCGCTGCTGCGTTTCCGCACCGGGGACCTGACGCGCCTGGAGCGCCGGCCGGGCGGCGCGGTGCTGCCGGGCGGGGTGTTCGGGAACGTGGGCGGCATGCTGAAGGTCAAGGGCGTGAAACTGTTCCCGCGGGAGGTCGCCTTCTGGCTGGCGGGGCACGGCCTGGACCACGCGCAGCACACCCTGCGCCTGCATTCCGTGAACGGCGCGGACCGCATCGCCCTGACTGTCGCCGGGGAAACCTCCCCGGACCTGGACGACCTGCGCGCGGACTTCCAGCGCCGCTTCGCCGTGCGGGTGGATCAGCTGGAGGTGCAGCCCGGGCACGTGGGGGCGGGCGTGCAGGACGACCGCCACTGAGCGACGGGCAGTCAGAAAAAGCCCCGCTCTGCGGGGTGAGCCGGACAGCGGGACGGCAGAGCCGACTTCACCCGGTCGGCCGGAGATTGTGGAACGCCTGAAGAATACGCGTCGTCCGTACACCAACGATTTGCCGCGCATGAACCCCGCTTGAGATCCCCTGCCGACCGGCCGCCCCCTGCCCCGGGCGTCCCTTCATGCAGCGCCGGCGGGGTGTGATAGCACGGAGGGCAATGACCGGACCACGCCGCCAGAAGATCCGCTTCGCCGGGAAGCGCGACCCGCAGCCCGCCCCGGCCGCCCGGCCTGCGGCCCCCGCCGACCCCGGCTACGCCGCGCCGCGCCCTGCGCTGCTGCCCGAACGGCTGGACGGCCTGCACGCCCTGACCAAACCCGGCGTGCGCGGCTTCTCCGACGTGGACGCCGCCCAGGCCCTGCTGGCCCACACCATGCGCAAGGGCAAGGTGCGCGGGGAGGTGCTGGACCTCACCGCCATGGGCGGCCTGCTCGCCAGCCTGCCGGGCGTGACCCTGCGGGCCGTGGAGGGCTCGGCGGCCGCGCTCTCGACCCTGGCCGCCGCCGGCCTGGACGCCCACGCGGCGGTGCCCGGCGACCCCCTGACGGACCGCTGGCCGGACCGCGCCCGGACGGTGGCCCTGGTGCTCGCCGGGGACCGCGGGACCGCCTACGCGATGGCCCAGGTGGCCTGGGCACACGCGAACACCCCGCCCGGCGGCACGCTGTTCCTCGCCGGGGATCGCGACAAGGGCTTCGACCGGTATGTCCGCGCGGCCGGCGCGGCCTTCGGAACGGGGGAGACCATCGCCCGGGACGGCGGGATGCGCGTGGCGAAACTCGTGCGCCGCCCCGGCCCCACCCCCGCCTACCCGGACGCCGACCGGTACGAGACCGGCGACCTGACGGTGGTGGGCCTGCCCGGCGTGTTCAGCGCCGCGAAGCCCGACAAGGCCACGGCGCTGCTGCTGGCCGCCCTGGACGGCCTGGACCTGAACGGGAAGCGTGTGCTGGACCTGGGCTGCGGCACCGGCCTGATCGGCGCGTGGGCGGCGCGCCGCGGTGCGCAGGTCACTCTGGTGGACGGCGACCTGCAGAGCGTGCGCAGCGCGCAGGCCACCCTGGACGCCAACGGCCTGAGCGGCGAGGTGGTGCACAGCGACGTGGACGCGGCCCTGGCGGACCGGACCTTCGACGTGGTGCTGACCAACCCGCCCTTCCACGTGGGCCGCGGCGTGGTGCTGGACGTCGCGCGGGAATTCATCGCCGCGGCGCAGCGCCGCCTGAATCCTGGGGGCACGCTGTACCTCGTGGCGAACGACCCGCTGCCGTACGAGCAGGCGATGGCGGGCGTCGGCCCGGTCGAGGTCCTGTTCCGTGAGGGCGGGTTCAAGGGCCTGCGCGCCCAGCGCCCCGCCTGAGGCACGGCCCGCTTGTGTACACCTTCTCTGTGCGCGTTCAGGGCGCGCCCCAGCTCTGGAGATGGTAAAGTATTCGGTTGCTGGCGCCGTTTGCTAGACTGACGCGTTCTGACTGGCGACCCCCGGCCCGCCGCGGCCTGACCGGGCGCCGTCCCCTCCTGACCGGAGCCGCCGCTTTCCAGCCTGTTCCTGCCCGAGATTCCTGCGTTTCTGACGTTCCTGACCACTGATATCCGTCCCCGAGGAGGCCGCATGGCAGATTCCACCAAGCCCACCAAGAGCACCAAAGCCGCCGCGACCGATGCCCCCGCCAAGGTGGACGCCCCCGCCAAATCCACCAAGCCCCGCACCCGCGTGAAGGCCGCCGCCCCCGGCGCGGCCCCCACCGCCCCGGCCGCCGCGGCCCGGGTGGACGCCGAGCCCGCCGCCAAGCCCAAACCGGCCGCGAAGGCCGCGCCGAAGGCGGACAAGCCCGCCGCCGAGAAGAAGGCCGCGGACGACACGGCCGCCCCGAAGGCCGCCAAGGCCCCCGCGAAGAAGGCCCCGGCGAAAGCGAAGCCGGCCGAGGCCGCCGCAGACAGCGCGGAAGGCCCCGCCGAACCGGCCAAGAAGGCCGGCAAGGCCGCCAAGCCGGCCAAGGCCACCGCGAAGGCCGCGCCCGCCAAGGGCGCCGCCACCGACAAACCCTACTACGCGCACCCCAGCATCCAGGAGATGCTCAAGGCCGGCAAGGCCGCCGGCGTGCTCTCCAGCGAGGAGGTCGCCGCCGCCCTGGGCGTCGCGCTGGAAGCCAGTGGCCTGGACCCGGAAAGCCCGGACGCCTTCGAGGACATGCAGCTGTTCCTGGCCGGACAGCAGATCGAGGTGCAGGACGTCGACGAGGACGATGAGGACACCGACTCCGACGACGCCGAGACCGAGGACGACGTCCCCGGCACCCGCGCGCAGAGCGACGACGACGAGGAGAAGTACTTCGACGACATGCCCCGTGCCGTGTCCAACGACCCGGTGCGCCAGTACCTGCACGAGATCGGCCGCGTCTCGCTGCTCACCCTGGAAGAGGAAATCGCGCTCGCCCGCCGCATCGAGGAAGGCGAGGAGGCCCGCAAGCTCCTGGACGAGGACGTGGAACTGGACGACCGGGGCCGCCGCCGCCTGATGCGGCAGATGGAGGACGGCGCCGCCGCCCGCCAGGGCCTGATCGAGGCGAACCTCCGCCTGGTCGTCAGCATCGCCAAGAAGTACACGGGCCGCGGCCTGGGCTTCCTGGACCTGATTCAGGAAGGCAACCAGGGCCTGATCCGCGCGGTGGAGAAGTTCGAGTACCGCCGCCGCTACAAGTTCTCCACGTACGCCACGTGGTGGATCCGTCAGGCGATCAACCGCGCCATCGCCGACCAGGCCCGCACCATCCGCATTCCGGTGCACATGGTCGAGACCATCAACAAGCTCACCCGCACCGCCCGGCAGCTGCAGCAGGAACTGTCCCGCGAGGCCACGCACGAGGAGATCGCCGAGGCGATGGGCCCCGGCTGGGACGCCGCGAAGGTCGAGGAAGTGCAGAAGGTCAGCCAGGAGCCCGTCAGCCTGGAAACGCCCATCGGGGACGAGAAGGACAGCTTCTACGGTGATTTCATCCCCGACGAGAACCTGGACAGCCCCGTCGAGAACGCCGCCAAGACCCTGCTCTCCGAGGAACTGGAAAAGGCCCTGAGCAAGCTCACCGAGCGTGAGGCGATGGTCCTGAAGTTCCGCAAGGGCCTCGTGGACGGCCGTGAGCACACCCTGGAGGAGGTCGGGCAGCGCTTCAACGTCACGCGTGAACGCATCCGCCAGATCGAGAACAAGGCGCTGCGCAAGCTCAAGTACCACGAGAGCCGCACCCGCAAACTCCGCGACTTCCTCGACTGAACCAAGGAACCCGACTGCCCCCGCCCGCCGTGGCGGGGGTCTTCTGTTGTGCCTCGTCCATTTGGCCTAACGCCCGGGCCGGTGCCCTGCGCTGCACGGCCGATGCACGCTGAATGGAGACGGCGCACACTGTTCACATGACCCTGACCCTCACCGTTGAACCATTTGAAGCCCGGACCGCTTTCCAGGAGGAGCGGCTGGCCGTCGGTGAGCTGCTCGCCGCCGGCTTCCTCCACGCCTTCCCCGAGGACCCACCCCTCCGGCCCGAGCAGGAGGCCGTGAGCCTCACCCACCTGAACTCCACCGAACGCGACGCCCAGTTCGTGATCCGCGACGGCACCCGGGTGCTCGCCTGGGGCCGCCTGAGCTGGGACACCGAGCAGAACCTCCACAACGCCCACGCCCGCCTGACCGTGCACCCCCAGGCCCGCGGCCGCGGCCTGGGCACCCAGGTCGCCCGTGAACTGGAACGCGTCGCGCGGCGCGAGGCGCGCACCACCGTGACCTTCGGCACCACCGACCGCAACCCGGACGGCGAGGCCTTCGCCCGGCACCTGGGCGCGCAGCCGGCCCTGCCCATGCGCGTCAGCCGGCTGGACATGACCGCCCTGGACGCCGCGCAGCTGCGCGCCTGGCAGACCCGCCCGGACGGCGACGAATACCGCCTGCACGTCTGGACCGTGGTGCCGGACGAGTACCTGGAGCGCGTCGTGGACATGATGATGGTCATGAACACCGCCCCGAAAGGCGACCTGGACATGGACGACTGGGTGATCACGCCCCAGATGGTCCGCGAGTGGGAGGCCATGATCGTCGAGGCCGGCGAGACCCGCCTGCTGATGGCCGCCGAGCACCTCCCCAGCGGCCGGCTGGACGGCTACACCGAGGTCTTCTGGGACCAGCACCGCGCGCCCCTGCTGTACCAGGGCGCCACCGCCGTGCGTCCCGAAGCCCGCGGACTGGGCCTGGGCAAATGGCTGAAGGCCGCCATGCTGGAGCACGCGGCCCAGGAATGCCCGGGCATCCACTGGGTGCAGACGAACAACGCGAACGTGAACGCGGCGATGCTGGGCATCAACGTGGCGCTGGGCTTCCAGCCGTGGGCGCAGTTCACCGAGTGGCAGCTGCGCCTCCCCGAGCTCTCCTGAACCACGCCGCCTGACCCGCCTTCCGGCCCGGCCTGCCTACGCGACCCACCGCGCAGGCAGGCCGGGCCGCATACGCTGCACCCATGACCGGAGCCGACCCCACCCCCACGCCGCCCACCGTCCGTGACCTGGGCGTACGGGCACGGCAGGCCGCCCGGACGCTGCGCTCCCTGGACACCGCGCAGAAGCAGGCCGCGCTGCACCGACTCGCGCAGGAACTGCACGCCCACGCCGACCTGATTCTGGAGGCGAACGCCCGGGATGTGCAGCAGGCGGAAGCCGCCGGGCTGCCCGCCGCGATGCTGGACCGCCTGCGCCTCTCGCCCGCGGCCCTGGCCGCCCTGGCCCTGGACGTGCAGGCGGTGGCCGCCCTGCCGGACCCGGTGGGGGAGCGCACCGCCGCGCGCACCCTGCCCAGCGGCGTCCGCGTGTCGCAGCTGCGCGTGCCGCTGGGTGTGCTGGGCGTGATCTACGAGTCCCGCCCGAACGTCACCGTGGACGTGGCTGCCCTGGCCCTGATGACCGGGAACGCCGTGATCCTGCGCGGCGGGAAGGAGACTGTGCACACGAACGCCGCACTGGAAAGCTGCATTCACGCGGCCCTGGCCGCCTGCGGCCTGCCGGCGGGCGCGGTGCAGGTGATTCACGACCCGGACCGGGAGCGCGTGCGGGACCTGCTACGTCTGGACGACCTGGTGGACGCCATCATTCCGCGCGGCGGGGCGGGCCTGCACCGCTACTGCGTGGAGAACGCCACCGTGCCCGTGATCGTGGGCGGGATCGGCGTGGTGCACGTGTACCTGGACGAGAGCTTCACGCGTGACCCGGCCGACGTGCAGCGCGCCGCCGAGCTGCTCGTGAACGCCAAGGTGCAGAAGCCCAGCGCCTGCAACGCCCTGGACACGCTGCTGGTGCACCGGGGGGCGCTGCCCGCCCTGCCCGCCATCGCGGGCGCGCTGGTGCGGGAGGGCGTGGACCTCCGCGCCGACCCGGCCAGCCTGGAGGTGCTGCACGCCGCCGGCCTCCCGGCCACTCCCGCCGCGGACACCGATTACGGACAGGAGTTCCTGGCGCTGACCGCCAGCCTCCGCACCATAGACAGCCTGGAGGAGGCGCTGGATTTCATCGCGGCGCACGGCAACCATACGGACGTGATCCTCACCCGAGACGACGCGCAGGCGCGGCGGTTCGTGCAGGACGTGGACTCGGCGGCCGTCATGGTGAACGCCAGCCCCCGCTTCAACGACGGCGGGCAGCTCGGCCTGGGCGCCGAGGTCGCCATCAGCACCCAGAAGCTGCACGCGCGCGGGCCGATGGGTCTGCGGGAACTCACCACCACGAAATGGGTCGTGGAGGGCGACGGGCACGTCCGCGCCTGAGACCACGAACAGGGGAGAGGGGGGGCGATCGCCCCCCCTCTCCCCAAGTTCTGCGTTTACACGCCGGTCGGTACGGCCACGCCCAGTTCGGCCAGCACCGTCCGGATCGCCTGCGCGTCGATGCCCGCGCGGGCGTGCACGCTCTCCACGGTCGCATGCTCCTGGAACTCGTCCGGGATGCCCAGCACCTGCACCGGCACGGTCAGGCCCTCGGCATTCAGGAATTCCAGAACGGCACTCCCGAACCCGCCCAGCACGGTGTTGTCCTCCACCGTGATCAGCGTGCGCGCCCGGCCGGCCACCTCGCGCAGCATCACCGCGTCCAGGGGCTTGACGAACCGGGCATTCACCACGCCCACGCCCGGCAGGTCAGATGTGGCCTTCAGGGCGTACTCCAGCGCCTTGCCGCCCGCCAGGATCACCACGTCGTCCCCGGGCCGCTCACGCGTCCAGGTGCCCCAGGTGAGGTCCGGCCAGGTGCCGTCGGGGACCTGCTCGGTGCTGCCGCGCGGGTAGCGGATCGCCACCGGGCCGCCCACGCCCTGCGCCGCTTTCAGCATGCCGCGCAGTTCGGCGGCGTCTTTCGGCAGGGCGATGTCCACGTTCGGGATGGTCCGCAGGAAGCTCAGGTCGAACACGCCGTTGTGCGTGGCGCCGTCCGCCCCCACGATCCCGGCCCGGTCGATGGCGAAGATCACGTCCAGGTTCTCGATCGCCACGTCGTGCAGCACCTGATCGTAGGCGCGCTGCAGGAAGCTGCTGTAGATCGCCACGATGGGCTTCAGGCCCTGCAGGGCCATGCCGGCCGCCGTGGTCACCGCGACTTCCTCGGCGATGCCGACGTCCAGGTAGCGGTTGGGGTGAATGCGGCTGTATTCCACCAGCCCGCTGCCCTCGCGCATGGCGGGCGTGATCACGAACACCCGCGGGTCGGTGCGGGCCAGTTCCGTCACGGCGTCCCCGAAGGCCGCGCTCCACGAGTACGACTTGCTGGGCACATACTCGCCGGTCGCCGGGTCGAACTTCGCCGGGCCGTGCCAGTAGATGGGGTCCTCCTCGGCGTAGCTCAGGCCCTTGCCCTTCTTGGTGACCACGTGCAGGACCGTCGGCCCGTCCAGGTCCACCAGGCGTTCGAGCAGCCACACGAGTTCCTCGACGTTGTGGCCGTCCACCGGGCCCACGTACCGCAGGCCCATGGCGGAAAAGGGGTTCACGCTGGCCGGGTCGAAGAAGTGCCGGGTGCTGTTCTTCGCGCGGCTCATGAAACTGGCCAGCGGCCGGCTGAGAGTCTCCACGGCCTTCTTGCCGGCGCCCTCGCCCTCCTGGAACCACTTCTGCACCTGCAGGCCCCGCATGAACTTGTTGATCCCGCCGACGTTCTCACTGATGCTCATCTCGTTGTCGTTGAGGATCACCAGCATCCGCGGGCCCTTGTCCCCGATGGTGTTCAGCGCCGCCAGGGCCATGCCGCCGGTCAGGGACCCGTCCCCGATCACGGCGGCCACGTGGTAGTCCTGCCCCAGCGCGTCGCGGGCCATTGCCATGCCGAGCGCATTGGCGAGGCTGGTGCTGGCGTGTCCCACCGTGATCGCGTCGTGCGGGGACTCGCTGACCTTCGTGAACCCGCTCAGCCCGCCCTCTTTCTTGATGGTCGGCATCTGCGCGCGGCGGCCGGTGAGGATCTTGTGCGCGTACGCCTGGTGACCCACGTCAAAGAGGATGCGGTCGCGGGGGCTGTTCAGCACGTAGTGCAGCGCCGTGATCAGGTCGGTGGCGCCCAGACTGCTCGCCAGGTGCAGGCCGCCCACCGAGCACACCCGCACGATCTCGTCGCGCAGTTCCCCGGTCAGGGCGGGCAGCTGCTCGCGCGACAGGGCCTTGAGGTCCTTGGGACTGTGAATGCGGTCCAGCAGCGGCGTGGCGCTGCCGGGCAGGGCACGGGGCTCGGTCACGGCGTCACTTCCCCTCGCCGGAGGCGTAGTTGCGGCCGGTGAGCAGCAGGCCCTCCGGCGTGCGGACCTCGCCGATAAACGGCGCGAACCACACCTGCTGCGTGGCGGGGAACAGGCCCCCCAGCGTGTCAGAAACCTGGCGCGTGACCACCCACACGTCGAAACTGCCGGCCGGGACGGTGACCCGCCGGCGCTCCTGCACCAGGTAGCGGTAGGTGACGGTGCCCTGCGCCTTCACGGTGCCCGCGTCGTCACGCACGGTGGCGCGGGTCTCGCCGCCCCAGGTGGCGCCCAGCCGCCAGGCGTTCTCGGCAGGCCATTCCTGCCAGCCGGGCTCCAGCATCACGTTCACGCCGGGTTTGGCGATGCCCAGCAGGGTCACACCGGCCGCGTCGAAGCGGCGGTACCACTGCGTGCTCGCCCCGCGCCCCCGCAGTTCCAGCGCCTCGACCTGCTGCGTGTTGTACAGCGTGGGGCCCAGGGTCCGCAGGACGTAGGGGTCGCTGCCGGCCGCCTCGCCTTCCGGCAGGTACGACCAGGCCAGCCCGGCCTCACGCGGGTAGAAGGACACGCTGGACGCCGCGGTGCGGGCCGTCACGGTCGGGGGGGCCGCCTGCTGAGTGGGCGCGCAGGCCGCGAGCAGGCCCGCGAGCAGCACGCCGCCCAGCGGCGCGGCGCGGCGGGTCAGGAAGGAGGACACGAACGTCATGCGCCTATTGTGTCAGCAATCCGTGAATTCACCTGTAGGTCACCTCCCAGGCAGAACGGAGGACAACAGGAAAGGGAAGACCCGGGGGCCTTCCCTTCACATCAGGGTGGGTGGACGCGCTGTCGGTCAGCTTCCGCCCTGAGAACCGCCCTGCACCTTGGCTTTCAGGGCAGCGAAGGCGTCCTCGACGTCCTTGTTGCGACCCAGGTCCTTGAGCTGCTCGTCCAGGCTGCTTTCCTTGCGCAGCTCGGTCATGGCCCGGTTGCGGTCTTCCATGCCGGCCACCTTGCGCTCCATGTCCTCGAAGGCGTCCATGGCGCCGCCGGCCTTGTCGAAGCCGCTCACGCGGTCCAGCGTCTGCCCGGCCTTCGCGGTGCTCTGGCGCGCGGCGAGCAGGCTCTTCTTGCTCTCCATCTCGTCTATCTTCGCTTCCAGCGCGCGCAGCTGGGTCTTGAGCTGATCCACCGTGCTCTGCTGGGTGCTGCGCTGCTCATCGAAGCCCTTGGCGAGGTCCTTGTGGTTCTGCGCGCGGCGCAGCGCCTCGCGGGCGAGGTCCTCGCTGCCGCCGCGCAGGGCCTCCTCGGCCTTCTTCTCGTACTCGGTGGCGAGGGTGCGGTTGGTGTTGGCCTCGCGCTCCAGCTTGGCGTTCTGGGCCATCGCCTCGGCCACCTCGCTGCGGGCCTCGCCGTAGGCGGCGCGCATGTCGCGCAGCGCCTGCTCGATGATCATGCCGGGGTCCTCGGCGCGGCTGATCAGGTCGTTCACGTTGGCGCGGAGCAGGCGGGACAGTCGGTCAAGAATGCTCATGGGGAGGTCCTCCTTGGACTTGAAAGCGGGTCGTGCGTGCGGCCGCAGGCCAGGGGCCGGGCCGCCGTGGGATGCCCGACCATCATTACGCACGGGCCCGCCCCGGGGTTGCCGTCTCAAGGCGCGGCAAGGAAACCCTAAGGTCGCCTCAAGCCCCGGTGAGAGGCAGGCTGGAGCCCAGAAACGAACCGACCCCCGGAGCGGCAGGCTCACGGGGGTCCCGGCAGGAGGCAGGGATCAGAACACGATGGGTTTCAGGCCCACGCTCTGCGCGCCGCAGCCGACCGTCACAGCCGTGTCGGTGGGCGTGACCGTGCAGCCCAGCGCCCGCAGGCCGGCCAGAGGGAAGATCAGGCGCTTGCCGTCCGTGGCGGGCACCTGCGGCAGCTCCACCGCGCCGCTCGCCAGCTGGGCGGTCTTGCTGCCCACCGTCACGGTCAGCGTCTCGCTTCCGGCCGCGAGGCGGTACTTCCCGCCGCCCAGGGCCGTCACGGTGACCACGCCAGTCAGGTCGGTGTCCAGCACGTAGGCGTACCCCTTCACCACGCCGGCGGGCGTGGCGGGCTTCGCGGCGGCCGGGCTGGCCTTCACGGCCT
Source organism: Deinococcus ficus (assembly GCF_003444775.1). Lineage (NCBI taxonomy): Bacteria > Thermotogati > Deinococcota > Deinococci > Deinococcales > Deinococcaceae > Deinococcus > Deinococcus ficus. The sequence continues at coordinate 1,657,674 of NZ_CP021081.1, read as the reverse complement.
CGACCACGACCAGCGTCTCGGTGGCAGTCATGGAGTTCAGCAGCACCAGCGCGGCCGGAGTGCCGCCGGCGCGGTCATTCACGACCAGGCTGGCGGCCTTGCCCATGACCTTCCAGTCCCCGGCCACACGGCCCGGGAATTTCGCCTTCACGATGGGGCGCAGCAGCGCCTGCTCGGACTTGACGTACAGGCACACGGCCTGCGCGGAGAGTTTCAGGCTGGCGGGGCAGCGCACGATCTGGCCCTTCACGGCGCCGCTGACGGTCACAGCGATCTCACTGGCGGCCTTGGACGTGGCGGCCGACACCGGGGCGGCCGGAGCGGCCGGTTTGGCAGGCGTGGCCGCGGGGGTGCCGGTGGCGGGCGGGGTGGCGGGGGCTGTCTGGGCCGTGGCGCTGGCGAGCAGGCCGGCGGTCAGCACGGCGAACAGGGAACCCTTGAAGGTCAGTGACATACGCCCAGCATCCTACGGGCCTTGCATGAGCCTTCACTTTGAAAGCTGACGTACGGCGTCAGCTCGGGGTGCGCAGTTCAGACTGGGCCTGAGCTGTTCCTCCTGACTAAGGAAGCCGGGCCCCCTGTGCAGGAGGCCCGGGCCGGGAGAAGCGGGGGAGGTTATTCCTTCACGCCGCCGGCGGTCGCGCCGCCCACGAAGTACTGCTGGAAGCCGTAGAACATCGCGATGATCGGCAGGGCGCCCAGGGTGGCGGCGGCCGCGAACACGCCCCATTTGGTGCTGAACTGCCCCTGCGTGAAGGACAGCAGCATCACGCCGACCGTCCACTTGTCCACGCCGGTCAGAAGGACGTTCGCCAGGATGAATTCGGCGTACGTGCCGATGAACTGGTTCAGGAAGATGAACACCAGCATGCTGCCCGACAGCGGCATGATGACCCGCCAGAAGGTCTGCCAGCGGTTGGCGCCGTCCACCAGCGCGGCTTCCTCCAGGGATTCCGGGAGGGACTCCACGTACCCCTTGAAGATCCAGGTGTTGAAGGCGATCGCGCCGCCGGAGTAGGCGAGGATCAGGCCGGTGAAGGTGTTGTTCAGGCCGAGCAGGTACATCAGGGCGTAGATGGCGACCAGGGCCAGGAACACCGGGAACATCTGCACGAAGATGAAGAACAGCAGCGTCTGGAAGCGGCCCGGGAAGCGCAGGCGGGCCATGGCGTACCCGGCGGTGGTGGACAGCAGGATCGCCATCAGGCCAGTGAGGCCCGACACCAGCAGGGTGTTGCGCACGGACAGCATGAACTTGCTCTCGTTGGTGTTGCCCTGGAACTGCGCCGGGGTCATGAACACGATCAGGAGGACCAGGGCGGCCAGCATGGCGCGCATCACCCAGGTGCGGGTGCGGTCCAGGCGCTCGCCCGGCTGGTTCAGGCGGCTCAGGAGGGCCAGGACCAGCAGGGCCGCCAGGGCCGCGCCGACGACCACGGCCAGTGCGATCTGCCAGCCGGGAATGGTGACGCCCTCGAACAGCTTGGCGAAGTTCTCGGTGCTGAGGCTGTCCAGGCGCGGCAGCAGGCCGGTCTTGTAGAAGATGTTGGTCTGCTGGAAGTCCGGGAAGGCGAACAGGCTGTTCTTGGGATCGAACGCGGCCAGCAGCACGTAGAACAGCGGGTACACGGCGATCAGCACGACCAGCATCAGGAACAGATGCGTGAGCTGGTCGCCCAGCACCGCGAGGTAACTGATCTTCCGGCCGGTGCGCGCCTGCCCGAGGCGCTGCCCGATCAGGCTCAGCAGGGCCAGGACGCCGCTGGCGCCCAGCAGGAACAGCAGGAACCTCTTCCAGCCGCCCTCCACGAAGAAGATCGTGAAGCTGCGCTGCCGCTCGGCGACGCTGCGGCCCAGGTTCACGCCCAGCACGATCAGGCCGATCAGGACCGCCAGGGCGATCACCCAGGGCAGGGCGCGGCGCAGCAGGCTGGGCTCGTGGTGCACGTAAGCGCCTGGGTCGTTGGGCAGGGGGGTGTGCGTCATCGGCGGGCCTCCTCGAACACGCCGGCGGCCTTGAAGTTCACCAGGCTGATCAGCAGGGTCAGGAAGAAGATGATCAGCGCGATGGCGCTGGCCAGCGCGAAGTTCTGCCCGCCGTTCGCGGCGAAGGCGGTGTTGTAGCCCCAGGTGAGCAGGATGTCGGTGGCGCCCGCGGTGCTCAGCTGGCCTTCCACGGGCGGCCCGCCCGACCCGCTGGGGGACGTGCGGGTGAGCAGGTAGATGATGCCGAAGTTGTTGAAGTTGAACGCGAAGCCCGACAGCAGGATGGGGGTGAAGCTGGTGCGCAGCAGCGGCAGGGTGATGTTGGTGATCTGCTGCCAGCGGCTGGCGCCGTCGATGCTGGCGGCCTCGTAGAGGTCCTCGTTGATGGTGGACAGCGCGCTGATGGTGGCGGTCATCATGTACGGGAAGCCCAGCCACAGGTTCACCAGGATCACCGCGACCTTCGCCCACAGCGGGTCCTGCAGCCAAGGAATCGCGCCGATGCCCAGCAGGCCCAGGCTCTTGTTCACGATCCCGAACTGCTGGTTCATCAGCGCGCCCCACATCTGGGCGCTGATCACGGCCGGCACCGCCCACGGCAGGAACAGCAGCGTGCGGTACACGTTGCGGCCCTTGAGGCGCTTGTTGAACAGCAGCACGCCCAGGATCAATCCGGCGAGGGCGTTGAGGATCACGGTCAGGAACGCGAAGGTGATCGTCCACAGGAACACCGGCCACAGCGCGGAGCTGGCCTTGCTGAAGATCTCGCGGAAGTTCGCCAGGCCCACGCCCTCGTAGCGGTTCAGGCGGGTGATCTGCGCGACTTCCAGCGTGTCCGGCGCGGCCGTCCGGAGCGTGATGGCGTTCCCCTGAATGCTGGCGACCTTCGCGCGCACGGGCGTGCTGGCTTCCTCGTCGAACAGTACCACCGTGTCGCCCGCGCAGGAGTCGGTGCGGCACTTCAGGTACGTGGCGAGCGGCTGCCCCTCGGGAATCTCGGGGACCGTCACGATCCGCCGGTCCGCGGAGAGCGTGGCGGGCGTGCGCAGCGCCGAGTCCGGGTCGCCGCTGTTCTGGCCGCTGTAGTTCGTGAAGGCGTAGAACACGGTCATGGCGATGGGCAGCACTGTGAAGGCCATCAGGAACACCAGGGCCGGGAACAGGTAGTACCAGTTCTGAATCCACGGGAACAGCCGCGCCACGACCGGCATGGCCAGCAGCAGCGCCCCCACCATGTACACCAGGATCAGGTACGGTGGGGCGCCGGGCGCGAGCCGCGCGGTCAGGCCGCTGAGTAGCCAGCCGATCAGCGCGGCCCCGGCGAACATCACCAGAAGGATCAGGATGGCGTACAGAACCCCGCTGGCCCCGCCCGGCGGGGTGAGGCGTCTGGTTGGTGGTGGGGGAAGCATCGGCTGGGTCATGTAGGCGGGGGTCTCCTTGTGAACGGGAATGTGGGGGCGCTTCCGGCGGACCCGGGGGGCAGGGGGCGGCGGGACGGGGGCACTCCGGGCCGGCAGGGAAAAAGCGGGAACTGTGCTTATTTAACGCTTCCTGGCGCGGCCGTGTGGCGGGGCGCCTTTACGCGTCGTTACGCGTCCTGCTCAGTCCGCTCGCCGGGCGGCAAGGCAGGGGGGTGGGCGGAACGCCTCATGCTTTCCGCCCACCCCCTTTCGCCCGCCGTGCGGGCCTGAATGCTTACTTGATGTTGCTGTTGATTTCCTGAACGGCCTTGTCCAGGATCTGGCTGTAGTTCTGGTTGGGCTTCGCGACGCTCTGGGCGATGGCGTTGCTCCAGGGGCCCCACACGGCGCCCATCTGGGGCACGTTGGGCATGGGGGTGCCCATGCTGATGGTCTTGCCGAAGCCGGCGACGATCGGGTCGGACTTCAGCTTGGTGCGGGCAGCGAGGCTCACGGGGATGCGGCCACCGGCCTTGTTGAAGGCGACCTGCGCGTCGGCGCTGCTGATGCGCTTGGCGAACGCGGCCGCGGCGGCCTTGTTCTTGCTGTAGGCGCTCATCATGGTGCCCTGCACGCCCACGAAGGGGCTCCACTTGCCGGTCGCGCCGGGAGGGGTGGGGAAGGGGATGATGCCGTAGTTGATGCCGGCCTTCTTGATGTCGCCCATGCTCCAGGGCCCGGTGAGGAACATGCCCAGGCGGCCCTGCGTGAAGGCGCTGGAGGCGGCGTCGCCGCTGACGCCTTCGGGGACGAGGTTGTACTTGTAGCGCAGGTCGTTCAGGAACGCGCTGGCCTTGTCGGCGCCGGCGTTGGACAGGCCCACGTCCTTGACGTTCAGGGTGCCGTTGTTGTTCTTGAACACGTACCCGCCGTAGGCGCTGACGATGCCGTAGTTCATGTAGGCGTTGCCCAGGTCGGCCAGGAAGCCGTAGTTCCCGCCGGTCTGGAGGGCCTGGGCGGTCTTCAGGAATTCAGCCCAGGTGGTGGGCGCCTTGGGGACCAGTTTCTTGTTGTACACGACGGCCACGGCCTCGGCGAACATGGGGATCGCGAAGAGCTTGCCCTGGTAGGTCATGGCGCTCAGGGCGGTCTTGTCGTAGTCGCTGCGGCTGGTGACGTACTTGTCCATCGGCTCGATCACGCCGGCGGCGGCCAGCTGGCCGAGGCGGTCCTGGGGCAGGGTGACGATGATGTCGGGGCCCTGGCCCTTGGGGGCGCTCTGGATGAGCTTGTCGGGGATGTTGTCGAAGGGGACGGACACGATGTCCACCTTGTTGCCACTGGCCTTGGCGTAGGCGGCGGCCTGGTCCTTGAGCCACTGCAGTTCGCTGGTGCCGAAGTGGGTCCAGACGGTGAGGGTGGCGGCGCTGGCGTTGCCCAGCAGGGCCAGGGAGAGGATCGTCAGAGCTTTTTTCATTGACTTGCTCCTTTGCGCGTTCACGTTCAATCCTGAAATCGGAAGCGCTTCCGTGAAGGGGACAATGGGGAAAGAGTGCCTGTAAGGGCCGTTTTGACTAGACCAATTGTGCAGCCGCAGTATAGAAGTGAACCCGGTTCATGACAATGCCCTGGACTTCATTCCGCAGACGCGGGAGCGTGGCCCCCACGCAGGGAAAGTACGGCCTTTCAGCGGCCGCTTTGTCCCGTTCCCGCCGGGATTCCCATTCCAGGCCCCGCAAGGCCGCGTCGGCCCGCATAGAACGCACCCCACCTAGGCTCTGACCGGTCGGTCAGGCATCTGGTACAGTTCGGGCTGTGAGCCGCCCCACCCCCACCGAAGCCCCCCAGGGCCCGCAGGCCGGGTCCCTCAAACGCACCAAGCTGCTGCTCTTCCTGACCATCTTCATCGCCATGCTGGGCCTCAGCGTGCTGTTCCCCGTCATCGGCCCCCTCGGCCGGGAACTGAAGCTCACGCCCGCCCAGATCGGCTGGTTCTCCACGGCCTACAGCCTCATGCAGTTCCTGTTCAGCCCCATCTGGGGCAGCCGCAGCGAACGCCTCGGCCGCCGCCCCATCCTCGTCATGGGCCTCATCGGCTTCGCCGTGTCCTTCGGGCTGTTCGGCCTGTTCGCCAGCCTGGGCCTCGGCGGCCAGCTCGGCGGGCCCGCGCTGTTCGCCCTGCTGGTCGGCGCGCGCGTCGTGGGCGGCATCTTCAGCAGCGCCACCCTGCCCACCGCCCAGGCCATGATGGCCGATCTCAGCACCGAAAAAGACCGCGCCGCCAGCATGGGCCTGATCGGCGCCGCCTTCGGCTTGGGCGTGGTGTTCGGCCCGGCCATCGGCGGGCTGCTCTCCGGCATCAGCCTCGTCGCGCCCGTGTACTTCAGCGCCGGCCTGGCCGTCCTGACCGCCGTGGCCGCCCTGCTCACCCTGCCGGAAACGCGGCGCGCCACCGAACCGCACGAGAACGCCGTGAACCGCCGCACCCTGCTCACCCGCGGCGCCATCCCGCTGCTGCTGGTCGTCAGTGCGCTCTCCACCCTCGCCAGCGTGGGCATGGAGCAGACCATCGCCTTCTACGTGCAGGACACCCTGCGCCTCACCCCGGAAGGCACCGCGCGTACCGTGGGCGGCATGCTCGTCGTCTTCGGCCTGCTGGCCGCCGCCGTGCAGGGCGGCGCCATCCGCCCCCTGAGCCGCCGCGTGGCGCCCACCCCCCTGATCCTGCTGGGCCTGGCTGTGATGGGCACCGGCATGCTGCTCATCCAGTCCGCGCACGCCTACTGGCCCATCACGGCCGCGCTGGCCCTCGTCGGCGTGGGCAGCGCGATCCTGAGTCCCACCCTGAGCGCCGCCCTGAGCCTCAGCGCCGGGGACGGCAACCAGGGGGCCGTTGCCGGCCTGAACAGCAGCGCCCTGGCGCTGGGCCGCATGACCGGCCCACTGCTCGCCACCGGCCTGTACCAGCACGTCAGCATCGGCGCGCCATACGTGGTCAGCGGCGCCGTGCTGCTGGCCCTGCTGGGTCTGATGCTGCTCACCCGCCCGCCCATCCCGCAGGCCACCCCGGCAGCTGGGCACTGAAAGCGGGCACTGAAAGGCGGAGGGGAGAGCGGGCTTCGCGTACCCCAAAACGCAGGGCGGGCAGGTGGGGAGTGATCTCCCACCTGCCCGCCTTTTCTGCTCTTAGTTCACGCGGCGGACGGGCGCGTCCACCCACGCACCGTCAACCTTGCAGGCCGCATGCACGGCCAGCGACAGCGCCCAGCTGTACCCGCGGTAGATCGAGCCGGTGCTGTCGTTGTAATCCCAGGTCGCCGTCTGGTACGGCGTCCACATCTTCACGTCCAGGCGAACGCGGTTGCCGTTGCGGTGTATCACCTCGAAGTAGTTGCTGTTCGTCCCGATCTCCCGGAAGTGCTTGAGGACGCAGCGGCCGCCGCCGAACTCGGTCTTGTAGATCAGGTCCATCGCGCCGCTGGCCATCACCAGCTTGCCGGAGGGAGCGGGCTCGGAGGCCTGCACGCCGGCGGCGGGTTCTGCGCCAGTGCCCGCGGTGGGCGGCGTGCTGTTCCCGCAGGACGTGACGAGAAGGGCGGTGAGGGCAAGCAGGGCCGCCTGGGGCAGGCGAGAGCTGAGGGTGGGCATGGACAGTCCTCCTGGAAGTGAGCGGGAAGGCGGTCGCCGGGATGCCTGGCATCTTCAGCGACGATCGGACGACGGACTTTGTGATGCCCGGAACAACTCAGGTACCGCGCCATTTATCCATTCCTTCCGGCGGGAAAAATTTGGATTGCCTCAAGAACGTGAAGTCCACCAAGCCCGGACAACCGGACGCATGCGCTACTCCGACCCTTCAAGCAACAACAAAGCCCCTCGGTGGAGGGGCTCTCAATGCCGCTGATCGCAGGCGTCAGAAGCGGAGTTCCAGACCCAGCCCGGCGCCGAACTGCCCGGACGTGGAGGCCCGCCCGAAAACCCGCCAGCCGGCCGGTCCGAACAGCGGCCCGCGCAGCCCGGCCTCGGTGTAGGCGTGCGCGCCACTGGCCGCGCCGGTCAGGACCTCGGCGCCCAGCGTGGCGAACAGGTCCACGTTCGTGAGCGGCACGTTCAGGTCCCGCAGCGTCAAGCCGGCCGCGAAGCGGTAGGTGTCGGCATTCCAGGCGCGTTCGCCGGTGCCTTCCACGCCCAGCGTCCCGATGAAGGGGATGGGCAGCAGGGCCGCGCCGGCGTGCACGCCGGCGCCGGCGGTGGTCACGTTCCCGCCCGCCCACAGCGCCGCGGCCGACGCCGGCGTGGACACGGCCGCCAGGGCCAGGAGGGACAGCATTCCGGTTCTCACGTTCATGCGCGCAGTGTACCCGGCCCGCATGAGTCGTCCAGGCGGAACCTCAGGCGTTCAGGCGCACGTCCGCGACCCGGGCCAGCATGCGGAACATGCCGAACAGTTGCAGGGCGTCGCTGCTGTCCCAGCCGACCGTGACGGCGTCCACGCGCCGCACGCCGGGCACCCGCTCGCACTGGTCCGCGCGGGCCTGATGGTCGAAGCTCAGCTCGCACGCGGCCGGCCAGGCGGCCGTGTAGGGCCGGGCGTCCCGGGCAGCCCGCACGGCCCGCTCCGCGCCCTCCCGGATCAGACGCTGCGCTTCCAGAGGGTGCAGGTGAATGGCCGAGTACGTGCTCAGGCCCTCCTTCACGGCCACAGTCACGACCTGATCCCCCAGCTCCTCGCGGATTTCACCCATGGCCACGTCGTCCCCGCAGGCGAACACCACCGGCACACCGTAATGCCCGGCGACCAGGGCGTTCAGGCCGTACTCTCCGGTGTCCACGCCGTTCACGCGCACGTTGCGGATGAACCCGTTCCAGGTGTGCGCCAGCGGGCCCCGCTGACTGCCGGCGCGGGCGTGGTACCCCACGAACAGCAGCGCGCCCACGCCGGCCTCGTCCACGCCCTGCACCATACTCAGCGGCTTGTCGTTCCCGCTGGAGAAGCGCACGCCTTCCGGCAGCAGCTCCGGCAGGAGGTTGCGCATCGTGTCGTGAGAATCATTCACGAGCACGCCCGTCGCCCCGCCGGCCAGGGCGCCCAGGGCCGCGGCGCCCGCCTCGCGGGTCATGCGTTCCCGCGCCGCCTGGTACTCGCCGGCGTTCACCAGCCCGCCGAACTCCGGGGGGCTGACCTGCACCCAGGACGCCACGCCGCACACGCCCTCCATGTCCACGCTGATCACGACCTTCATGCCCCCGAGTCTACGGGCCCGCTCACGTCACCGACCCAGCCGGGGGACAGCGGGGCAGGCGCGTGTTAGTCTCATTCGTTATGAGTCGCGTTGCCCTGAAATCTGCCCGGGAGATCGAAGCGATGCGCCGCGCGGGCGGCCTGGTCGCCGACACCTTCCGCGTGCTGGAACCCTTCGTGAAACCCGGCGCGACCCTCAAGGACCTCGACCGGATCGCCGAGGAGCACATCCGCGCTGCGGGCGCCACCCCCGCCTACCTGGGGTACGGCCCGCGCAGCAACCCCTTCCCGGCCACCATCTGCGCCAGCGTGAACGAGGTCATCTGCCACGGCATCCCCGGCCCGCGCGAACTGAAGGACGGCGACATCATCGGCGTGGACATCGGCGTGCTGATGAACGGCGTGTACGGCGACGCCTGCTACACCTACACGGTCGGGCAGGTCAGCGCCGAGGTGCAGGGCCTGGTGGACACCACCCGCGCCTGCCTGGACGCCGGGATCGCGGAGTGCCGCCCCGGCAACCGCACCGGCGACATCGGGCACGCCATCCAGACCCTCGCGGAGGGTCGCGGGTACGGCGTGGTGCGCGAATACACCGGGCACGGCATCGGCAAGCGGCTGCACGAGGAACCCACCATCTACCACTACGGCGCCAAGTACACCGGCCTGAAACTGCAGCCCGGAATGGTGTTCACCGTGGAACCCATGATCAACCTGGGGCGCGGTGAGACCCGACTGCTGGACGACGGCTGGACGGTCGAGACCGCCGACGGCACCCCCAGCGCGCAGTTCGAGCACACCCTGGTGATCACGCCCAGAGGTCACGAGATCCTGACGCTGTAAGCCGGTTCCCTGACCGGGCACGGCCGCAGGCGCGGCACGCCCCCGGGCGCGGCTGCCGTACACTCCCTTCCGTATGCCGACCAACACCCGGTTTTCCGCGCAGGGGAGGGCCCGCTCATCAGCGATGTGATCTTCAGGGGCAAGCGTCCACGCGAACTCAGCGTGGACGCCGCCGTGAGCGTGTCCGGCGTGAGCAAGAGCTTCCGCACGCCCGGCAGCGCCGCCACCCTCGTCCTGGACGACGTGCACCTCGACATCCGCCGCGGGGAGTTCTTCAGTCTGCTCGGCCCCAGCGGCTGCGGGAAGACCACCCTGCTGCGCATACTCGCCGGATTCGAGGCGGCCGACGCGGGCGCCGTGATGATCGGCGGGCAGGACATGACGGGCGTGCCCGCCCACCGGCGGCCCGTGAACACCGTGTTCCAGAACTACGCGCTGTTCCCGCACCTGACCGTGTTCGACAACGTGGCCTTTGGCCTGCGGCAAAAGCGCGTGCCGGCCACGCAGGTCCGCGAGCGCGTGCACCGCGCCCTGGACACCGTCCGCATCCAGGACCTCGGCAGCCGCCGCCCGGATCAGCTGTCCGGCGGGCAGCGGCAGCGCGCGGCGCTGGCCCGCGCCATCGTGAACGAACCCGAGGTGCTGCTGCTGGACGAACCGCTCAGCGCCCTGGACCTCAAGCTGAGAAAGGAACTGCAGGTGGAGCTCTCGCACCTGCAGGAGACGCTCGGCATGACCTTCTTGTTCGTCACGCACGACCAGGAAGAAGCGCTCGTCATGAGTGACCGGATCGCCGTGATGAACCGCGGCCGGGTCGAGCAGCTCGGCCGCGCCGAGGATCTGTACGAGCGGCCGCGCACGGCGTTCGTGGCGAACTTCCTGGGCAGCAGCAACCTGATTCCCGGCACCGTCCGCGAGGTGCTGCCGGACGGCGCGGTCGTGCAGACCGCCCTCGGCCCCCTGACCACCCTGCACGGCGCGCACCTGAGCCTGGGGCAGGCCGTGGTCCTGAGCATCCGCCCCGAGAAGGTCCGCCTGGGCCGCGAGGCGCGCGGCTGGGGCAACGACCTCGCCGCCCGCGTGGACGACATCGTGTACACCGGCGCCGAGAACCAGTACCTGCTGCACGCCGGCGACCAGCGTCTGATCGCCTTCCAGCTGAACGCCGACATCGGCGCGGACGAGGACTTCGGGTACGGCGAGCCGGTCACGCTGCACCTGCCGCCCGCCAGCCTGGTGCTGCTGGAGGACGAGTGAAGGGCGGCCCGTGCTGACCCTGCGGCGCTTCCTGGGCACCCTGGCGCCCGGCGTGCTGTGGCTCGCGGCGTTCCTGATCGTCCCGGCGGGCATCATGCTCGCGTACTCTCTGCTGACCCGCACGGACCTCGCGCAGGTCGGCGGACCCTGGACTCTGGAGAACTGGCAGCGCGTCTTCGGGTACGACGCGCTGTTCCGCGAGTGGGTGCCGGACAACCTTCGCGTGCTGTGGCGCAGCGTGTGGCTGGCGGCCCTCAGCACCCTGCTGTGCGCCGTCATGGGCTACCCGCTGGCCTTCTACATCGCCCGGCAGGACGAGCGGCGCAGGAGCCTGCTGCTGCTGCTCCTGATCATCCCGTTTTGGACGAACTTCCTGATCCGCGTATACGCCTGGATCCTGATCCTGCGGCCCTTCGACCTGGTGCCCAGCGTCACGGCCACCTTCCTGGGCATGGTGTACGCTTTCCTGCCATTCTTCGTGCTGCCCGTGTACGCCAGCGTGGAGAAGGTGGACTGGCGGCTGCTGGAAGCCGCGCAGGACCTCGGCGCGCCGCCCGCCCGGGCCTTCCTGGCGGGCGTGTTCCCCCAGACGCTGCCGGGCCTGATCGCCGGGGCACTTCTCACCTTCATTCCCGCGATGGGCATGTTCGTGGTCAGTGACCTGCTCGGCGGCGCCAGGACCGCCCTGATAGGCAACCTGATCCAGAACCAGTTCGGGCAGGCCGGCGACTGGCCGTACGGCAGCGCCCTGAGCTTCCTGCTCATGGGCCTGGTGCTGCTGGGCCTCCTCGCCTATACCCGCCTCGCCGGGCGCCGCCGCCTGGAGGACCTGCTGTGACCCGCCGCACCCACCCCCTCCTGAGCGTCTGGGCGTGGCTGACCTTCTCGTTCCTGTACCTGCCAATCCTGGTGCTGATCGCGTTCTCGTTCAACGACAGCAAGTTCGGGGCGACCTGGGCGGGCTTCACCACGAAGTGGTACGGCGTGCTGTTCGCCCGCGAAGACGTCCGCGCGGCCCTGGTGAACACCCTGACCGTCGCCGCCCTCAGCACCCTGGTCAGCACCGCCCTCGGCACCCTGGTCGGCCTGGGCCTGTGGCGCTACACCCTGAAGCACCGCACCGCCCTGACCGCGCTGCTGGTGCTGCCCATCGTGATCCCGGACGTGGTGCTGGGCGTGATGCTGCTGATGTTCTACGCCCTGCTGCGCGGCGCCCTGGAACGTTTCGGCTGGACCTACGAGAACGGCTTCTGGACCGTCACGCTCGCCCACGTCACCTTCCAGCTCAGCTACGTGGCCCTCACCGTCCGCTCCCGCCTCGCCGGGTACGGCCGCGAACTCGAGGAAGCCGCACACGACCTGGGAGCCAGCAGCACCCAGGCGTTCTGGAAGGTGACCTTCCCCCTCGCCCGGCCCGGCATCCTTGCCGGGGCGCTGCTGGCCTTCACGCTGTCCCTGGACGACTTCGTGGTCACGTACCTCACCAGCGGCTCCGGGTTCCGCACGCTGCCCGTGCTGATCTACACCGCCGTGCGCAAGGGCGTCACGCCCGACATCAACGCCCTGAGCACCCTGCTCGTGCTGTTCACGGTGGGCGCGCTGGTGGTGTCGTACCTTCTCGTGCGGCCCCGCCCGGCCCGCCCCGGTCCGGAGTCCCGGTGAGACGCCTCTCCGTGACCCTGCTGGCCGGCGCGCTGCTCCTTGGCGCCTGCCACCGCGTGGCCGACAGCGAGCCCACCCCTGAAGGCACCACCAGCCCCGTCACGACAGCTCGCAACGACGGCCGCACACTGCGGATCTTCATGTGGTCCGACTACATCGACCCGGCCGTCGTGAAGACCTTCGAGAAGAGCCACGGCGTGAAGGTCGTGATCGACACCTTCGAGAGCAACGAGAGCATGCTCGCCAAACTCCAGGGCGGCGGCGCCAGCTACGACCTCGCCAACCCCAGCAACTACGTCGTGCAGACCATGGTCCGCGCCCGGCTGCTGCAACCCGTCGGGAAGGAGGAACTGCGCAACTTCGGCAACCTCGCCGCCGGGTTCCTGAACCCCAACTTCGACCCCGGCAACGTGTACACCATCCCGTACCAGTTCGCCGCGACCGGCCTGGCGTACAACGCCGGCCGGTACACCCCGCCCGTGGACAGCTGGGCGCTGATCTTCGGCCCGGACGACCGCGTGAAGTTCGCGCTGCTGGACGACCCGCGCGAGGTGATCGGCGCGGCCCTCAAGTACCTGGGGTACAGCGTGAACACGGGCCGCGTCGAGGAACTCCGCGAGGCCCGCAACCTGCTGCGCCGAACCGTACGCAAGAAGGGGTTCGAGTCCTTCGCCGGCGGCCCCGAAATCCGCAACAAGCTTCTCGCCGCCCAGATCGACCTGGGGCAGATCTACGTCGGGGACCTGCTGCAGGGCGCCGCCGAGGACGACCGCCTGAAGGTGTTCCTCCCGCGGGAGGGCACCACCATCAGCACCGACACCCTCGTCCTCCTGCGCGGCAGCCCCAACCCCGGCCTCGCCCGGACCTTCCTGAACTACGTCCTGAACGCCGAGGTGAGCGCAGCCATCAGCAACTACACGTACTACGGCAACCCCAACCGCGCCGCCCGGCCGCTCCTCGATCCTCTGCTCCTCACCCAGCGGGGGGCCATGCCTACCGACGAGGACTTCCGCAGCGGCCGGGTGGAGTTCATCGACGAACTGCCGCCCGGCACCACGCCCCGCATCTACGACCGCATCTGGACCGACCTGAAAAGCCGCTGAGATGCTGTTCCGCCCACCTTCTGACCGGGCGGCGCGGCCCTTCATGCTCAGATCAGGTCCACACGGTATACGGGGGAAATGCGCTCTGCTGCCCTGCCCACCCTGCTGACCCTGACCGCGCTGCTCACCGCCTGCGGCGGCAGCGGCGGCACGCCCCCGACCCCCACGCCCGTCCCGCCGGCCGGCAGCGTCTGCCCGCAGGGCATCAGCAGCGGCCCCAGCGCGCAGGCCGCGCTCCTGCCCTTCCAGCCGGACTTCACGGCCGGAACCGTCACCGCCGACTGGACCGCCCCGCACGTGCCCGGTGAGGTCCTGATCCTCGGCCCGGCCGCCGGTACTCTCAGCGCTCAGAGCCTGAGTGCCCTGGCCGGCGTGACCGTGCAGGAAATCGTGCCCGGCCTGAGGCTCGCCGCGACCCCGGCCGGCCGGGACGACGCCGCCTTCGCCGCCAGCCTGCACGCCGCCGGCCTGCGCGTGCAGCCGAACTACCTGTACCGCGCCCAGGCGCTCCCCAACGACCCTGGTGTGAACGCCGGCCTGCCCATCAGCGGCACCCGCGTCACGCAGACGTACCTGAACCGCATCAAGGCCCCCGCCGCCTGGGACTTCCTGACCGCCTGCGGCAAAACCCCGCAGGGCGTGGTCACGGCCGTGATCGACAGCGGCGTGGACGCCTCTCACAACGACCTCACCGGCCGCCTGCTGACGCCCCAGACCGTGACCAGCGGCGCCGCCACCCAGGACGACGCCCGGCACGGCACCGGCGTGACCGGCATCATCGGCGCGGCCACCAACAACGGCGTGGCCGTGACCGGCCTCACCTGGGGCGGCACGAACATGCTGTCCATCCGGATGCTCGACGCGGCCGGCGAGGGCTCCACCACTCAGCTCGTGCAGGCCCTGCAACGCGCCATGAACGCCGGCGCGAAGGTCATCAACCTGAGTCTGGGCTTCGAGGGCGCCAACCCCGACACCGCCGTCAGCAGCGCCCTGACCGACGCCGCGAAACAGGCCGTGGTGATCGCCGCGGCCGGCAACACCCCCGGGGTCGGCCTGTTCTTCCCGGCCAGCCATCCGGCCGTGATCTCGGTGGGCGCCGTCGGGAACACGAACGGCACGCTGGCCTGCTACAGCGCCAAACCTGACGCCTCCCAGACGGCCGTGGCGGGTAACTTCATCGTGGCGCCCGGCGGGGACTGCAGCGGCAAGCCTGCGGAACTGGTCCCGGCCCTGATGCCCGCCAGCGGGTACGGCCTGGTGGCGGGGACGAGCTTCGCGGCGCCGCAGGTGAGTGGCGTGGCCGCCCTGATGCGCGCCGCCAACCCCGGGCTGACGGCCGCGCAGACGAAAGCACTGATCCTGCAGACCGTGGACCGCAGCGCCGGACTGCCCCTGCTGGACGCGAACGCCGCGGTGCGGGCCGCCACTCGCTGAGCCCGAAGCACAGAAAGGCGCGCCGTCCTGCACAGGGATCGGCGCGCTTCTTTTCTGGACGCGGGTTCAGCTGTGCTGCTGGGGGAGCGGTTCAGGCGTCTGCAGGTGACGGACCAGCATGATGAACACGGCCGCGCAGTGCACGCTGAGCAGGCCGAACAGGGTGGTGCTGTGTTCCAGGTGCAGGCCGTACACGCCGACGAGCTGCAGCAGCATCAGGTTCAGGAGCAGCGGGCCGCGTTTCTCGGGCATGCGGACGAAACCGTAGACCCCGACGGCCAGGCTGAACAGCAGCGGGAGAATGAGGGCGTTGAGGATTTCTTGATCCATGCTTCATGATTGCTCCTGAATTCTGAACTAACCATGACAGGCGCCCCGGGATTAATGCGGCTGCCCAGACAGCCACCCGCTTCACAGGGCGTACTGCGCCAGCTTCGCCGGGTCCAGGGTATGGTCCCGGAGCGTCTGGACATCCAGCCAGCCGTCCTCGAACCGGATGGGCCGGTCCAGCAGGTCATCCTGAAGCTTCAGGACCATGCCCAGCTCGCACGGCTCGGTCACCTCGGCCTGAGAGGCCAGCAGCGCAGCGTGCAGGGTGCCCAGCCCCGTGCTGGCCTGACTGCCCACCATGCCCCGCTTGCCGTGCGCCGCGGCCCGCGCGAGCATCGTGCGGCCGTCCGTGAAGCCGTTGCGGGCGGACTTGACGTTCAGCACGTCGAAGGTGTCGAAGGTGAGCTCGCGTTCCAGGTCCGCCGGGGTGAAGCAGCTGTCGTCCGCCACGACGGGCAGCACGCCGCTGGCCTTCAACTCGGCGCGGGCCTGGAGCTGCCGCACCGGCAGGGGTTCTTCCACGTACAGCAGGCCCTCGCCCCGCAGGGCGGCCAGCACCGCCGGCGCCGACTCGGGCGTGAGCGTCTCGTTGCTGTCGGCGTACAGCAGCACACTGTCCCCGAAGGCATGGCGCAGATCCCGCACGACCTCCAGGTCCTGCGCGGCATTCCGGCCCACCTTCACCTTCAGGCAGCGCATGCCCGCCTGCACGACCCGTTCGGCCTCAGCCAGCATGTCCGCGCGGGCGGCGATGCCGAGAATGAAACTCGGCCGGACGCGCCGCCGCGGCCCCAGCAGCGTGTCGAACAGCGTCCGGCCCTCGCTGCGGGCCCGGGCGTCCCAGGAGGCCATGTCCAGCGCCCCGCGCGCCGTGTGGTTGTTCACCAGACTGTTCCGCGCCGCGTCCAGCGCCGGGCGGTCCTGAATGTCCACGCCCCGCAGGCGTTCCCCCAGGTATGTGAGGGCGCCCAGCACGCTGGCGGTCGTCTCGCCGTAGATGGTCGGGCGGGGCGTCGCCTCGGCCACGCCCACGCTGCCGTCCGACAGGGTGACCTGCACCAGCACATGCTCGGCCACGTTCAGCACGGACGCCGCACCCCACGCGAGCGCGGACGTCAGCGGCAGCCGGAAGGGCCGGCCCTCCACCCTCACGACCGTCACGCCGCTGCGCGGCACGTCGCTGTCCTGCACGCCGGTCACAGCCACGCCTCCACGGCCTGCGCCACCCCGGCCGGCGGGAGGGCCACGGTGTCCAGCACCAGCGCCCGCTCCGGCGGGAGGGTGCGCAGGAACGCCTCCGCCCCGAAGGGATCGTAGTTCCGGCGTTCAGAGACCACGATCTTCACGCGGGCCAGCACGTCGTCGGCCGTGAAGCCCTCCCCGGTCAGATCGGCCAGGGCCCGCACCTCGTCCGGGTGAAAGACATCCTGCACGCCGGGCAGGGCCAGCAGCCGCGTCTGCAGGTCGGCCGCCGCTCCACCCCCGGCCACCGTCACCTGATCGAAAGCGTCGGAGCGCCCCAGCAGCCTCCGGACCCGCACGCTGTCCGGGGCGCCCAGCGCCACGAACCGCCACGCCGGGTAGTGATCTGCCGCGAACTGCACCTCCTCCAGACCGCGCAGCCCGTCGAACACCGGCCCCCGGCCCCACACGGCCGTGTCGGCCAGCAGCTCGCCCAGCGCCTGCGCCATACCGCCCGGGTGAGTCTCGCGGTACTGCGCGGTCAGCCGGAAGCGTTCCTCCCGGTCGGTCACCGCGCGGCCCGCCAGCGGCTCAATCATCACGGCGTCCGTCACCACCCGGCGGTCCGGCAGCACCCGCCAGTCCGGCCGGACCCGCCGCACGGCGTCCAGAGCAGTGCTCTTGCCCACGCCGGTCACCCCCACCAGCACCACCAGCGGCAGGTCGCCCAGCCGCACCTCGCGGGCGTCGGGGGCAGGGGGCGGGCCGGGCGGGGCACGGCGCAGACCGGACAGGGCGGCACACATCCCCGTCAGGGTAGGTCACGCGGGCATCCTGAAGGTTGCGTCAAGGTGACCGGCTGTCCAGGCAGCCCACGCCCCGCCGCGCGCTCCTAGACTCCGGGGGACGCAACTCCGGAGAGCCGGAACGCACGCCCCGCCGCCCGGCCGGGCGCAGAGGAGAGGGCATGATCAAGGGCAAGGAGCTCCTGGGCAAGAACATCGTCACCATCGACACCGGCCAGCGCGTCGAGACCGTCCACGACCTCGTGTTCGACCCGCAGGCCAACCAGCTGCTGGGCCTGATCGTGGAAGAAGGCGGCTGGTTCCGCGCCGCGAAGGCCGTCCGCTTCGAGAGCGTGCGCTCCTTCGGCGAGGACGCCATCATGATCGCCGACCACAGCGCCATCATCCGCGCGAAGGACGACGACCGGCTCGCCCGCGTGATGGACGCCGACCTGAACCTCATAGGCCTGACCCTCCTGACCGAGAGCGGGCAGAAGCTCGGCCGGATCGTGGACGTGTACTTCGACGAACGCACCGGCCGCGTGGAAGGCTACGAGGCGACCGGCGGATTCCTCAGCGACCTCAGCCAGGGCCGCACCTTCATTCCCGGCCCCGCCGACATCCAGATCGGCACGGACGCCGCCATCGTGCCCACCCACGTGGTCGCCGCCATGAACGCCCAGCGCAAGGGCGGCATCGTCGGCGCCTTCCAGGACGCCCGGGACAACGTGCGCGACAGCGTTCAGGACGCCGCCGGCGCCGTGAAGGGCAGCTACGAGCACGCCGCCCAGGACGTGAGGGAAGGCGTGACCGGACTCGGCGCGGCCGTGCGCGAACAGGTGACCGGGCAGGGCCAGGCGTACGTGGTCGGCAAACAGGCCAGCCACGAAATCGTCGCCGAGGACGGCACCGTGATCGTCCGCGCCGGCGAGACCATCACGCCCCTGCACGCCGAGGTCGCCGAATGGCACGGCAAGCTCGGCGCGTTGGGCGCCGCCGCGACGGGCGGCGCGGTGGCCGGCGCGTACCGCGACGCGGCCGACACCGCCCGCCAGGGCCTGCAGACCGCCGGCAGCAACCTTCGCGAGAACCTGGAGGACCTGTCGCAGGCCAGCCGCGTGCGGCAGAAGGAGTACGTGACCGGCCGCACCGTCGGGTACGACGTGAACCTGCCCGACGGGGACGTCCTGATCCGCCAGGGCGAGACGATCACGCCCGCGCACGCGGACCGTGCCGAGGCCGACGGCCTGCTCGCGGCGCTGATCACCGCCGCCACGACCGCCAGCGTGAGCCGCGCCTACAGCAGCACCGTGAACCGTATCCAGGGTGACCGCCCGGCCGCGGAGCCCGGTCCGGACGACCGCCCGGAGTAGGCTGCTGCCACAGGCCAGAACAGGGGAGGGGCCACCGCTAAGTCCGGTGGCCCCTCCCCATGGATCGCTAGCGGCGTCCGCCGAACATCCCGATCAGGTCGTCCAGCGCGTTGCCGTTCCCGTTGCGGTCCAGCACGTTGTTCAGCGTGTCCATCAGCCCGCCGCGGCTGCCGGGCGCCCCGGCACTCTCCATGCCCGGCGCGCCGGGGCTGGGGCTTAGGCCCGCATTCTGACCCGGCAGCCCGGGAATCACGGGGCCACCCCCCAGCACGCCCCCGGCCCCGCCCGTGCCGGCGCTGCCGGTCCGGCCGCCGAGCACGTCGCCCAGGCCGCCCCCCATTCCGCCGCCGAGAATGCCGCCCAGGATGCTGCCGATGTCCACGCCACCCGTGCCAGCGTTGGTTCCCATCCCGCCACTCCCGCCCTGCCGCTGCCGGCTCAGGTACGCGAGCACCAGGGGCGCCAGCATGGACAGCACCTGCATCGCCAGCTGCGGGTCGATTCCCGCGCGCTGCCCCACCGCGTTCGCAGCCGCGGACTGCTGGGGGCCGAAGATGTGCCCCAGGATCTTCTGGCCGTCGGCCGTGTCGGGCATCCGGCCCTGCCCGAAGAGCTCCAGCGCCTGCCCGTCGTGGCGGGACAGCGCACCCTCCAGTGCGGCGGCGCCGCCCGGCTGCGCGGCGTTGCGGGTCAGGGCACCCAGCAGCAGGGGCACGGCGGCCTCCACGGCCGCTTCCGTCTGGTGGGGGCTGGTGCCGAGCTGCTGGCCGATCGTCTGCCCGGTGCGGTTCATGCCGCCGAGCATGTTGAAGATGTCCATCATGACTGGGTCCTCCTTGAATGAACGGCCCGCGCCACCCCGGGAACCGGCCTGCTCTGGCCGGGGGCGCGCGGGTTGGGGGCGTCCGTTCAGGGTAGCCCCGCCCGCCGGGATCGCCTCTTCAGGAAATCCAGAAAAAGCCCGCCCGGCCAGCCCCGCAGCTGAGCGCGGCATAGTGAGCGCATGACCCGGGCCGAGTTCCCCTCCCGCTGGCACCCGGCCGACTTCGCCGGCGACCCGGTCCTCACCGCCCGGCGCCTGCTGGGCAGCACGCTGGTGCGCACCCTGCCCGGCGGCGTGCGGCTCGCCGGGCGGATCGTGGAGGCCGAGGCCTACGACTGCCCGCGCGACCCCGCCTGCACCGCCGGGCGCTTCCACGCCGCCCGCAGCGCCGAGATGGCGATCCCGCCCGGGCACTGGCTGTTCTGGACGGCGCACGGGCACCCGCTGCTGCAGGTGGCGTGCCGGGAGGCGGGCGTGTCGGCCAGCGTGCTGATCCGCGCGCTGGAACCCCTGGAGGGCCGCGAGGTGATGCTGGACCACCGGCCCGTCATCCGCGAACGCGACCTGACGAACGGCCCCGCCAAACTCGTGGCCGCCCTGGGGCTGCACCCTGCGCAGGTGAGCCGCACGCCGGTGGACAGCGCTGGCCTGCACCTGGAGCGCGCCCCCGCCCTGCCGGACGCGGACGTCGTCACGACCGCCCGGATCGGCCTGCGGGAGGGCCGGAACCTGCCCTGGCGTTTCCACGTGCGCGGGAGCCCCTGGGTGTCGCCGGCCACGCCCAGCATGGACCTCCTGACCCTGCCGGACTGACCCCGAGGGTCAGGACGCGGGGGCGGCGCCGGCCGCCTGCAACGCCGTCAGCTGACCCAGCACCTCCCGCGCGTGCCCGGCCGGGTTCACGAAGCGCCAGTGCCAGCGCAGCACGCCCTCCGGGTCGATCAGGAAGGTCTGCCGGGACGCCACGCCCAGCAGCCCGGACAGGCCCCCAAGCACGCCGTACTGCCGCGCCAGGACCTTCTCCCCGTCCGGAATCAGCGGGAACGCCAGCCCGCAGCGGTCCCGGAACGCCGCCTGCCGCGCCTCCGTGTCGGTGCTCACGCCCACCACGGCCGCGTTCCGGGCGCCGAAGTCCTCCAGGCTGGCCTGAAACGCCTGCGCTTCCAGGGAGCAGCCGGGCGTGTTGGCGCGCGGGTAGAAGTACAGCACCACCCACTGCCCGCGCAGGTCCGCCAGCGCCAGGTGCTGCCCGTCCTCGGTGCGGGCGCGGAACTCGGGGGCAGGCTGGCCGACCTGAACACTCATGCCCGCACTGTACCGGCCCGGCCCCGCGCCGCTCAGGAAGCCCGCGTGCAATCCGGGCCGGCGGGGGCCAGGGCCCCTACAATGCGCCCGTGACCGACCTCGCCGCCGCCCTGCGCCCGTACGCCGGCCAGCGCGTGCTGGTGGGCGTGTCGGGCGGCGCGGATTCCGTGGCGCTGCTGCACGCCCTGCACGCCGCAGGCGCGCAGCCGGTGGCGGCGCACCTGGACCACGCCCTGCGCCCGGACTCCGCCGGGGACGCCCACTGGGTGGAGGCGCTGGCCGAGCGCCTGGGCGTGCCCTTCGAGACCGCGCGGGTGGACGTGGCCGCCGTCGCCGCCCGGCGCGGCTGGAACCTGGAGGACGCCGCCCGCCGCCTCCGCTACGAGTTCCTGACCCGCACCGCCAGAAAGCATGGCCTGACCGTGATCCTGACCGCCCACACCCGCCGCGACCAGGCCGAGACGGTCCTGATGCAGCTGCTGCGGGGCGAGGCGGTCCTGACCGGCATCCCCCCGGTGCACGGCCGCGTGCGGCGCCCCTGGCTGGACGTGCCGCGCGAAGCACTGGAAGCCTACTTGCGCGGCCTGAATGAATCCTGGCTGGACGACCCGATGAACGCCGACCCGCACTACACCCGCGTGTGGCTGCGGCAGCAGGTGCTGCCTGCGTTGCGGGCGCGCTTCCCGGCGGTGGAGGCGGCCCTGGCCCGGCTGGCCCGCCTCTCCCGGGAGGACGACGCGGCCCTGCACGCCCAGGCAGCCGCCCTGACCGCGCACGCTCCTCTGAACACCCAGCCGCCGGCCGTGCTGCGCCGCTGGGTCACCGCGCAACTCGGCGGGGAAGGGCTGGGCTACCACATGGACCACGTCCAGGCCCTCGCTGACGCCCTCGGAGCCGGCGGGACCCGGCACGTCACGCTGCCCGGCGGACAGAACGCCACGGTCACCGGCGGGCACCTGCACCTGCGGCCCCTGGCCCTGCCGGGCCCGGACTTTCCCGTACCGCCCGGCTGGAACCTGCGCACGCCGCGGCCCGGGGACCGCATCCGCCTGCCCGGCGGCACCCGCAAGGTCAGCGACGTGCTCACCGACCGGCACGTGCCCCGGGAGGACCGGCCGCGGGTGCCGGTCCTGGCCGCCGGGCAGAGCGTGAAGTGGCTGGGCACGCCGGACCCCGTGTGGGCCGAGCACGCCCGCGAGGAGGCCGGTGTGTCCCTCACGCCTGAGCAGGCGGGCATGCGCGAGGCCCTGGCCCTGGCCCGCGAGGCCGCCGGGCACGGCGAGGTGCCGGTGGGCGCGGTCGTGCTGGACGCCGCCGGGCAGGTGATCGGCCGGGGCCGCAACACCAGCCGCGAGCACGGCGACATGACCCGCCACGCCGAACTGCACGCGCTGCGCGAGGCCACCCTCACGGCCGGCGCGTACCTGGGCGCGTGCACGCTGGTGGTCACGCTGGAACCCTGCCCGATGTGCCTGGGCGCCGCCCTGGAGGCCCGGATCGGGCGGATCGTGTACGGCGCCCACAACCCCCGCGCCGGCGCGCTGGGCGGCGTGACGGACCTGCTCGCCCACCACTGGGGTCCGCGGCCCGCGGTGCAGGGCGGCCTGCTGGCCCGCGAGGCGGCCCGGCTGCTCCGGGCGACCTTTCAGGGCTTCCGCGCCGGACCGGCCGGCGGGGCGGCTCAGGAGGACAGCGGCGTGCCCGGGGCGGGCAGGGCCGCCGGACCGGACTCCTGAATCTCACGGTAGGCGTCCATCACGATCTCCGTCAGGCGCGGCAGGCCGTCCGGGTGGTTCAGGTCCAGCATCGCCATCACCTCGGCCGGGTCCAGGCTGGGGTTGGCGCACACCCGCAGCAGCACGTAATGCACCACGCTCACCCCGGGCCGCGCGCCGCCCGCCGGCAGCCACGCCGACCTCAGGCGTGGCAGCAGCACCGTCGCGAAGCGCACGATGCTCTGCGCGTTGCGGCGCAGTTCCTTGTCCAGGGTGCCCACCGAGTGCACGCCCACGTACTGCAGCAGGCCCGCCAGACGCTGCGGCCGCTCGGAGTCCGGCCAGCCGACCAGCAGTTTCACGTGCAGGGCGTCGGCGACCTCCGCGTCGATGTCCCGCACCGGGGACGTGGAGAGCAGGTGCGTCATGCTCTGCGCGTCCACGAACACGCTGTCCGGCGCCTCCTGCACCCGCGCCGGCAGGTTCGCGGCGTAATCCCGGGACAGGCGGTGCAGCGCCATGAATTCCTCGTCCGCCATCTCCAGCAGGCCGGACAGGCGGTTGAAGCGCCGGCGCACCTCGCGCGGCACGGCGTCGCGGCTCTTGTACCCCAGGTCGTGTTCCATCTCCGCCCAGGCGTGCTGCAGGATGCTGCGGATCTGCACCTCGAACCACGGCGTGCTGGGGCCCTCCGCGCTGGCAGGCAGGCGCACCACGTAGTGCACGCCGCGGTACCCGAAGCGGTCCGGGTCCTGCATCATGCCCTTGTCCACGGAGTTCAGCCAGTCCACGGTCAGGTTCTCCTCCAGCAGCCGCCCCACCACGCCCACGTCCGACTCGAAGTACGTGATCACGCGCACCCCGAGCAGGTCCGTGACGTCCTCCAGGCGGTGGTAGCGGCCCGGTTTGCGGCGCAGCTTGTCCTCCAGACTGCCCGGGCGTTTCACGCGGCTGGCGACGTGATGGATTTTCAGGCCGGCGTTGTGCAGCAGATTCGTGACGTAATGCGCGCACGCGACCCGCTGCCGTTCGTACTCCGGCAGGACCGAGGCGTACTCCTTCACCAGCGGGTCAGTCATGAATGCCCGCAGCATAGCCGCCCCCGGTGTCCAGCCGGGCCCCGGCTGCTTTCGTGAGCGTTCACGCTGCGCCGCACACCTGCCCGGCCGCCGGACGTGATACACCCGCCCTCATGCGTTCAACGCCGCTTCCGCGCCTGACGCGCGCGGGCTTCACGGCGGTCCTCACCGGCGCCGTCCTCACGGGCGCCGCCCGGGCCGCACCGGCCATCTTCGTCGCGTACCCGGAATCCGGCGCCCGCGTGGCCTTCGACCACGTGATCCTGCAGGGCAGCGTGACCCCCGGCAGCAGCCTGAGCGTCTCCGGCAAGGCCGTGAATGTCGGTCCGGACGGCCTGTTCATGGAGTGGTGGCCGCTCCGGGCCGGCACGAACGACCTGAAGCTCGTGTCCACCCGGGCGGGGCAGACCGCCACGCAGATCCTGCGGGTGATCCGCCCGGTGGTCCGGCCGCTGCCTGCCACGCCCACCAGCCTCGACCGGGCCAGCCTCGAACCCCGCGTGAACATCGAGTACTGGGACGCCGGCGGCGACACCGACGCCGAGCGGCAGGTCACCGTGGCCTTCCGCGGTTCGCCGGGTGGGAAGGCCAGCGCCCGCCTACCCGGCGTGACGGTCCTGCCCCTGCGCGAGGTCGCGGCCGGACAGTACCGGGGCACCTACACCCTCCCGGCCGGCGCGACCCTGCCCGCCGCGGCGTTCGAGGTGAGCCTCACCGGCCGCGACGGCCGCACCGTCACCGCCCCCACCCCCGGGCGCCTCAGCAGCGTGCGCGCCCCCCGCACCGGCACGCAGCGCCCCGGCACGGTGCAGGGCCTGGGCCTGAACGAGGCCACCTGGGTCGCCACCGACCTGACCGGCCGCCCCGCCCTGTACCCCCGCGCGGGCATGACCTTCCCGCTGGTGGGCCGCGTGGGCGACGACGTGCGGGCCCGCATCGCGCCCGGGACGTCCCTGCTGATCACCGCGAAGCAACTGGAGGTCACGCCCGGCCTGCCCCTTCCGGTCGCCGGTGGCCCGGTCACGCTGGAGGGGGACGGGCCGCCCGGTCCCGCGCTGTCGTTCCTGCCCGGCCCGGCGGGCACGCCGGAGGTGCCCCCACCGGTGCCCACCCCCCCGCTGGCCCCGATGAGCAGTGCACCGGCGCACCCGGAACTGGTTCTGCGCCTGCCGCTGGGCGGGGCGCGCCTGCCCTTCACCGTCACGCAGACCGACGGCGGGCGCCGGCTGGACATCCTGCTGTACGGCACCCTGGCCGCGCCGCTGCTGCCACCCGCCGGCCGCGACCCGCTCCTGCGCGCTGTGGAGGTCACGCCCGCCGGGCCGGGCGTCACGCGGGTGAGTGTGCTGACCACCGCGCCGCAGGCCTGGGGCTTCACCGTGAACTACGACGGCCCGGACCTGCGCGTCGCCGTGCGGCGCCCCCCGCCCCTGGACGCCGCGCAGCCCCTGCTGGGCCGCGCCGTCACCCTGGACCCCGGGCACGGCGGCAGCCAGCGGGGCGGGGCGGGCAGCCTGCGCGTGCCGGAAAAGGACCTGAACCTGCCCATCGCCCTGCGCGTGGCCGAACTGCTGCGCGCGCAGGGCGCCACCGTGCACCTCACCCGCGACACGGACCTCACCCTCGGCCTGTACGAGCGCGGCCTGACCGCCGAGACCACCGCCAGCGACCTGCTGGTCAGCATTCACGCCAACGCCCTCCCGGACGGCCGGGATCCGCGTGGCATTCGCGGACCGGAGGTGTACTTCACGCACCCGCAGGCGCAGGGGGTTTCTGCCCGCATCCTCGCGCAGCTCCGCCAGCGGCTCCCGGACCTGGGCCCCGGCAAGGGACTGATGCCGGGCGCGGACCTGGCCCTGACCCGCCCCGGCACGCAGCCCAGCCTGCTGATCGAGACCGGGTACCTCACGGACGCCGGGAATCTGCGAATTTTGATGAGCCCCGCCGGGCGTGAACGCATCGCGCAGGCCATCGCCGCCGGCATCGGCGACTACTACGCCGCGCAGGCCCGACAGCCGTAAGGGGCGCCCCCCAACGTTTTCTCAGGGTGCCCACCCTCTGGCGCCGGCCGGGCGCGCGCTAGGCTGCGCGGCATGTCCCGCCCTGTCACCCTGATCACCGGCGCGGCCGGCGGAATCGGCTCCGCGCTGGCCCATACGCTGGCCGGCACGCACGACCTGATCCTCGCCGGGCGCACCCCCGCCCCCCTGCACGCCCTGGCAGCCGAGGTGGGCGGCCGCGTCCTGCCCCTGGACCTCGGCCAGCCGGCCAGCCTGGCTGGGGCGGTCGCGGGCGTGGGGCGCGTGACGAACCTCGTGCACAACGCCGGCATGGTGCAGCTGGGCGCCGTGGCCGAGCAGGAGACCGCCGTGTGGCAGGCGACCCTGAACGTGAACCTCGCCGGGCCGGCGGAACTCACCCGCCTGCTGCTGCCCGCCCTGCGAGCCGAGCGGGGCACCGTCGTGTTCGTGAACAGCACCGCCGGGCTGGCCGCGAGTGCCGGCTGGGCCAGCTACGCCGCCAGCAAGTTCGGGCTGCGCGCCCTGGCGGACGCCCTGCGCGCCGAGGAAGCCCCCGACGGCCTGCGGGTCAGCACCGTGTACCCCAGCCGCACGGCCACGCCGATGCAGCAGAGTGTCCGCGCGCAGGAAGGCGCCGCGTACGACCCGGCGAATTACATCGCCCCGCCGTCCGTCGCGGCGACCATCGCGTTCATCCTGAATGCCCCGCGCGACGCCACGTTCACGGACGTCACCGTCCGGCCCGGGCACGTCACGTGAGCGCCCCGGCCGACCGGACCTTCGACGCCATCGTGCTGGGCGCCGGGCCCGCAGGCCTGAACGCCGCGCTCGCGCTGGGCGGCGCCACCCGCCGCGTCCTGCTGCTGGACGGCGGCCCTCCCCGCAACGCCCGCGCGGAGGAGGCCCACGGCGTGTTCACCCGCGACGGCATCGTGCCCGTGCAGCTCAAGGACATCGGCCTGCGTGACCTGGGCCGCTACGACGTCACCGTCCTGGACACGCCGGCCCGTGAGATCCGGGCCATCGGGGACGACTTTCACGTCCGGCACGAGCACACCTGGAGCGTGGCGCCCCGGCTGCTGTTCGCCACCGGCGTGCAGGACATCCTGCCGCGCATTCCAGGCCTGCGGGAACGCTGGGGGCACACCGTCCACCACTGCCCGTACTGCGACGGCTGGCCCAACCGTGACGCGCCCCTCGGCATTCTCGGCCGGCACCAGGAGGGCCACCACCTCGCCCTGACCGTCCGCGCCTGGACGGATCACGTCGTCCTGTTCACGGACGGCCCGGACGAACTCAGCGACGAGCAGCGGGAGGACCTGCGGCGCGTTGGCGTGCCGGTCGTCGACATGCCCATCCTGCGCGTCAGCGGCCGGGACTCCGTCACCCTGCACTTCCGCGGTGGGGACCGCCACACCCTGGACGCGCTGTTCCTCAACCCGGCGCAGCGGCAGAACAGCCTGCTGCCGGAACTGCTCGGCTGCGCCATGAACGACAAGGGCCGTGTCGTCGTGAACGAGCACGGCATGACCAGCGTCCGTGGCGTGTGGGCGGCGGGCGACATGACCGGCGCGCCGCAGTACGTGATGAGCGCGGCCAGCACGGGCCTGATCGCCGGCATCAGCCTGAACACCACCCTGATTCACGCGGCGGTGCGGAACCTCGGCGCGGCCTTCACGAAAAGTGATGACGAGGCCGGCGACACCCAGCCGGTCAACGTGCAGTAGCGGCGTGCTGGGGCGCCCTGGGGGCCGACCCGGTGCCGGAGGGTCCGGGAGGTGGGCCTCCTCAGTCCGACCGCGGTAGGATCGGGGGCGTGTTGTTCAGTGAAGCGCTGCCCGTGCGGGAGATCGTCGAGCCGCTCCGCGCGGCGCTCGCCACCCACCCGCTGGTGGTCGTGCAGGCGCCCCCCGGGGCGGGCAAGAGCACGGCGCTGCCGCTGGACCTGCTTCAGGAACCCTGGCTGGCGGGGCAGCGGGTGATCATGCTGCAACCCCGGCGGGTCGCGGCGCGCGCCGTGGCCGCGCGGCTGGCTGAGGCGCTGGGCGAGGAGGTCGGCGGGACCGTCGGGTCGCGGGTGCGCTTCGAGTCCCGCGTGTCGGCGGCCACGCGGCTGGAGGTGGTAACCGAGGGCATCCTCACCCGCCGGCTCCAGCGCGACCCGGAACTGGCGGGCGTGGGCCTGGTCATCCTGGACGAATTTCACGAACGCAGCCTGAACGCCGACCTCGCGCTGGCGCTGCTGCGCGAGGTGCAGGGCGCGCTGCGCGACGACCTGCGGGTCCTGGTCATGTCGGCCACGCTGGACCCGGCGCTGCCGGAACGGCTGGGCGCGCCTCTGGTGGAGAGCGCGGGCCGCAGTTACCCGGTGGACGTGCGGTACCTGCCGCAGGACCCGGCCGGCCGCATCGAGCCGGTGGCGGCCCGCGCGGTCCGGCAGGCGCTCGCGGAGCAGGAGGGGGACGCGCTGGTGTTCCTGCCGGGCGTGCGGGAAATCCGCGGGACGGCCGACCTGCTGGAGGACGTGGACGCCGTGGTGCTGCCCCTGTACGGGGACCTGCCGCTGCCGGAGCAGGCGCGGGCGCTGCGGCCCGACCCGGCCGGGCGGCGCAAGGTGGTGCTGTCCACCGCCATCGCCGAGACGTCCCTCACCATCCAGGGCGTGCGGGCGGTCGTGGACGGCGGGCTGACCCGCACGCAGGTGTTCGACCCGGTGAGCGGCCTGGGGCGCATGGTGACGGGCCGCGTCACGCGGGACGCCGCCACGCAGCGGGCCGGACGGGCGGGCCGCACGGCGCCCGGCGTGGCGTACCGCCTGTGGTCCGAGCGCACGCACGCCCTGCTGCCGGCCGCGCGCGCCCCGGAAATCCTGGAGGCGGACCTTACGCCCCTGACCCTGGAACTCGCGCAGTGGGGCGCGGTGGACGCGGCGCTCCCCTGGCTGGACGCGCCGCCCGCGCACCGCCTGGACTCCGCGCGGACGCTGCTGCGCTCCCTGGCCGCGCTGGACGACGCGGGGCGGATCACCCCGGAGGGCGCCTCCCTCCTGCGCTTCCCCACGCACCCCCGGCTGGCGCACTTGCTGACCGCGCCCGGACTGGGGGCCCTGGCGGCGGACGTGGCGGCGCTGCTGGAGGAACGCGATCCGCTGCCCCGCGAGGCCGGCGCGGACCTGACCGACCGCGTGGCCGCGCTGCGCGCGTGGCGGGCGGGCGGGCGGGACGCGGCCCGCCGGGCTGGGGCGGACCTGGGGGTGCTGGAGCGTGCGGAACGCCTCAGCCGGCAGTGGCGGCGCCTGCTGGACGTGCCGGCCGGGCCGGACGCTCCCGTTCACGCGGACGTGGGCGAACTGGTCGCGCGCGCCTACCCGGAGCGAGTGGCGCTCGCCCGCGGCTCCGGCGGCGCCGCCCGGCTCCCGGGCCGCTTCCTGCTGTCCGGCGGGCAGGGCGTCGTGGTCCCGGACGGCGACCCGCTGGCCCATGAGCGGACGCTGGCGGTCGCGCACCTGGACGCGTCGGGCGCCGAGGGCCGGGTGTTCCTGGCCGCCCCCCTGGACCCGGCGGCCCTGGAGGCCCGCGCGGTGTGGGCGGACGTGGTGCGCTGGGACAGCCGGGCCGGGGTCCTGGTCGCGCAGCGGGAGAAGCGGGTGGGGGCGCTGGTGCTGGAGACCGCGCCACTCGCGGAGGTGCCTGCCGCGCTGCGCGAGGCGGCCCTGATCGGCGCGGTGCGGGCTGAGGGGCTGGGCGTGCTGTCCTGGACGGCGGACGTGGAGGGCTGGCGGGCCCGGGTGCAGGCCCTGCGCGCCTGGCGCCCCGGCGAGAACTGGCCGGACCTGTCTGGTCAGGCGCTGCTGGACACCCTGGAGGGGTGGCTCGCCCCGCACCTGGGCGGCGTGCGGTCCCGTGCGGACCTGGCGCGTGTGCCGCTGCTGCCGGCCCTGCAGGCGCTGCTGCCCTGGCCGCTGCCGCCGCAGCTGGACGAGCTGGCGCCCACGCACCTCACGGTGCCCAGCGGCAGCCGGGTGCGGCTGGAGTACCGCGCGGACGGCAGCCCGCCCATCCTGGCGGTGAAGTTGCAGGAACTCTTCGGGCTGGCCGACACGCCCGCCGTGAACGGGGGGCGCACGCCGGTGCTGCTGCACCTGCTCTCCCCGGCGGGCCGGCCGGTGCAGGTGACGCAGGACCTGCGGTCGTTCTGGAACTCGTCGTACTTCGAGGTCCGCAAGGACCTGCGCGGCCGCTACCCGAAACACCCCTGGCCGGACGACCCGTGGACGCACGCGCCGACCCGTCACGTGAAACGCCGCCTGTCCTGAAGGGTGCGCCTCAGGGCCTGCGGGCGGTGAACAGCACGCGCGTGAACGCGTAGTACACCCGCTCGCCGGGGTACACGTCGCGCAGTTTCTCCAGGTACCGCTCGGTGAAGCGCGCGGCGTCCGCTGGGGTCAGGCGGGACAGGTAGGGGACGAGGGCGGTGCCGCGCGTCCACTCCACGATGCCTTCCGCGCCGCTGAGCTCGACCGGGTACACCCGGCTCAGGGCGGTGATGTCCACGGCCCCCAGGGCGTCCAGCGTCTCGGCGTACCCGGCGGGCGTGAGGACGGGGGAGACCCCGTGCGCGGTGCCGAAGCGGGTAAAACCGCCCAGCTCGCCCTCGAACTCGCGGGCGGTGTCGGTCAGGAGGCGGTGGCTGGGGTGGTCGTGGTTGGCGGGCACCTGCACGGCCAGGATGCCGCCCGGGGCGAGGTGCGCCCACAGGGCGGCCAGCAGGGTGGGGTGGTCGGGCAGCCATTGCAGCGCGGCGTTCGAGTAGATCAGGTCATACTCGCCGTCCAGGTCGCGCAGGTCGGCCTGCCGGAAGGCGAGATTGGGGGCCGAATGGGCGCGGGCGCGGCTCAGCATTTCGGCACTGCTGTCCACCCCGGTCACCTCGGCGTGCGGGAAGCGTTCGGCGAGGGTCAGGGTCTGTTCGCCGGTGCCGCAGCCGAGGTCCACGATCCGGCGGTAGGGGAGGTCTGGGAGCATGGCCTGCAGGTCGCGGGCGGGGGCGCTGCGGGCGCCCTGGAAGCGGTGGTACAGGTCGGGGTTCCAGGTCATACATTCAGGGTAGACCCGCGCACGACAACTTGTCCGTACCGTAGTGGTAACAAAGCGATGCCATGCTACAAAAAACCGCCCCGAAGGGCGGTTATTCAGTGCTGAACGGTTACAGAAGCTGGGCCAGCCAGCTGCCGACGACCACCAGGGCCGCCACGCCGGCCGCCACCAGTCCCACCCGGCGGGCGGGGGGCAGGTCAGGCGCGGTCCACTCGCTGTCCTGCGGCTCGGAGCGGTCCTGGCGGAGCAGGTGGACGCGCGCGGAGGCCTCAGCGGCGCGGCGGGGCGCCGTGCGGACGGTCACGCGGCCCGTCCGGAGTTCTGCATGGGGTGAAGGCTGCCCAGGGCGGCTTTCAGGTGCTTGTACACCTCGCGCTGCAGGTCCACGTCGTCCGGCAGTTCGTACTTCAGCTGATCCATGGCCTGCACGATGTGGGCGCCGCCGGCACTGCGTTCGTGGTCCGGTTTGGCCCAGTCGGGCAGCTCGGGCGTGCGGACAGGTTCGCGTTTGGCGTCGTTCCAGTCCACCCACTGCTTGGGCAGGTCGTACAGGTAGCGGCCGATGCCGAACTGCACCGCGCAGCGTTTCAGGGCGTCGCTGGCGGCGGCCTTCAGCGTGCCCAGGTCGCCTTCGGGGGCCTCACCGATGTCCTCGCGGCTCACGCCGAGCACGGTCAGGCGGCCCTTGACGGTGGGCTGGCGGGTGCCGGGGATGACGTCCACGTGGAATTCCCAGGCGTCGGGGCAGATGGCGTCCAGGCGGTCCTGGACGTTGCGGGCGTCAATGTGGGCGAGCATCAGCGCGCGGCTGCGGTCTTTGGTAATCACGCCGGGTTTCCACGCGACCGCGTGAGCGGGAAACGGGGCTTGCAGTCGTTTCTGAACATCGCTCAGCTTCATGGATTTAGTTTATAACAGAATTGAATTTCGGTCAAGACAGAATCCCCCCAGCGCGGATCGCCCCTCAGCCCGGCCCGACCGCAGAAAGGCCTCCAACTGGAGGCCCTCCCGCACGTGCATTTCCGGTTTACTTGGTGGCCTTCAGCGTGTAGGAGCCGCTGCCGGAGTAGGCGTAGACCTCCCAGCGGTAGGTGCCGCTGGTGGCCGCGTAGTTGATGCTCTCCGTGCTGGTGCCGCTCTCGCTGGAGGCGACGTCGGCCCAGGTGCTGCCGTTGTACTTCTGCAGGTACAGGTCGAAGTCCGTGCCGCTGGGGCCGCTGAGGGTGGCCTGCAGCGTGCCGCCGGCGTAGCTGAAGCCGGTGCTGCCGGGCCTGTAGCTGCTCGTGCCCTGGCTGACCGAACCGGTGTAGGTGACGGGCAGGGTGGTGTCGTTGCCGTCGGCGGTGATGCCGCTCACCTGCGCGATCCAGCTCAGGTAGCCGTTCACGCGGGTGTACACGCCGTTCCCGGTGCACGCGCTGGGGCCGTAGCTCACGATGCCCAGCACGTAGTTGTTGCCGTTGTAGGCCTGCGCCAGGGGGCCGCCGCTGTCGCCGTTGCAGCTGTCCTTGCCCTGGTAGTACTCGCCGCAGATGGTGTTGCCGGGCACCGTGCTGCCGCCGCAGGTGCCGGGGTTGGGGCTGATCGGGATGCTCACCTCGCGCAGGTCGTCGCTGGCGCTGCTGTTGTTGTTGCCCTGCGTCAGGCCCCAGCCGCTCACCACCGCGAACTTGCCCTTCACGTCCAGAATGCCTTCCACCGTGTTGTTGGGGAGCTTGGCCGGCGCGGCGTAGGGGTTGTTCACGGCCGTGCTGAGTTTCAGCAGCGCGATGTCGTAGCCGTAGCTGGCGTCGCGGTAGCTGGGGTGGATGGTCACGGTGCTCACCCCGACCGTCTGGCCCTGGGTGCTGTCACTGAGCTTGTTCACGCCCGCCCGGATGCGGATGCTGGACGCCGCGGTGCCCTTCACGCAGTGCGCCGCCGTCAGCACCCAGGTGCTGGAGATCAGGGTGCCGCCGCAGTACTGGAACCCGCTGGTGTTGGTCATGGCGACCTGGTATGGCCGGGCGCCACGGGCGCTGATGGTGCCGCCCACGATCAGCGGCTGCAGCGTGACGCTCTGGGCCTTGTCGCTGCGCTGCGCGGCCGGCGCGGCGGCGGGGTCGGTGGCCACGGTGGGGGGGGTGTTGCCGCAGGCGGTCAGGGCGAGGGCGGCGGTCAGGGGCAGGCAGAGCAGGGTGCGTTTCATGGAACACCTCGGGGAAAGAAGGAGAGAGGACGGTTCGGGGCTCAAGAAGGCCCCACCGCCTGATGGTGCGCGGGCGGTGGGGAGCCTGGGGCCTTACTTGGTTTCGGTGAGGGTGTAGGAGCCGCTGCCGGAGTAGCCGTAGACTTCCCAGCGGTAGGTGCCGCTGGCGGCTGCGTAGTTGATGCTCTCGCTGCTGGTGCCGCTCTCGCTGGCCGCGACGTCAGCCCAGGTGCTGCCGTTGTACTTCTGCAGGTACAGGTCGAAGTCCGTGCCGCTGGGGCCGCTGAGGGTGGCCTTCAGGGTGCCGCCGGCGTAGCTGAAGCCGGTGCTGCCGGGCTTGTAGCTGCTGGTGCCCTGACTGACGGAGCCGGTGTAGGTCGTGGTGGTGCCGGGGGTGGGGGTGGTGGTGCCCGTGCCGGTGTACAGCAGGCGGTTGGGGCTGCCGGTGCCGGCGCTGGTGACCTTGTTGGGCGTGGAGTTGTTGATCATGGCGCTGGTCACGGCGCTGTTGGTGGAGTTCCCGGCGGCGACGAGCAGCGCGGCGGCGCCCGCGACGTGGGGGGAGGCCATGCTGGTGCCGCTGATGGTGTTGGTGGCGCTGGTGCTGCCGATCCAGGTGCTGGTGATGTTGCTGCCTGGTGCGAAGATGTCCACGCAGGTGCCGTAGTTGCTGAAGCTGCTGCGGGCGTCGGTATTGGTGGTGCTGCCGACGGTGATGGCGCTGGCGGCGCGGGCGGGGGAGACGTTGCAGGCGTTCTGGTTCTCGTTCCCGGCGGCCACGGCCATGATCAGGTTCTTGCTGGCGGCGTTGTTCACGGCGTCGTCCACGGCCTGGCTGGCTCCGCCGCCCAGGCTCATGTTGGCGACGGCGGTGGCGCTGCCCTTGTTGCTCACGGCCCAGTTCACGCCGGCGATGACGCCGCTGTTGGTGCCGCTGCCCTGGCAGTTCAGGACCTTGACGGCGACCAGGGTCGCGCCCTTGGCGACGCCGTAGGTGCTGCTGCCGACGGTGCCAGCGACGTGGGTGCCGTGGCCCTGGCAGTCGCTGTTGTTGCCGTCGCCGGTGGTGTTGGTGCCCCAGATGGCGCGCCCGCCGAAGTTGCTGTGGGCGGTGTTGATGCCGGTGTCGATGATGTACACCTTCACGCCGCTGGCGGTGGAGTTGTAGGTGTAGCTGCCGTCCAGGGGCAGGTTGCGCTGGTCGATGCGGTCCAGGCCCCAGGTGGCGCCGGTCTGGGTGGCGCTCATGCGCATGATGGCGTCCTGCTCGACGTACTTCACGCGGGGGTCGCTGCGCAGGATGGCGAGGTTCTCGCTGCTGAGCTTGGCGCTGAAGCCGTGCAGGGCGGCGGCGTAGATGTTCTGGATTTCGACGCCCTGGGCGTTGAGGTTCAGGCTGCGGATGAGGCTGCCGGCGTCCTGGGCGCTGAGGTCGTTGCCCATGGCGCCTTCGCTGAACACCACGACGTACTGGCCGGCGATGGCGTCGGGGTTCTGGGTGCCGAGCAGCGGGGCCTCGGTGCGGGCCGAGCGGCTGGCGGTGGGGGCGTCCGTGGCGCCCTGCGGCTGACCGCAGGCGGCGAGAAGAAGCGTGAGACCGATGGTGCCGAGCGTAAGACGTGCCTTCATCCGAACCTCCAAGGTGGACGTGAGAAATTCTGCATGAACTGCGAGCAGGATGGGTTTTTCCGACGCCTAGGGTTGTACCATGCATGAGAAAAAGCCGATTTTAAATCTGTCTAGACAGGTGACTGGAAGTCCGAATCCCCCAAATGGGTGGCCTCTAAGTTGCGTGAAAGACCCCTCTTTCGCAATCAAATTTCAAGTTCAATGAGCAGGCCATGAGAGATCGACGGCTCTGCCCATGCAATGTAAGAAAAATGTCAGTTCAGGAATGGCAGCCTTCAAGGCTTTCCTGGCAAGGACCCCGCCACCATCCAGACACGCCCCCCACCTGGGCGCGGCGCGGCTCCTATCATGCCGGGCATGAGCCGTACGGCCACCGTGCACCGCCAGACCAGCGAAACCGACATTCGCGTCCAGCTCGACCTCGACGCCGCCGCCCCCGCGACCGCCCCGCGCACCGGCCACGGCTTCCTGGACCACATGCTCGACGCGCTGGCCCGCCACAGCCGCCTGCACCTCACCGTGGAGGCCCGGGGGGACCTGCACATCGACCCGCATCACCTGATCGAGGACACCGGCATCACCCTCGGGCAGGCCCTGCACCAGGCGCTCGGAGACCGGCGCGGCATTGAACGCTACGGCAGCGCCTTCGTGCCCATGGACGAGACCCTGGCGCACGTGGTCGTGGACCTCTCCGGCCGGGCGCACCTCGCCTTCGAACCCGAACGGCTCGACGTGTACGGCGACGCGGGCGGCATGAACCACTACCACCTGCGCGAGTTCCTGCGCGGCCTGTGCAACCACGCCGGCGTCACCCTGCACGTGCGGCTCCTCGCGGGTCGCGAGGCGCACCACGTCATCGAGGCGGTCGTCAAGGCCCTGGCCCGCGCCCTGCGCGACGCCGTGCAGGTCACCGGCGAGGCGCTGCCCAGCACCAAGGGCAGCCTGTGAGCGCCCCGGAAGTCGCGCTGCTCGACTACGGCGCCGGGAACGTCCGCAGCGCCGCCCGCGCCCTGGAACGCGCCGGGATGCGCGTGCGCCTGACCGCCACCCCCGACGGCCTGGAGAATGCTGCCGGCATCGTCATACCCGGGCAGGGGCACTTCCGGCAGGTGATGGAGGCCTTCGACGCCGCCGGGCTGCGCGACCCGGTCCTGGCCGCCGCCCGCGCGGGCCAGCCGATCCTGGGCATCTGCGTGGGGATGCAGCTCCTGCTGACCGGCAGCGAGGAGGCGCCCGGCGTGCCCGGCCTGGACCTCGTGTCCGGACAGGTGCGGCGCTTCACGCCCGCCCCGGAACGCAAGGTGCCGCAGATGGGCTGGAACGCCCTGGAACCCCGCGGGGACTCGCCGCTGCTGCGCGGCCTGCCCACGCCGGCACACGCGTACTTCGTGCACTCCTACTACGTGCCGGAGGACGTGCCGGTCACGGACGGCGCCCTGACCACCTTCGGCGTGCCGTTCTGGGCGGCCTTCAGCGCCGGGAACCTGCACGCCACGCAGTTCCACCCGGAGAAGAGCGGCGCGGTGGGCCTGGGCATCCTGAACCGCTTCCGGCAGCACGTCCTGAACGGCTGAGCTAGGAAAGCCACCGGAACGCTGGACAGAGCCCGGCCGCGCCCCGCCCGGCACGGTACCCTGGGAACATGACCACGCAGGAAAGGCAGGCCACGCAGGACCCGCAGGTGAAGAAGACCGTGGACATCGACTGGGCGAACCTCGGGTTCAGTTACATCCGCACCGACCAGCGGTACCTTGCCCACTGGCGTGACGGCCACTGGGACGAAGGGCACCTCACCGAGGACAACCAGATCCACATCGCCGAGGGCGCCACCGCCCTGCACTACGGCCAGCAGTGCTTCGAGGGCCTCAAGGCCTACCGCTGCAAGGACGGCAGCATCAACCTGTTCCGCCCGGACCGCAACGCCGCGCGCATGCAGGACAGCTGCCGCCGCCTGCTGATGCCCGAAATCAGCACCGAGCAGTTCATCGAGGCCTGCCGGCAGGTCGTGCGCGCCAACGAGCACTTCATCCCCCCCTACGGCACGGGCGGCAGCTTCTACCTGCGGCCCTTCCTGATCGGCGTGGGCGACAACCTCGGCGTGCGCACCGCGCCCGAATTCCTGTTCAGCGTGTTTGGCGTGCCGGTCGGCCCGTACTTCAAGGGCGGCCTGACCCCCATGAACTTCATCACGACCAGCTTCGACCGCGCCGCGCCGCACGGCACCGGCGCCGCCAAGGTCGGCGGGAACTACGCCGCCAGCCTGATGCCCGGCCACGAGGCCAAGGAACGCAAGTTCGCCGACGCGATCTACCTCGACCCCGCCACGCACACCAAAATCGAGGAGGTGGGCGCCGCCAACTTCTTCGCCATCACCAGGGACGGCACGACCTTCGTCACCCCGAAATCCCCCAGCATCCTGCCCAGCATCACCAAGTACAGCCTGCTGTGGCTCGCCGAGCACCGCCTGGGCCTGAAGGTCGTGGAGGGCGACGTGCGCGTGGACGAACTCGACCAGTTCGCCGAGGCCGGCGCCTGCGGCACCGCCGCCGTGATCACCCCGGTCGGCGGCATCCAGCACGGCGAGCACTTTCATGTGTTCCACAGCGAGACCGAACCCGGCCCGATCACCCGCCGCCTGTACGACGAACTCACCGGCATCCAGTTCGGGGACGTCGAGGCGCCCGAAGGCTGGATCGTTAAGGTCTGAGCCTCAAAGCCCAGCCGGCCCGCGTCCACACTGGAGCGGGCCGGTTTCCTTTGACGGCTACTGCCCCAGGGCGGCGATGGCACCCAGCAGGGCCACCGGCGCCGTCTCCGCCCGCAGGATCCGCGGCCCCAGCGTGACCGCCTGCGCGCCGCGCGCCACCAGGGCGGCGACCTCCTCGGCGGTCAGGCCGCCCTCCGGGCCGGTCAGGACCGTCACCGGGCGCGTCCAGTCCACCGCGTCCGTCACCCGCACCGCGGAGCCGGGCTGCGCCACCAGCAGCGTCCCCTCCCAGGCCAGCGCGTCCAGGGCAACCGGGGCGAGCACCTCCGGAATCACCGCGCGGCGGGACTGCTTGCTGGCTTCCTGCGCCACCCGCGCCAGGCGCAGCAGCTTCTGCGCGCCGATCTCGCGGGCGTCCGCGCGGCGCGGCACCACCAGCTGAATGCGCGCCACGCCCAGCTCCGTGGCGGCGCGCACGACCTCCGCCAGCTTGTCCCCCTTCAACAGGGACGCGGCCAGCGTGAGCGGCTGCGGCGTTTCCTGCGCGCCCTGCGTCGCCTCACCCAGGTGCAGGACGGCGCGGGTGTCGTCCAGTTCGGCCACGGTCGCCCGCGCCTCCCCGCCCCGCCCGTCGAACACCACCACCGCTGCGCCCGGCGCGAGCCGCAGCACGCTCAGGTGCCGCGCCTCTGCCGGGCCCAGCACCATCACGTCCGCCAGCTCCGGGACCGGGAGGCGGTGCCTCGGCTTGCCGCCGCTCACAGCCGCGCCCTCACGCCGGGGCGGTCGCCGTGACCAGCGCCCACTCCCCGTCCTCCCGCACCTGCACGCCCGTGAACCCCTCGCGGTCCAGGGCGGCGCGCACCAGCGCCAGCTTCGACGTGAGAATCCCGGTCAGGACCAGCGGCCCGCCCGGCGTCAGGTGCGCCGCGTACTCCCCGGCCAGCAGGTCGTGCAGTTCGGCGTACAGGTTCGCCACCACCACGCCGAACACCCCGCCCGGCGCCACGTCGTCCGGCAGTTCCTCGCCCAGCGTGCCCTCCTCGAACCGCACACGGCCCGCCGGCACGCCGTTGATCTCCGCGTTCTCCCGCGCGATCGGAATGGTGATCGGGTCGATGTCCACCCCGTACGCCAGGTCCGCGCCCAGCAGGGCCGCCGCGATCCCCAGCACGCCGCTCCCGGTGCCCACGTCCAGCACCCGAACGCCGCCCAGGTCCAGGGCGGACAGGGCCTCCACGGCCATGCGGGTCGTCGCGTGGTGCCCGGTGCCGAACGCCATGCCCGGCTCGATCACCAGCCCCACCTGCCCGGCCGGGACGTCCTGGCGCAGCCACGGCGGCACGATGGTCACGCGGCCCGCCTGCACGGGCCGGAGGTTCGCCTTGAACTCCGCCTGCCAGTCCTGGTCCGCCTCGCGCTTCCACTCCCCGTCCGCCACCGCGGCCGGCACCGCCGTCTCCTCGTCGAAGTAGGCGCGGATCACCCCGGCCCGCTCCTCCAGGCCGGTCGCGCCGGCCTCCCACAGCAGGTCCAGGTGCGCCTCGCGCGTCTCGAAGGTTCCGGGCAACTCGTACACCAGCATGCCGCCCACTCTACCTACCTGCCCGTCCCCCTATGCCGGGGCGGCGGGCCGGGCGGGCCGCGCCCCTATACTCACGCGCATGAAGCTCGCCATCGTCGGCGTCGGCAAACTTGGCCTGTCCCTGCTGGAGGGCGTCACCCGGCGCAGCGTGCTCGCCCCGCAGGACATCGGCCTGATCGACATTCACACCGAACGCACCGCGGAGATCGCCGAACGCACCGGCGCCGTCCTCCTCGACCCGGCGCAGCTCGGCCGGGCCGAGCGCATCGTGATCGCCCTGCAGCCCCGCGCCTTCCCGGCCGCCGCCGAGTGGCTCGCGCAGGAGAACGCCGGGTACATCAGCACCATGGCCGGCGTGAGCCTCAGCGCCCTGTCGCGCCGCCTGGGCACCAAACGCGTCGTGCGGGTCATGCCGAACCTGGGCGCCACCATCGGCCTCAGCCAGACCGCCATCGCCGCGCCGAAGGAGGCCGTGCAGGCCGGCGACCATGCCTTCGCGCACCAGCTGTTCGACGCAGTCGGGGACGCCTACGACCTCCCGGAGAACCTGTTCGACGTGTTCACCGGCATGAGCGCCAGCGGCCCCGGGTACGCCGCCGTGGTCGCCGAGGCCCTCGCCGACGGCGCCGTGCGCATGGGCATGCCCCGCGCGCTCGCGCAGGAACTCGCGGCGAAACTCCTGGTCACCAGCGGCGAACTGCTGCAACGCCGCCTGCACCCCGGCCTGCTCAAGGACGAGGTCGCCAGCCCCGGCGGCACCACCATCGCCGGCCTCAGCGCCCTGGAATCCGCCGGCGTGCGCGGGGGCCTGATGGCCGCCGTGGAGGCCGCCACCCGCCGCAGCACCGACCTGGGCCGCGACCAGGAGTAACGCTCAGGTCTTCCGGCGGGCGCGGTACGTCATCAGGTGCGCGTACATCTTCGTGCGCGCCTTGGCGCCCTGCCAGAATCCGCGCTTCTTCTCCTTGACCACCTGCGCCACCTGCGGCAGCTCCACGTAATCCCACCGCGCGCCGCACGATTTGAGGTGCGCGGTGATCGCCGGTTCCGGCCAGCGTTCCACGGCCAGGTCCGGCACGCCCAGCAGCCAGTCGCGGCGGCAGGCGCGCTGCCCGCTCAGGTGCGGCGTGAGTTTGTTGCCCCAGTCCGTCACGAAGCCGCCCCCCTCGAACACGCCGATGCTCATGTCCAGCGTCCCGGCGAGCACCGGGCGCAGCATCAGCTCCAGGTGCTCGCGGGTCAGGCCGACGAGGTCGGCGTCCAGCATCACCACGAACTCCGCCTGCGCGGCGTGCAGCGCGGCCAGCAGGGCCGGGCCTTTCCCGGCGTTCACGGGCAGTTCCACCACCTGCGCGCCGGCCCGGCGGGCCGCGCCGGCCGTGTCGTCGCCGCTGCCGTCCGACGCGACGATCACCTCCGGCGTGAGCGTCAGGGCCGCCTGCACCACCGCGCCCACGGTCTGCTCCTCGTTGAACGCCGGAATCACCACCGCCACGCGGGGCGCGGCGGCCGCGGCAGAAGTGGAGCCGGTCCTCATGAGCGGCATGCTAGAGCATCGCACTCCCGGCCGCGCTCAGTTGCCCGCCCTCAGTTGGGCGTGGGGTCCACGACCGTGCCCACGCTCACCTGCGCGCCCTGTTTCAGCACCAGCACGCTCATGGTGGGCATGCGCAGCACCAGCACGTCGTGCAGTTCCTGCGCCGGGTAGCCGGGCAGCACCGCCATCAGCTGCCCGCGGTAGTCCTTGCGCAGCGTCATGGCGCGGCCCTCCAGCCGGAAACTCACCGGCTCCTCGCCGATCAGGGCACTGGCGAAATTCCCGTCGCTGGGCACGTCCGGCAGGGCCCGCCACTCGCCGGGCGGCACCGTGATCCCCCCGAACGCCGCGAGCTGCAGCGCGTGCCGCAGGCGAGAGGTGATTTCCGGATCCACGCCCAGCGCCGCGCCCGCGGCCCGCAGGTCCGCCTCGGTGTTCTCGCCGTTGCGGGCCCGGATGCGGCTGACCAGCGTCTCGGCGCCCTTGCGGCAGAACGCCAGCAGCGCCTCCCCGGACGCCAGCAGGAACTTGTCCGCCGAGTCCGGCGTGAGGCCCTCCAGGTCGTGATCCTCCAGCACGCCCTGCCCGTGACGCAGCACCTGCGCGGTCAGCCGCGAGAGCCGCAGCGCGGCGTAGGCCTCCTCGGGGTTCATCATCACCGCGATCAGGTGCGCCAGCCCCGCGCGCATGTTCATGTCCTCATCCATGCGCCGGTCCAGGACCAGCATCAGGTACGACCCGCTCAGGTACACCTCGACCCGGTGCGGCTCCGGGTGCATCACGACCATGCGCTCGGCCGCCGGCAGTTTCGGCCGGATGAGGGCCACCTCGCGGTCCAGCAGCAGCTGCCAGTGCCCGCCGATCTGCTGCCAGCGGGCGTGCATGCCCTGCCAGCGGGTCTCGGTGCCGCCCGGCAGGAAGATCACCAGCCGGTGCGGGTCCTTCGCCCCGTCCGGGGAGGCCAGCGCCGTGCGCGGCGACGCGGAGTACAGGATGCTGCCCTCCGGCACGGCGCCCGGCGCGGTGGTGGGCGCGTCGGCCAGCAGCGCGTCCAGCAGGCTCAGCACCGCCTGGGCCGCGTCACGGATCGCGGCGCGTTCCAGGGGGTCGCGGGGCGCGCGGTACTGGCTGCGCAGCGCCTCCAGCAGCTCCTGCCGGGCCAGCGGGGAGACGTTCTCGCCCTGCGCGGCCTCCAGCAGGGCCTGCATGACGCCCTCGTTCTCCTTGCGCGGGAACGGTTCCTCCCGCACCTGCGACAGCGCCGCCCGCAGCCGCCGCCACGCCGTCTCGCTGACCAACGCGTCCGCGACGGTCAGCATCATGCGCTGCAGCACCTCGGCGTCGTGCAGGGACAGCAGGCGGTCGTACGCACCAGGCACGTGCATCCACTCGCGCACCGCCCGCCCGGCCCGCTCGGCGTTTTCCAGCGCGGTGTACAGCACCCGCAGCGACAGGTGCCCGCGTTCCTCCTGCCAGACCTTGCCCTGCTCCTGCAGCGCGCGCCGCAGCCCCGCTTCCCACTCCTGGCGGAGCAGGTCCGTCCACGCCTCGCTCTCCGCCTTACCCAGCGGCGCCTCTCCACTCCACGCCGAGGGCCGCGGCTGCACCGCCGCGAGGTCGTTCAGGATGGACGCCAGGCTGGTCGGCGCCTGCTGAGGCGCTGCGCCGGGCTCGGCCAGGGCCCCCTCGCGCTTCTCGCGCAGCATGGCGCGGTAGCGGCGGTCCACCTTCATCAGGCGGCGGTGCAGGTTCGGGTCCAGCGGCGCCGAGAGCAGCTCCTCACGCAACTCGGCCACCGAGTGCCGGCCGCCTTTCGGGGTGCGGCCCGCTTCCAGGTCGCCCAGCTTGTAATCGAACAGGTCCACGAGTTCCTGCCAGGCGTTCATGCCCTCACCCCCAGCGCCTGCGGGCGGGCAGGCCGCGTGAACCGGGAGGCGGGGGCCGGCCCGGCCCGGTGGGACCGGCAGGAGGAGGCAGTCAGGAGGGCGCGGGTCACAGGTCAAGTATGCCCTGAGCGGCCGCGTCTCTCACAGTCCACCCACGCGGCGGCCGGGAGGCGCGTCCGGGTTTGCGGGGTTCTGTAAGGTCGCCGGGAGCGGGAAGCCGGTATAAAGGACGGGTGAAGGCACGCGTGCGCCGCCCGGTTCTCCCACTTCCCCCGCACCCCGGCCGAGGTGCCGCGTGAGCTGGGCGCTGCTTCTTTCCCTGTTCGCTGTGGCGTTCCTGCTCAGCGTCCGCGCGCCCGAGCGCGTGCTCGCCCTGCTGCTCACCGCGCTGGGGCTCGTGGCGGCGGGCCTGCTGGCGTACCTGGCGGTCCAGGTGGGCACCGACCCGGCCGGGTGGCAGAGTGGCCGCCTGACGGGGCCCCTCACCGCGCTGGGCTTCGTGGTCGGCTCGGGCCTGGTGCTGATGGGCCGGATGCTCACGCCGTCCCTGGACCGTCCCTCCCCGCTGCTCAGCGTGCCGTTCCGCGCCGTGTCGCAGACGAACGCCGG
Source organism: Deinococcus ficus (assembly GCF_003444775.1). Taxonomy (NCBI): domain Bacteria; kingdom Thermotogati; phylum Deinococcota; class Deinococci; order Deinococcales; family Deinococcaceae; genus Deinococcus; species Deinococcus ficus. The sequence continues at coordinate 1,614,894 of NZ_CP021081.1, read as the reverse complement.
CGCGCGGCGCACCGCCAGTGGCACCGCGTCGCGCCGCAGCGCCCTGAACGCCCCGCTGACCGACGTGGACTTCCAGGAGTACGACGTGCTGGAACGCATCGGGATCGGCGGGATGGGCAGCGTGTACAAGGCCCGCCGCCGCACCGACGGCCGGATCGTGGCGCTGAAGGTCCCGCAGGAGAAGTACCTCGCCGACGCGAAGTTCGTGAAGCGCTTCTACCGCGAGGCGGAGGTCCTCAAGCGCTTCAACCACCCGAACATCGTGCGGGTGTACGACTACCGCATGCAGGACCCCGAGCATTACATCGCCATGGAATACCTCGAGGGCCAGAGCCTGGAGACGCTTCTTGAGGAACGCAAGCTCGACTTCAGCGAGGCCACCCAGATGATCCGCGCCATGGCCGACGCGCTGCGCCACATTCACATGCAGAACGTCGTGCACCGCGACATCAAGCCCGCCAACGTGATGGTCCTGCGTGGCGCGTTCGTGGACGGCCGCCTGCGCGAGGGCGGCGTGAAACTCATGGACTTCGGCATCGCGGTCGGCAAGGTCCTGACCCGCCTCACCATGACCGGCGCCCGGGTCGGCACGCCCATCTACATGGCGCCCGAACAGGCCAAGGGCAACCGCGTGGACGCCCGCAGCGACGTGTACTCCCTGGGCCTGCTGGCCTACGAGATGGTCGCCGGTCAGACCGCCTTCAAGGGCAGTTACGAGGCCGTGGTGCACCAGCAGGTGTTCGAGTCGCCCAAGCCACCCAAGCAGGTGCGGCTGGAAGTGCCGGGCCGCCTGAACGACCTGATCCTGCACATGATCGAGAAAGACCCCGCCCAGCGCCCTACGCTCGACGAGGTGATCGCCCGCCTGGACGCCGGCGTGATGACCGACGACGCCTTCAACGAGCCGGTTGCGCTGGCCCTGAGCGTGCAGGAGCGGCGCGGCACGCTGCGCCTGCTGGACCTGAAAGGCAAGCTGCGGGTCAGCCTGCGCGATCAGCGCGCCACCGAGGACGGCCTGCCCGGCGTGCCGGTCGCCATCGCCGGGGACGCCCGCGGGCACCTGTTCGTGGCGCTGCAGGACTACCGCCAGGGCCGCAGCGGCGCGCTGATCCGCAAACTGGACGCCGCCGGGCAGGAGCAGCTGAGTTTCGGCGCGTACGGCCTGGGCGAGGCCGAGTTGCTCAAGCCGGTGTCCATGACCCTGTCCGGCGGGCGCCTGTACGTCCTGGACGCCGAGGCCTGCCGGGTCGTGGTGTACGAGGACGGCCAGTACGTGCACGCCTTCGGCGGGATCGGCAAGGGCAACGGCCGCTTCGAGAAACCCCGCGTGGTCGCGGCCGCTCCGGGCGGCGAGGTGTACGTGCTGGACATGGGCGCCCAGGAGGTGCAGCGCTTCACGCCGCACGGCGAGTACCTCAGCCGCTACGCCTTCCGCATGGACCGCACCAGCGAGACCCTGCGGCCCCTGGACGGCCTGGCCGTGGACGCCAGCGGCGCGGTGTACATCGCCGACAGCGTGGCCCGCAAGCTGCGCAAGATCGAGGCGGACGGCACCCCCGGCCTCACCTTCACCCTGGAGTCCCTGGTCGGGGAGGCCACGGACGCGCCCTGGCTGCTCAGCGTCGCGCCGGGCGGCGAGATCTTCGCCATGCGGCAGGGCGGGCAGGTGCTGCGCACCTTCTCCGCCGCCGGGGACCTGCTCAGCCAGACGGATATGTACGCGCCTGTGCAGGCGCTCACCGTCGTGGAACGCCCCGTGGTCAATGTTCCCCGGGCGGGGCTGCCCGCATGAGCGGCGCGGCCCTGCCCACCCTGACGCTGTACACCAAACCCGGCTGCCGGCCCTGCGAGATCGCCAAGACGAACCTGGAGGCGCTGGCGTTCGCGTTCGAGGTCGTGAACATCGAATCGGCACCCGCGCTGATGGCCCGCTACGGGCAGGAGATCCCGGTGCTGGCCCTGCGCCGTGACCCGCACGACCCCGCGCAGGACGAGGTGCTCGGCAAGGGTGCCCTGACCCGCACGCGGCTGGGCACGCTGAAGCTGCTGCTGATGCGCCGCCAGAGCGGGCCGGACACCGCCGCACCCTGAACCCCGGAGGGGCGCCCCGCGCCGCCACCGCCCAGCCTTCCGCGCAGGAAAGTTGCGCGGGATGCACTATGCTTTCCCCATGAGTTGGCTAGAGCGCCTGCGGGACGGGCTGAGCAGAACCCGCAAGCAGATGAACGACACCGCCGGATTCCTGGGCACCGACGTCCGGGACGTCCTGAACAACCGCCTGGAAACCCTGGAGGACCTCGAATACGCCCTGATCGCCGCCGACGTCGGCCGGGCCGCCACCGAGGAGATCCTCGCCGACATCCGCGCCGCCGAGGGCAAGAACCTCCAGCAGGCTCTGATGGACGCCCTGGTCCTGCAACTCGAACCGGACGCCCGGCGCGCCGAGTTCCGCAAGCTGGGCTTCGCGCCGGACGTGAGCCGCAGCAAGGTCGCCCCGAAAGGCCACGTGGTCATGGTGATCGGCGTGAACGGGGTGGGAAAGACCACCACCATCGCCAAACTCGGCCAGTACTACGTCCGCCAGGGCAAGAGCATCATGTTCGCCGCCGGCGACACCTTCCGCGCCGCGGCCGGCGCGCAGCTGGGCGTGTGGGGCGACCGCCTGGGCATCCCGGTCGTGCAGGGCCCGGACGGCGGGGACCCGGCCGCCGTGGCCTTCGACGCCGCCAGCGCCCGCGCGGCCCGCGGCACCGACCTGCTGTTCGTGGACACCGCCGGCCGGCTGCACAACAAGCACAACCTGATGGAGGAACTCAAGAAGGTCCGGCGCGTGATCGACAAGGCCGACCCCGGCGAACCGGCCGAGGTGTGGCTGGTGCTGGACGCCGTGACCGGCCAGAACGGCCTGCAGCAGGCCAAGAAGTTCCACGAGGCCACGCCCCTGACCGGCGTGATCGTGACCAAACTGGACGGCACTGCCAAGGGCGGCATCCTGGTGCCGATCGTGCGGGAACTGGGCGTGCCCATCAAGTTCATCGGCGTGGGCGAGCAGGCCGACGACCTGCAACCCTTCGACAGCCACGAGTTCGTGCGGGCGCTGTTCGACGTGGACATCCCCCGGGACTGACCCGGTCAGGCCCGCCTCAGCGCAGCCGCTCCAGGAGGATCCGGGCATTCCCGTCCGGGTCCTCTTCGCCGTTAAGGATGAGGTCCGCGTGCGCCGCGCTGCCCGCCACAAACTGCCGGAAGCCCGGCCTGGCACTCAGCGCATGGTTGCGGCGCGTCACCTCCGGCGGGACGCCCCGCTCCGCGAGGTTCCGGGCGGCCTTGCGCTCCAGCCGCAGATCCTCCGGCGCCGCCAGGAAGACCCTCAGCGTCATCCGGCCGCGCAGGTCGGGGGAAACCAGTGCGAACGTGCCCTCCACGATCAGCAGCGCCGTACCACATCGGCGGTGGTCCTCCAGAGCGGCGTGCACACGGGACCAGTCCACGGCGTCCGGGTGGTTCAGGTCGAAGTGCCGGACGCCAGCCGCGTCCGGCGCGGTGAAGGGCCCGGCCTCACGGTCGGTTCGGAAGTAGTCATCGAGCGACAGCAGGGCCGCGCCCGATTGCCGGGCCGTGACCCGGCGGGCCAGCGTGCTCTTCCCGGCCGCCGACCCGCCCCCGATCCCGACGACCTGCACGGGCCTCAGGGAATGGGGAGTTCACCCTGCCAGCCCGGCTCCAGTGCCAGCAGCAGGTCCAGCGGCACCCGGCCGTGCTTGAGCAGGTAGGTCAGGAAGTTCATCTCCCGTTCCTGCGGGGTGCCGTTCGGCAGCAGGTGGCGTTTCAGGCGGGTGAGCTGCCCGCTGCGCTCGTCCTCCGCGCGGGCCAGCGCCGCGGTCGCCAGACGCTGCAGGTGCGCGATGCGCGCCAGGGTGCGCACCTCGGTGCGGTGCGCCGCCTTGGCAAGCACCGGGTCCAGCCCAGCGATCTCGGCCGTCAGGGCGTTGAGGTCGGCGTCCAGCGCCTCCAGCCGCGCCTGCGACAGGGCCGCCGCGCCCCGCTGCGCCGCCAGCGCGCGGCCCAGCACGCCCTCCGGGTCGGCCTGCACCTCGGCAGCGGTGGCGCCCAGGCGCGTGAGCAGCCGCGTCACGTTCGGTTCCAGCCACGTCACGCTCAGGCGCAGCCACAGCAGCGGCTGCTTTAACCCGTGCAGCGGGTACACGTCCCGCAGCTGCGCGCCGTACGCCGTCTCACCCGGCCCCACCACGAACGCCAGCGTGGGCAGCAGCGTGTCCTGCACCACGGGCCGCACGCCGGCCGCCGGGGTCAGGCGGGCCGGGTCGGCGCTCAGGACCGCCTCCAGGTTCTCCCGGGTGTACGCGCGGGTCGCGGTGCGGAACCCGCCCTCCTCCCAGCGCAGCAGGCGGCGCTGCCCGTCGTCCTCCTCGATGAACACGTTGGTCGCGCCGGCGGGGCGGCGCAGCTGCGGCTCGAACCCCTGCGCGTCCAGACGGGCAGCGGCGTCCTCGATCACCCGGGACGACGCCAGTGGGTCCGCCAGTTCCCGCCTCAGGGCCGGGGCCATCAGGGCCGCCAGGGCCGGGTGCAGGGGGTCCAGCACGATCAGGCCGGCCGGGGCGAGCAGCGCGTGAACCAGCCGCGCGAACACGTCCGCGACCGTCCCGCCGTCCCGCACGGCGCCCTCGACCAGTCCCGCCACCCACGTCCGGTGCGCGTCCGGCGCGGCGAACGAGGCCAGCAGGTCCCGCACCTGCGCGGTCCAGGCGTCCTGCCACGCAATGCGGCCCACCGGGACGCCCTCGGGCAGGTCCAGCGTCAGGCGGTGCAGCCGCTCCTCCAGGTCCAGCAGGGTGGTGGAGGCCACCTCGGCCGCGTCGTGGTCCTGACTGGCCACCCAGTACACCGCCACCACGGGAGCGTCATCACGGTCCAGCTCGCGCGCCAGCAGCACGGCGTCGGCGGCCTTGTGCACGCTGTACGCCGGGCCGGTCAGGACGCCGGCCTGCTGCCCGGTGACCACCACCCGGGCAGCGGGGTGCCGCAGGCGCTCCAGGCCCGCCTGCACGTGCGCGTCCAGGGTGCCGAGGTCGCGGTGGTAGGCCTCCAGCGCCGCGGCCAGGGCCGCGCGGTCCACGTCGGGCCGCGTCTCCTGCAGGGCGTCCCCAAGTGCGCCGTGCGGCAGGCGCAGGAAGTCCCGCAGGCCGCCGCGCCGGTACTCGGCCGCCGCGCTGCGCGTCACGCCGGCCCGCCCGGCACGGCGCCCACGACCACGGGACCCCGCGTCGCCCGGTTCACATCACACGTCACTGCACGGCTCCTACTCTCACAGCCGCTCACGTTACCGCCTGCGCGGCCCGCTGTGGGGTTCCCGTCTACCGCACAGGTTCACGAACGAGGTGCTCCAGGCCCTCGCGGTCCGTCAGGATGATCCGCCGGTACCCCAGGTCCAGCAGCCCCCGCCCGCGGAAATCCCCCAGCAGTTTCGTGACCGTCTCCCGGGTGCTGCCCGCCATGTGCGCCAGGTCCTGGTGCGACACCCGCTCCCGCAGTGCGAGCGTGCCGTCATGCCACTCGCCCTCGCGTTCGGCCAGGGCCAGCAGCGCCCGCGCCAGCCGCTGCGACACCTCCATGAACACCAGCCCGGACAGCCGCTCCTGCGCCCCGCGGGCCTGCCGCGTCACCTGCTCGGTCACGGCCACGCCCACGGCCGGCTGCGCGGCCATCAGGCGCGTCAGGGGCTCACGGCCCAGCAGCAGCGCCTCGCTGTCGTCGATGGCCTCGGCGTACACGCCGTACTGCTCCCCGGGCACCAGGGCGCGCACGCCCACCAGGTCACCCACGCCCGGCACGTCGATGGTCACCTCGCGCGCCCCGGACCCCAGGCGGTACAGCCGCACTGCGCCGCGCGTCAGGACGTGCAGCGTGTCGGCCGGGTCGTCCGGGTGGAACAGCAGCTCGCCGCGGCTCCAGCGGCCCGTGCGCGCCGAGGACCGCAGCAGCGCCTGGGAATCGGAGGGCAGCGTACCGAACGCTCCGGGCAACATGCCCGCCAGTATGCCGCACGCCCGCCCGTGGCCCAGCCCACCTTGCCGCGCGGCGGGGCGTACAATCACGCCCAGCATGACCCGCCTGCGCCTGTTCGACCTGCCCCTGGACGTCATCACCCTGGACCAGACCCTGGACCGGCTCGGAGAGTGGATCTACCGCACCCCCCGCGCCCCGCACACGGTCGTCACCCTGAACCCCGAGTTCATCGTGCAGAGCCGCACCCAGCCGGACTTCGTGACCGTGATCAACCAGGCGGACCTCGTCACCGCGGACGGCGTGGGGATCGTGTACGCCGCCCGGCAGCTGACCGGCACGGAGGTGCCCCGCGCGCCCGGCATGGACATCGTGCGCGGCCTGATGGAGCGCCACGGCCGGGACCTGCGGGTGTTCTTCCTGGGCGCCAAACCCGGCGTGGCCGAGACCGCCGCGAAGAACGCCGCCGACCAGTACGGTATTCAGGTGGCCGGCGTGCACCACGGATACTTCGGCCCCGAGGACGATCAGCGGGTTGCGGAGCTCATCCGCGACAGCGGCGCGCACCTGCTCCTGACCGGCATGGGTGCCGGGCGGCAGGAGATCTTCAACCAATACTGGCGGCAGGTGCTGAACACCCCTGTGATGATCGGCTGCGGCGGCGTGATCGACGTGCTGGGCGGCACCGCGCAGCTCGCCCCGGAGTGGACGCGGCGCATGGGCGTGGAGTTCATCTGGCGCATCGCCAGCGACCGCCGCCGCTGGAACCGCGCGCCGAAACTCCTGCAGTTCGTGCGGCTGGTGGAGGCCCAGAAGCGGAAACAGAAGGCCTGACCTCAAGAAGGTGGCCGCCTCCAACCGGGGGCGGCCACCTTCCTGCCTGTGCACCTACGCGTCTGTCAGCGCCTGATCCAGCAGGCCCAGCAGCTCGTCCACCTCGGCCGGCGTGATGCTCAGCGGCGGGCCCAGCAGCAGGTGATCGCCGCGGACGCCGTCCACCGCACCGGACCCCGGGTACGTCAGCAGGCCCAGCTCGCGGGCGCGGGCCGCCACCCGCTCCGCCCGGCCGGGGGTTACGTCGCTCTGCCCGGTCGCCGGATCGCCCAGCACCACGCCCAGCAGCAGGCCGGTGCCCCGCACCGCCAGCACCTGCGGGTGCCGGGCCTTCAGCGCCTCCAGACCGGCGAGCAGCTGCGCGCCCCGCTCATGCGCGGCTGCGACCAGGTTCTCGCCCTCCACGATGTCCAGCACCGCCAGCCCGGCCGCCACGCTCACCGGATGCCCGGCGTACGTGAACCCGTGCTTGAACGCCCCGGACCCGCCCATGACCGTGTCGTACACGTGCCCCTGCGCCATCAGGCCGGCCAGGGGCGCGTACCCGGCCGCGAGGCCCTTGCCGAGCACCACGATGTCCGGCGTGACCGCCTCGCCGTGCAGGCGGGCGGTGAGGGGCACGCCGCAGCGGCCCATGCCGGCCATCACCTCGTCGGAGATGAACAGCACTCCGTACTCCCGGCAGATCTCCGCGACGCGCGCGTGGTACCCGGCATTCGGGACGAGCGCCGCGTCCGAGGCGCCCACCACCGGCTCGCACATGAACGCCGCGACCGACTCCGGCCCGGCGGCCTCCAGCACCGCGCGCAGGCGGTCGGCGTCCTGCTCGCCGGTCAGGCCCGGGTCGGGTTTCGGCATTTTCGGCCAGGCGTCCTCCCGCATCAGCGGCGCGTACAGTTCCCGCCGCGCGCCCATCCCGGAGGCCGCCAGGGCGCCCAGGGAGGCCCCGTGGTAGCTGGGCACGCGGGTGATCACCTTGAAGCGCCCCGGCTCGCCGCGTTCCACGTGGTACTGCCGGGCCAGCTTGATGGCGCTCTCGTTCGCCTCCGACCCGCCGGACACCGCCCAGAACCTTGCGCCGGGCAGATTCAGGAACGCCGCGAGGCGCGTGGCGTAGGTTTCCAGCACGTCACTGGAGTACTGCGACCCGTGCACGAACGCGAGCCGCTCGGCCTGCGCCGCCATGGCCCGGGCCACCCCGGCGCGGCCGTGCCCGACATTCGCCACCAGCGCCCCGGAACTGCCGTCCAGGGAGCGTTTTCCGGTGTCGTCCCACAGGTACACCCCCTCGGCACGGACGGCGACGGGGTACGACTTGCGGCTGCGGTAGAAGACGTTCGACATGCACAGGCTCCAGTTCAGAAAAAGAGGAGAAGAGGGAAAGGGGGGCGGCTTACCAGGTGTCCCCGCCGCTGGGCGGCGGCCACAGGCCCAGGGCCTGACGCAGGGTCACGACCTGCCCCAGGTGGTACACGCCGTGTGCCGCGAAGTTCGTCAGGGCCACACCGTACGGCCGGCCCTGGCGGTCCGGGGTCTGCACGAACGCCTCGTCCCGCGCGAGGTCGCGCAGGCGGGCGGCGTCCCGCAGGAAGTCGGCCTTCAGCGTCTCCCAGTCGCCGGGGTCCGGCCAGCCGCCGGCCGCGTGCTCGGGCGCGGCGGGGTTCTCACCGGCGATCACCGCCAGCAGGTACGCCTGCCAGAACTGCACGTGCCCGATCACCTGCGCCACCGAGTGCGGCAGAGTGGCCGGCACGCGCGCCGCATCGGCGGCGCTCAGGTCCTCCAGCGCCCGCTCCCAGGTGACGTTCGCGGCGCCCCCTTGATACAGGTTCCCGACCGCCTTGCCGAAGGTGTCGCCCAGCGTTCCGCTCACCACGTGTCACCACCCCCGGGAGGGGGCCACGCGCCCAGCGCCTGCCGGACCGTGACCACCTGCCCGAAATGGTGCGCGGTGTGCAGCGCCATGTCGGCCAGCAGCTCCCCGATGGTCTCCTCGTGGTTCACGGGGTTCGCCAGGTCCGGCCGGGCGGCATGCGGGTCGATGCGGGCCAGCAGCTCGTAGAACTCGTTCTTCACGCGCGGCCACTCGCCTTCCGCCACGGCCGGCCAGGTGTCCGCGGCCGACTTCGGGTAGGGCTGCGCGGCGCCCATCTCGATGATGTCCAGCATCCAGCGGTTCCACCAGTTCACGTGCGCGACCAGTTCCGCCACGCTGTGCGGCAGGCCGGCGGGGCGCGTGACCGCCTGCGTGGCGTCCAGGCCGCTCAGGGCCGCTTCCACGCCCACGAAGGCCTGCCCGCCACGGAAGAGTTTCGGCAGCAGCCGGGCAAAGGCCAGCTGCGCGCGTTCGTTTCGGTCCGGTTCAGTCATGGGGTTCAGTCTCCCAGAAGTTCCGCTTCTCAGGGCCGCAGGCGGGGACGGTAGGCTGGCGGGCATGACGAGTGATCCCGCCTCCCCGATCCTCCGGTCTGCCCGGGACCTCGGTCTCCAGCTGCGTGCGGCCGGGGACATCCGCGACCTGATCGGCGCCGCGTACGGCCTGGACGCCCTGCTGCTGCACGAGGCGGACCTGTCGCCCACCTTCCTGGACCTGCGCACCGGGCTGCTCGGGGAACTGTTCCAGACGCTGGTGAATCACCGTCTGCCCACCGCCCTGGTCGTGCCGGTCCCGGCCGCGCACGGCGGGCGCTTCACGGAACTGGCCCGCGAGCACGCCCGGCACCCCCACGTGCGGATCCTGCCAGACGAGGCGGACGCCCGCGCGTGGCTGGCGTCCGCCCGGTGACTCAGTACCGCTGGGCGATGGTCTTGGTCTGCATGAACCAGAACAGGTAGTCCGGGCCGCCGACCTTGGCGTTCGTGCCGCTCATGCCGTACCCGCCAAAGGCGTGCGTGCCGGACAGCGCCCCGGTGCACTTGCGGTTGATGTACAGGTTCCCGAAGTGCATGAGCTTCCTGGCCTCGGTGATCTTGTGCGGGTCGCGGCTGTAGAAGCTGGCGGTCAGGCCGTACTCGCTGTCGTTCGCCAGTTCGATCGCGTGGCGCCAGTCGCGCGCGCGGGAGAAGGCCAGCACCGGCCCGAAGATCTCCTCCTGAAACAGCGGATCGTTGGGCTCCACCTCGCTGAAGATGGTGGGGTTCACGTACCCGCCGCGGCGGTCGCCCATGTCCGGCTGGTCACCGCCCAGCACGAGTTTCGCGGTCTTCTTGCCGCCCTCGATGTAGCGCAGGATGTTCCGCGCGGCGCGCTCGTGAATGACCGGGCCCAGGTCCGCGTTGTCCTCGGGGAGCCCCACCTTGAGGCGCTTGGCGCGCTCCACGACCTTCTCCAGCAGCGCGTCGTACACGCTGTCCTCGGCGATCACGCGGCTGCACGCACTGCACTTCTGCCCGGCGTACCCGAACGCGGCGGCCACAATCCCGGCCGCGGCCTCGTCCAGGTCGGCGTCCGCGCAGATCACCATGGGGTCCTTGCCGCCCATCTCCGCGATCACGCGCTTGAGCCAGCGCTGCCCAGGGTGGACCTTGCTGGCCCGCTCGTAGATGCGGCAGCCGATGTTCTTGCTGCCGGTGAAGGCGATCATGCGGATGTCCTTGTGGTCCACGAGGTCGTCGCCGAGCACGTCGTGGTCGCCGGTCACGAACTGGATCACGCCGCGCGGCAGGCCCGCCTGGAACAGCAGTTCCACCATCAGGTAACTGGAGAGCGGGGTGTCGCTGGCCGGCTTCCAGATCACGGTGTTCCCGGCCGCGATAGCACCCAGGGCCATCCCGAGCGGAATCGCGCTGGGGAAGTTCCAGGGGTTGATGCAGGCCACCACGCCCAGCGGCTCGTACACGGTGGTGACGTGCTCGTCGGGCATGGGGTACACGGCCTTGCCCTGCGCCCAGCGCATCGCCTCGCGCGCGAACACCTCGAAGTGGTCCACGCTCTCGGCGACCTCCCCGTCGGCCTCGGACCAGTTCTTGCCGTTTTCCAGGGTCATCACGGCGTTGAACTCGAACCGGCGCGCCCGCAGCAGCTCCGCCGCGCGCTTGAAGATGGTGGCGCGCTGGAAGGGGTCACTGAACCGCCAGTCCTCGAACGCGGCCTTCGCGGCGGCGATGGCCTCCTCACGCTGGGCGTGCGTGGCGTTCGGGAAGCGCCACACGACCTCGCGGGTGTCGGCGGGGTTGTGCACGTCGTGCATCTTCTCGCCCGTGGCCTCGCGCCCGGCGATGATCATGGGGAAGGTGCGGCCCACGTACTGCTCGCGCACGCTGCGGAAGGCCTTTTCCTGCGCCTGCGCGGTGGCGGGGTCCTGGAAGTTGTGGTAGGGCTCGTGCTCAAAGCGGAGGAAACCCTCCATCAGCGTTCCGGTCATGCTGTGCCTCCTGCGGACCGCCAGCGTCTCCCGGCAGTCACGGATTGTCTCTACGTCCGCACGCTAACACGCCGCCCGCAGAGCCATGAAACGCCCTGTCGCACGCTTAAAATCGTCCACCGCTCCGCGCCGCCCGGGTCTGGAATGGCACCGCCCGCTTTTCGAATGCAAGGTGGGGCCAGGCTGCTGGTGGCACCGGCTGGCGGGGTTCGCCCTGGGCCGATACCGGGGGCAGCCATGACGCCCACCCATTCAAACTGAACAGCCTCCCGCCCGTTCTACGGTGGAGGCTCGCCCTCGCTATTCCTGCGTCTGGATGCCTGACTGCCGGGTGACGACCAGCCGCACCCCGGGCCGGTCTTCGGCGTTCACGCAGGCCTGGCGCGCGCCCTCGCCGGGGACCCGGACCTCCACGCAGGTGCGCTCGCCGGGCGTGGGCACCCGCCAGGACTCGTGCGGCAGCAGGCGCGCGCGGTTCAGGCAGGCGCCGCCCTGCACGCACACCTGCACGTTCCTCAGGATGTCCCCGGTATGGTTGGCGACCCGCACCCCACTGACGGGCGCGAGCAGCACGTATGACCACGCACCGACCATCAGGACAGCCAGGGCGCTCGCGGCAGGCAGCTGGGTGCGTGGATTCATGCCCCCAGCCTGCCACGCGCGCCTCAGGGCGGCGTCAGCCTTTCGGCGGAGCCGCGGCAGCCGGCCCGGCCAGCGAGACACCCAGCGGGAACACGCCGGTGAACAGGCGCGGCCACGCGAGGTGCGGCGTGCCCCACTCCAGAGTCAGCCCGGTGCGCGCGAAGTGCCGTTCCCAGACATCGGCCGCCCGCGGCGACAGCTGGGCTGCCAGGAGGGCCTCGGCCGTCCCGCGCTGCTCACCCAGGTCGAAGGGACTGGGGTTCACCAACGCATCCCGCACCTCGCGGCGCACGAACGACTGGTACAGCACGTCGTCCACCACCCGCGCGAACACCGCCCCCACCTGCTCCGCGCGGTCCTGCACCAGCCCTGCCAGCGCCCCGAACGCCACGGCACTGCCCAGCGTGTTCCCGGCCGTGTTCCACGCGCTGAAACCCGCGAGGTCCGCCAGCGCCACCCGGTCCAGCAGCGCCCACAGCCGCCGCTCCGCGCCGTTCGGGTAGGCGATGTCCGCCACGCTGACCGCCCGGCCGCGCCTCAGGTCGTCCAGCACCGCGTCCACGAACGCCGGCAGGTGCCGGTCCGGGGTGTCCACCGTCGCGAGGTCCGGCTGCACGTTCGCCTGCCGCCGCCCCGGGGTGTTCACGGCCAGAATGAAGTCCGCCTCGGCCGGCGTCTCGGCCGGCACGCACCCGGCGGCGCGCAGGTGCGCCCGCACGAGCTCCCCGGCGGGCCGGTCCTCGTAGATCATGCCGGCGGCCTCGCCCAGCGTGCCGCTGTACCGCACCCACGCCCTCGCCGGGGGCAGACCCTGGCGCAGCGCGCGGGTCAGCAGCGCGCAGGGAACCTCGTCCGCGCCGGGGTACGTGTCGAAGCGGTCCCACACGCCCAGCTCATCCGCCCGGGCCTCCAGCAGCCGGCGGTCGTAGGCGGCCAGGCCGTACTCGCTGGTGTCGTCCAGCGTCACGCACAGGTGCGTGAGCACGCCGCGGTGCAGCAGGTCCAGCGCCTCCAGGTGCAGCGCCCGGTTGCGTTCCCGGGTGCCCACCCAGTCCGCCAGGATCTCGGCGGGCACTGCGGCGCGGGCGGCGTCCAGCGCCTCCTGTTCCGCCGCGCCGTGCCGGGCCTGCCGATCGAAGGCGGTGCTGTAGGCCCGCAGCGCCGTGCCCCACTCGCCGTAGTAGGGCTTCTCCTCATGCGGATCGTTGTCGTGCGCCACCCGGACCACCACCCCGAACGCGTAGATGCGCAGTCCGGGGTGCCGCGCGTGCACCTCCTCCAGCATCCGCAGCCGCGCCAGCGCTACGTCCAGCGGGTCGGACACCCGGCGGGCCGGAATCATCCCGCCCAGGCACAGCGTTTCCAGGCACACCACCAGCGCGTCCGCCTGCGCCGCCCGGTCCAGCAGCCAGTCCCGCAGGACGGCCGGGTCGCCCGGCGTGAAGAAGTCCGGCAGGGCCTCCCGCGGCGGCACGCTCATCTCCGCGCCGGTCATGCGCCCCAGGCTCACCGGCAGGTCCAGGGTGGGCGGCCGCGTGTCGGGCGGAATCAGGAGAACGCGGGGCGCGGGCCGGGCGGGGACGTCGGGCATGCCTGACAGGCTAAGCCACGGCCCTGCCCGTCAGTGCGCGTTCAGGACAGTGCGGCGTCCAGGGTACGCTCGGTCAGCTCCCACAGGCGCAGCGCGGCGCCGTCGTCCTGCGCCTGCGGGGCGGGCGTCACCTCGCGCTCCTCGCTGAAGTACCGGCCGCTCACGCGCACGTCTCCCGCCGCGAGGTGCAGCGTGGTGAGCGCGCCCTCCTCCGGCGTGATCGCGAAGCGGTCCACGATGCGGTACAGCCGCGCGACCAGCCCGCCGTTGTTGTGCGCGAAGCCCGTGGCGACCATGCCCGGGTGCAGGCTGTTCGCCTGCAGCCAGGGCGCCCGGCGGGCCAGTTCCCGCGCGTACAGCACGTTCGCCAGCTTGCTCTGCCCGTACGCCGCCCAGCCGCGCGCGGCGTAGCGGCGCCGCAGCTCCGGGTCCCCAAAGTGAATGCGGCCCATGCGGTGCGCCTCGGACGCCACCATCACCACCCGCGGGTCCCGCGCCTGACGCAGCAGGGGCAGCAGTTCCCGGGTGAGCAGGGCGGGGGAGAGGTGGTTCAGCGCCCAGGTGCGTTCCCGGCCCTCCCCGGTTTCCGCCCGGGTGGCGTAGTAGGCGCCGGCGTTGTTCACCAGCACGTCCAGCGCCCCGAAGCGCTCGCGGTACTCCTGCGCGGCGCGGCGCACCTGCGTGAGCTCGGACAGGTCCGCGATGACGGTGCCGGTGGCGTTCACGCGGCGGGCCACGTCTGCGGTCTTCTCTGCGTTGCGGCCCACGATCACCACCCGCGCGCCCCGGCCGGCCAGTTCGCGCGCGGTGATCAGCCCGATGCCGTTGGTGGCGCCGGTGACCAGGATGGTCCGGCCGGCCAGGTCCCCGTGGGGCGTGCTCGCTGCGTTCATGCGCCCCAGCTTACGTGCCGGGCGCAGGCCAAGGGAAAGTGGCTGAACGCACTCGTGTCCAGCCACCTGCGGCGCTCACGGACTTCACCCGGTCCGCTTTGAATTTTTGGCGCTGATGACGGGAGTTTAGCGGGTGGTGTGTCACCGTTTCGTCACATTGTCCCGGCCGCGTCCCGAAGCCCATCATGTCGTCCAGTTGGACTGGACGGGTCAGATCACCTCGCGGAACGCCACGCTCTGACTGCGGCTCTGCAACTCGCTGCGCAGGTACTGCAGGCGCGGATGCTCCAGCTTCGGGTCGTGCGCCAGGATGTGCTTGGCCAGCTCGCGCGCCCGCTCGATGATCTCTGCGTCGTTCGCCAGATCCGCCAGCCGCAGGTCCGGAATCCCGCTCTGTCGCGTGCCGCGCAGCTCGCCCGGCCCGCGCAGCTTCAGGTCCGCTTCCGCGATCACGAACCCGTCCGTGGACCCCTCGATGATCTTCAGGCGCTTGCGGGTCTTCTGCGTGTGCTCCCCGGCAATCAGCACGCAGTAACTCTGCGCGCTGCCGCGCCCCACCCGGCCCCGCAGCTGGTGCAGCTGCGCCAGCCCGAAGCGCTCGGCGTTCTCGATCACCATCACCGTCGCGTTCGGCACGTCCACGCCCACCTCGATCACGGTCGTGGACACCAGCACGTCGAACTCCCTCGCGCGGAAGCGCTCCATCACGTGGTCCTTCTCCGCGGCCGACATCTTCCCGTGCAACAGGTCAATGCGCGCCTCCGGCAGGATCACGCGCAGGTCGTCGGCCAGCTGCGTGGCGGCCAGCAGTTCCAGCGTGTCGCTCTCCTCGATCAGGCTGGTCACCACGAACGCCTGCCGGCCCTCCCGGATCTGCCTCATCACGAACCCGTACGCCTGCGTGCGGTGCGTGTCCTGAATCAGTTTCGTCTCGATGGGCGTGCGCCCCGGCGGCAGCTCGTCGATGATGCTCAGTTCCAGGTCCCCGTACGCGGTCAGGGCCAGGCTGCGCGGAATCGGCGTGGCCGACATGACCAGCACGTCCGGGCGGCTTTGCAGCAGCTTGCGGCGCTGCTGCACGCCGAAGCGGTGCTCCTCGTCCACCACCGCCAGGCCCAGGTGATCGAACTGCACGTTCTCCTGAATCAGGGCCTGTGTGCCCACCACCACGTCCACCTCGCCCTGCGCGATGCGGGTCTGCATCTCCAGTTTCGCTTTCGGGGTCATCGCGCCGATCAGCAGGCCCACCCGCACGTCCAGCGGCCCCAGGTAATTCACGAGGTTCGTGAAATGCTGCCGCGCCAGAATCTCCGTGGGGGCCATCAAGGCGCCCTGGTAGCCGTCCCGCACCGCCAGGTACAGCGCGCAGGCGGCCACGGCCGTCTTGCCGCTCCCCACGTCGCCCTGCACCAGCCGCGCCATCTGCCGGTCGCTGCGCATGTCGTCCGTGATCTCCAGCAGCACCCGCCGCTGCGCGTTCGTGAACCGGAAGGGCAGCGCCTGCTCGAAGCGGTGGATGTCCTCCCCGCGCGCCTCGAAGCGCTTGCCCTGCAACACGGCGTCCTCCCCCTGCAGCAGCATCCGCAGTTCCAGGAACAGGTACTCGTCGAAGCGCAGACGCTTGTCGGCGCGGGACAGGTGCGTCTCGTCCGCCGGGAAGTGAATGCCCCACAGCGCGTCCCCCAGGTCCGTCACCTCGTACTGCCGCCGCCAGTGAGCGGGCAGGTAATCGTCCAGCGGAGCGGCCTGCAGGGCCCGGTACGCCGCGCGGCGCAGGAACTCCTGCGAGATGCCCTCCTTGCTGTCGTACACGCCCACGATCCGCCCGGTGCTGAGGCTCTCCTGCGCTGCCTCCACGGTTTCCAGGTGCTCTACGCCCAGCTGCACGCTGCGGCCGAACTTCTTCGCCCGGCCCGTCAGGACCAGCCGCGCGCCCTCCCGCAGCTGCTTTTCCACCCATGGCTGGTTGAACCACGTGGCCTTCACCCGCCCGCCGGATGGCGTTTCCAGCACGACTTCCAGGATCAGCATGCCGGGCCGCGGGGTGCGGCGGTGCTTGCTCACCACGCGGCCCTCCACAGTGACCTTCTGGCCTTCTTCCACCTCGCTCAGGTCCGGCAGGGCCCGGCGGTCCTCATGGCGGTGCGGGTAGGCGTGCAGCACGTCCCGCAGCTGATGCAGGCCCAGGCTCTGCAACTTGCGGGCGCCGCCCGGCCCGGCGTCCAGGCGGTCCACCGGGGCGTCCACCGCCAGTCGCGTGCCCGGCTCGGCCGGCGGGGGCGCTTTGCGCACGGCTGCTCGCGCCGGGGCGGCCCGCGTCCGCCCGGAAAGGAGCTCCAGCGCCTGGGTCAGGGCCGCTTCCCGCGCAGCCGGGTCCAGCCCGGCGTACCCGGCCAGTGCCTCCCGCACCTTGGGGAAGGGGTTGCCCAGCGGGGAGGCCAGCAGTTTCTCCACGCCGCCCGCCACGACGCGGTCGGTGCAGCCGGCGGCCAGTTCCGCGGCCAGCGGTCGCCTGAGTTTCTCCTGAAGTTCCGCGACCGTCGCCATCTCTGTTCACAGCGTAACAGCCCGGCCCCGGTCCGGGTCGCCGGCCATCACAGAGCTGCCGGTCATCCCGCTTCAGCACAGCATTTCCCACTTGCTTGGACGGTTCGGGTTCAGCCGTTCTGCAAACCGCGCACGTACAGCTGCCCGATGAAGAAGGTCATCACGATGAACAGCAGGCTGGCGGTGGCTGTCCAGGCGGGCAGGGCCGGGCGGCGCAGGCGCGCCGGCAGCCAGGCGGGCAGGAGTAGCAGCGCCAGGGCGCCCAGACCGCCCAGGTAGTGCACGTACTTCTGAATCACGCCCATGCCCTGGTCGAGGAGCTTGATGCCCACTGCCGCCTGAGCGAGCAGCAGCAGTTGCAGCAGGATCAGGGAGGCGTGCGAGGCGCCCTGCCCGGGCGAACCCTTCCTGAGTGCCGTCCAGTTGAGTGCGGTGGCGATCAGCGCGGTCAGCAGGGTGAGGCCGCCGACAGCGGAGTGAAGGGCGGGTTTGATCATGATTTCGTCCATGGGTAACAGCTCCTTAAATGGGGGGAGGAGGCAGTCAGGAGATCCCTGACCGATCGGTCAACATCCTGACCTACCGTACGGTAAGGAGATAGGTCCGTCAAGCCTCTGTACGGCTACGCCGTCACCTCAGTAATCAACTAAGGCCGCCCACTCGCAGGGCGGCCCTCACACTCATGCCTTCAGCTCTGCTGAACCAGCATGCCTTCCAGCTCCTTCCGGAACCGTTCGGCCAGCGGCGCCTGAAGCGCCGCGCGTACCTGCTCCGGATCGGGCGTCTTGTCGAAGTGCAGGTCGAACAGTTCCCCGATACTGGGCGCCTCCCCGTCCACCGGCAGGAACGTCACCAGATCCCCGCGGCCCACCTGCCCCTCGCGCAGCACCCGGGCGTAGAAGCCGGGCCGGCGGGCCTTCACGAACCGCTTCACGAACCCGGCATCCTCCATCTGCGCGCCCAGCGTTCCGCACGGAATGCGCGGCGCCGTCACCTCCAGCAGCACGCCCTCCTGCCCACCCGGACCGCTGATTTCCAGCCGGTCCCCGACCCGCATCCGCGCGGATTCCAGCCCGCCCAGCAGGAGGTTCTCGCCCAGCGTGCCGGGCTCCTCGGCCGCGCCGAACAGCTCCGTCCAGTAGTCGTAGTCCTCGCGGGTGTACACGTACACCGCCTGGTCCGGGCCTCCGTGGTACTTGCGGTTCATGACGTGGTCACCTTCCAGGCCCTGCACGCTCACGCGCACCCGGCCCGGTACGGCGTGCTTGTTGATGCCGGTCACGACCGTGTGATTTCCGACCTGCAGGGCGGTGGGCTGCCCGACGTTCACACTGATCACCTTGGGCTGTGCGGTCATGCGTTCAGGCTAGCAGCTTGCCCCGGCGGCCTCCGGGCTCGCCCGTGCTGAAATAGGGGTGTGATCTGCCGCTTCACCCCTCACGCCCTTCCTGCCCCCCCTGACCGCTGGAGGCGCCCGTGACCGGTGGCCGGCGCTTTACCGTGCAGGGCACCAACAATGCCTTCACCTGCGCGCACTGCGGGGCGGAGGTGCGGCCGCTGCGCAACGGCAGCGTGCGCAACCACTGCCCGGTGTGCCTGCACAGCCTGCACGTGGATATCCAGCCCGGCGACCGAGCCTGCACGTGCCACGGCGTGATGGTGCCGGTGGGCCTGGACCAGAGCGGCAAGAAAGGCTGGATGATCCTGCACCGCTGCTCGAAATGCGGGTTCGAGGGTCGCAACCGTGCCGCGCTGGACGACCCGGACCAGCCCGACGACTGGGACGCCCTGGTCGCCCTCAGCCGCCGCTCCGGCCAGCCGTAACACCCACCCGGTCCGGGCCGCCCCTCTGACCAGCCGCCCCGAACAGTGTGAGAGGCGTTGCTATCCTGCGCGCATGTTGCTGTGGTTGCTGGTTGCCTTCATCCTCCTGAGCGCCTCCGCGGTCCTGTACCTCACGTACGGCCCGCTGCGCACCGCCTCGAACGTGCAGCTGCTGCGCGGCATCGCCGCCGTGCAGTACGCCGCCGCCCTCGTCCTGATCGCCGCGCGGCTGACGGGGCGCGCATGAACCCCGTCCACCTCATCGACCTGCACTTTCAGGACACGCCCGGCGTGATCGCCTCGTACGCCTTCGACACCGGCGACGGCCTCGCCCTGGTGGACACCGGCCCCACCAGCACGCTGGAGGCCCTGGAAGCCGGCCTGCGCGACCTGGGCGCTGGCCTCAGGGACGTGCGTCACCTCCTGCTCACCCATATTCACTTCGATCACGCCGGCGCGGCCGGCACGGTGCTCGCGCGCGTCCCGGCCGCCCGCGCATACGTGCACGAGCGCGGCGCGCCGCACCTCAGCCGTCCGGACCGGCTGGTCGCCAGCGCCACGCAGATCTACGGCGACCAGATGGACCGCCTGTGGGGCGAACTCCAGCGCATCGACCCCGACCGCCTGACGGTGCTGGAAGGGGAGCGCACCCTGAAGCTCGGGTCCACCGAGGTCCGCGCGCTGTACACCCCCGGCCACGCCGTGCACCACGTCGCCTACGCCGCCGGGGATGAGCTGTTCCTGGGCGACGTGGGCGGCGTCCGCCTCGCCCCGACCCAGACGCCCCGCGCCCCCACCCCTCCACCTGACATCGATCTGGAAGCGTGGCGGGACAGTGTGGAGCGGCTGCGCCGCCTGGACGCCCGTACCCTGCACCTCGCGCACTTCGGGTCCTACCCCAATGACCCCGCGCACTGGGAAGGGCTGCTGACCACCATGGCCGACGACGCCGAGTTCGTGCAGGCCGGCCGCGAGAAGGGCCAGGACGCCAGCCGCATCACCGCAGAGTTCACCGAGCGCCTGCTCGCGCAGCTGGAAGGGGAGGGCGCGGACCTGCCCGCCCGCTTTGAGTTCGCCTGCCCCCCCTGGATGAGCGTGCAGGGCCTCATGCGCTACTGGACGCGCCGCGAAACGCGCGCCGCCCCCACCGGGGGGGACCGCTGATGCGCGTCCTCGTCATCGGCGGCGGCGGCCGTGAGCACGCCATCGTGGACGCCTGCGCCCGCGCCGGACACGACGTCCTGTGCACGCCCGGCAACCCCGGCATCGCGCAGCAGGCCCGCGTCCTCGCCTCCGCGCAGGACGCCCCTTCCCTCGCCGCGCTCGCGCAGGCGGAAGCCGCGGATCTCGTGATCGTCGGCCCGGAAGCGTACCTCGCGGCCGGTGTGGTGGACGCCTGCACCGCCCTCGACATTCCCGCCTTCGGGCCCACCCAGGACGCCAGCCGCCTGGAAGGCGACAAGGCCTGGAGCAAGGCCTTCATGACCCGCCACGGCATCCCCACCGCCGAGCACCGCGCGTACGACACGCTGGACGCGGCCCTCGCCGACCTGCCCGGCCGCGCCCTGCCCATCGTGGTCAAGGACGCCGGCCTGCGCGCCGGGAAGGGCGTCACCATCGCCCACGACCACGCCCAGGCCGAGGCGGCCCTGCGTGACATCTTCAGCGCCCCCGACGCCCAGGCCGTTCTGGAAGACTTCATGACCGGCCAGGAGGTCACCGTGCTCGCCCTGACCGACGGGGAACGCTACGCCCTCACCCCGCCCAGCCAGGACCACAAGACCATCTTCGAGGGCGACACAGGCCCCATGACCGGCGGCATGGGCGTCATCTGCCCTTTCCCGGTCCCGGACGCCGAGCTACAGGTCATCCGTGAGCGGATCATCGACCCCACGCTGGCCGGCATGCGCGCCGAGGGCCTGCCGTTCCGGGGCGTGCTGTACGCCGGCCTCATGCTCACCCCGACCGGCCCGAAGGTCGTGGAATTCAACGCCCGCTTCGGTGACCCGGAAGCCGAGGCCGTGCTGCCCCTGATCACCTCCGACCTTGCCGCCCACGCCCTCGCCTGCGCCCAGGGCCAACTGGATCCTGCCGACGTGCAGTTCTCCCAGGATGCCAGCGCCGTCATCATCCTCGCCGCGCCCGGCTACCCAGGCAAACCCCAGAAGGGCGTCCCGCTGGCCCTCCCCGCTGCCGAGGACAACATCCGGATATTTCACGCCGGCACCCGACAGGGGGACGCTGGCCTGGAATCCAGTGGCGGCCGCGTCCTGGCCGTGACCGCCACCGCCCCCACGCTCCCCGATGCACTGCGCCTCGCCTACGCCCACGCGGACCGCGTCAGTTTCCCCGGCGGCCAACTGCGCCGCGACATCGGCTTCCGCATCGGTCTCTCCCCAGCCTGAACGCCCCAGGCTTCGTTGACCCCGGGGGACAGCCGCGCTAGCATTCCCCCCGGTCCGCGCCGGTGTGGCGGAATTGGTAGACGCACTCGACTCAAAATCGAGCGGGAAACCGTAGGGGTTCGAGTCCCCTCACCGGCACCAGATTGCTCATGTTCCGGGCGCAGCGCGCCCTTCTTCACCACCGAGGTCCACCATGATTCTGAACCTGTTCCTGGCGCTGTTCGCGCTGATCTGCCTCGCCCTCGTGTTCTTCGTGCTGCTTCAGGTTCCCAAGCAGGCCGGCCTCTCGGCCAGCATGGCCTCCGGCGGATCGCTGCTGGGCGGCCGGGGCGTGGAAGGCGGGCTGGTGCGCGTCACGAGCGTGCTGGGCGCCCTGTTCATGCTGCTCGCGCTTCTGATCAGCTTCATCTCGCGCTGAATGGCCTCTGCCTCTGGGCAGACACAGCTTTCAGGAACTGGACCGCAGGGGGATCAATGCCCCGCGGTCCTTTTTACGTTTCAAGCCGTTGTATGACTGTTAATCAGCTGCTCTGACGTCCAGCATGTTGATTTTGGAGCGGAATCACGACTTCCTCGTTGGAGGAAATGCCCACGTGTAACTTTGTATTCGGACGCCCGCAGCGTCCCTGAGCCCTGTGGAACTACCACAAATTTCTCAGAGGATCGTGAAGCAATCACTTGACCCGCCTACATGGTCTCCATATAGTAACCGCGCTGGAAACTCAGATTGATCGGCCTCTGCCTCGCGCTTCCGGGCGCCACGGCTCTGGTCGTACCCTCTGCTAAGGAGTCAAATGATGAAAAAAGCCCTCTTCCTCGTTGCGGCCCTCGCGGCCTCCACCTCCCTCGCCGCGCCGTTCGTGTACCCCGCGGCCTGGACCGCCGAGCCCAACACCGCCAACAAGCGTGGTGGTGAATACCGCAACGCCACCATCTCCGACTTCAAGACCTTCAACCCCTTCACCAGCGCGGAATCCACCAGCATCCCCAACACCATGGCGCTGGGTGCCAGCCTGTTCACGCAGGACCCCCGCAACGACAGCTACCTGCCCAAGATGGCTGAATCGATGCCCGTCATCAGCAACAACAACAAGCGCTTCGTGGTCAAGATCCGCCAGGGTATGAAGTTCAGCGACGGCCAGGAAATCACCGCCGACGACTGGGTCACCACCGCCAAGATCCACACCGATGACAAGGTCGGCAGCAACAGCTACGACAGTTTCTTCCTGTCCGACAAGCCCATCACCGTCAAGAAGATCGACAAGTACACCCTGCAGTTCGACTTCCCCAACGTCAGCGCCAGCGCCTACGGCATCATGAGCTACACCCCCTGGCCCGACCACATCTTCGGCGACGCATACCGCAAGGGCGGCGCGGCGGCCGTGAAGGCCCTGTGGTCCCTGTCCACCAACCCCAGCCAGATCGTGTCCCCCGGTGCCTGGGTCCTGGAAAGCTACCAGGCCGGTGAACGCGCCGTGCTGCGCGCCAACCCCCGCTACGGCGAGTGGAACAAGGACAGCGCCGGCAACGCCGTGCCCTACCTGGCCCGCTACTCCTACCGCATCGTGAAGGACATCAACGCCCAGCTCGCCGCGTACCTCGCCGGCCAGATCGACACCTTCGGGCCCCGCAACGCCGACGACCTGGCGCAGATCAAGAAGGCCATCGACGGCGGCAACCTGAAGGCCACCCTGATCCCCAACGTGAGCCCCGCCGCCAGCAGCCAGTGGATCACCTTCAACTGGAACAAGGCCGGCGATCCCTTCAAGCAGAAGCTCTTCCGTGACGTGCGCTTCCGTCAGGCCATGAGCCACATCGCCAACCGTCAGGCGATGGTGCAGCTGGCCCTCGGTGGCCTGGGCGTCGAGACGTACTACAGCGTCTACCCCGTGTTCAAGAACTACATCTTCGACAGCGCGCCCAAGTACAAGTACGACCTGGCCGCCGCCACCAAACTGCTCGCGCAGATGGGCTTCACGAAGAAGAACGCCCAGGGCTGGCTCGTCGACAAGAGCGGCAAGGTGCTGGAATTCAACCTCAGCACGAACGCCGGCAACAACACCCGCGAGCAGCTCGGCCGCATCTTCGCCGACGAAGCGAAGAAGGTCGGCGTGAAGGTCAACTTCACCCCCATCGACTTCAACACCCTGGTCGGCCAGCTGACCGCCAAGGGCGACAACCGTCCCTTCGACGCCATCCTGCTGGGCCTCGCCAACGGCGGCAACACCTGGCCCTTCGGCGTGAACGTGGTCCCCTGTGGCACCAACCTGCACAGCTGGAACAACCCCACCGACGGCAAGTGCCTGACCAGTAAGGAACAGCTGATGAGCAAGCTGTACTACCAAGGTGACGCGACCCTGGACCTGGCCGCCCGCCGTAAGGTCGGCGAGCAGCTCCTCAAGGCCGAAGCCGAGAACCAGGCCGTCATCTACCTGGTGGGCGGCACCTACCACGTGACCTTCAACGAGCGCCTCGGTGGCGAGTACCCCCGCAGCCTGATGGACTCCTACTACCTGTCCCGTGACACGGACCTGACCTTCGTCAAGTAACCGCTCAGGTTCAGCCGTGTGGGGGCGGTTCGCACAAGCGGGCCGTCCCCACATTCTGAGTTCTGGGAGTTTCTGCTGAACCTCACGGCGTTCAGCCCTCTCCCGCCCCCAAGCTCCGAGGAGAACGAAGGTGCTTATCTTCATCATCAGACGACTGGTGCAGGCCATTCCGACCCTGCTGCTGTCCAGTGTTCTTATCTTTTTCATCATCTCGCTCGCGCCCGGTGACTTCCTCACCCCGGCGAAGCTCAACCCCGGCATCACCCAGCAGCAGCTCGACAATCTGGCCCGTAACTTCGGCCTGGACAAGCACCCGGTCGAGCAGTACCTGCTGTGGATGAAGAACATGCTGTTCCGGGGCGACCTGGGCCTGTCCTTCTCCTACCAGCAGCCCGTCATGCAGATCATCTGGCCGCGCGTGCTGAACTCCATGTACCTGGTGATCCTGCTGCAGATCCTGTACTACCTGATCGCCATTCCGATCGGCGTGTACGGGGCCGTGAAGCAGAACACCCTGTGGGACAAGAGCGTCAACGTCGTCATGTACTTCCTGCTCGGCTTCCCCAACTTCTTCCTGGCTCTGATCGCCATCTACTTCCTGGTGCAGCTCCAGTTCAAGACCGGCATCACCCTGCCGATCGGCGGGATGACCAGCAACGGCTTTTCCGAAATGGGCCCTCTGGAGAAATTCTGGGACGTGCTCAAGCACCTGCTAATCCCGGCCTCCCTGGTCGCCATTCACTCCACCGCCGGCTTCTCCCGCATCCTGCGTGCGCTGACGCTGGACGTGCTCCACTCGGATTACGTGCGCACGGCCCGCGCCAAGGGCGTCTCCGAACGCTCCGCGATCTGGAAACACACCGTCCGTAACGCCATCCTGCCCATCGTGGCCGGCCTCGGCGGTGAACTCCCCGCCCTGATCAGCGGTGCGGGGTTCATCGAGGTGGTGTTCGCCTACCCCGGCATCACGCCCATGCTCCTGGACGCCCTGACCGCCTCCGACCTGTACCTGATCGCCGGTTTCACGGTCATCACCACCGTCCTGCTGGTTGTTGGCAACATCCTGGCCGACTTGCTGACCGCCGTCGTCGATCCGCGCGTGAAGGCAGCGTGATTTCATGACCACCACCGTCCCCACCACCCCGAAACGCGCCTACAAGGGCGAATCCCAGCTCAGCGTCGCCTGGAAGCAGCTGAAGAAGAACGGGCTGGCCCGCTTCGGCGGCATCAGCCTGATCATCATCTACACTCTGTCCCTGTTCGCACCGTTCATTGCGCCCGACGGGCTGTCCAGCTACTCCAGCACCAATATCACCAAGTTCCACCCGCCCACCCCGATTCACTTCCGTGACCCGGCGACCGGGCAGTTCGGCCGCCCCTTCGTGTACCAGTACACGCAGGAACTCAGCATGGAAACCTTCAAGAACGAATACAAGGCGTCCACCACCAAGTGCCCGGTGTACTTCGGCGTGCGCGGCGACTCGTACAAACTTCTGGGCATCATCCCGGCCAACATTCACCTGTTCGGCACCGGCAACCCCGAGTGCAAGGTTTACCTGGTGGGCGGCGAGGCCATGGGTCGCGACCTCTTCACCCGCATCATGTACGCGTCCCAGATCAGCCTGACCATCGGCCTGGGCGCCACCCTGCTGACCTTCGCCCTCGGTCTGGCCATGGGCGCCATGGCCGCCTACTTCGGCGGCACCGTGGACGTGCTGATCATGCGCC
This sequence comes from Deinococcus ficus, assembly GCF_003444775.1. NCBI lineage: Bacteria > Thermotogati > Deinococcota > Deinococci > Deinococcales > Deinococcaceae > Deinococcus > Deinococcus ficus. Next base: position 1,589,490 of record NZ_CP021081.1, on the reverse strand, counting down.
TCATCGAGGTGCTCGCCGCCATTCCGGGCCTGTTCCTGCTGATCCTGCTGCGCTCCATCTTCCCGCAGGACATCAACCCGATCTTCGCGCTGTACGTGGTGCTAATGCTGCTCGCATTCGTCGGGTGGGGCGGGATTGCGCGCGCCACACGCGGCCAGCTGCTCAGCGTCAAGGAGCAGGACTACGTCTCGGCCGCCAAGGGCCTGGGTGCCAGCGACAACCGCATCATGGTCCGCCACATGCTGCCCAGCATGATGACCTTCGTGATCGCCAGCATGAGCCTGGTGATCCCCGGCACCATGCTCACCGAGGCCGGCCTGTCCTTCCTGGGCATCGGCGCGGTCGAACCGTACGTTTCTTGGGGCAGCCTGCTCACGCAGGCGCAGGAAGGGGGCTTCTCCAGCTTTACTGACCGGCCCTGGGTGCTGATCCCCGGCTTCTGCATCGTGTTCACGGTGATGTGCTGGCAGCTGCTTGGCGACGGCCTGCGTGACGCCTTCGACCCGCGTAAACGCCGGTGACCTCTCAAACCCCGGCCGGCGTTGTCGCCGGCCACGCCGCCCCAGCAACGGGGAGTTGTATCATGATGTTCATGCACCACAGGGGAAGACCATGACCCATCAGGGCGAAAAAATGCTGGCCGTGAACGGCCTGAAAACCTACTTCCACACCGATGACGGCGTCGTGAAGAGCGTCGACGGCGTGACCTTCAGCATCAACAAAGGTGAGACGCTCGCCGTCGTGGGCGAATCCGGCTCCGGCAAGAGCGTCACCAGCCTGAGCATCATGCGCCTGATTCCCATGCCGCCCGGCCAGATCGCCGGCGGGGAGATCCTGTTCACCGGCCCTGACGGCAAGACCCGCGACATCGTGAACCTCAGCGAAGCGGAGATGCGCCAGATTCGCGGGAACGAGATCAGCATGATCTTCCAGGAACCCATGACCAGCCTCAACCCCGTGTACACGGTCGGCGACCAGATCGCCGAGGCGGTCATGCTCCACCAGGGCAAGAACCGCAAGGAAGCCATGCAGGTCGCCACTGACATGCTGCGCTTCGTGGGGATTCCCGCGCCCGAAAAGCGCGTGCACGAGTACCCGCACCAGATGTCCGGCGGGATGCGCCAGCGCGTCATGATCGCTATGGCGCTCTCCTGCAACCCCGCCCTGCTGATCGCCGACGAGCCCACCACGGCCCTTGACGTGACCATCCAGGCGCAGATTCTGGACCTGATGCGCAAGCTGCAGAAGGACATCGGGATGAGCATTCTGTTCATCACGCACAACCTGGGCGTCGTGGCCGAGATGGCCGACCGCGTGGTCGTGATGTACGGCGGGCGCGTGGTCGAAGAGGCCGACGTGATGACCATCTTCAAGAACCCCCGTCACCCCTACACGATGGGCCTGATCAACAGCATCCCCAAGCCCGGCGACTACGAGCACATTCCCGGGCAGCCCAAGCCGCGCCTGGAAGCCATTCCCGGGAACGTGCCCAACCCGCTGAGCCTGCCGCCCGGCTGCGCTTTCGAGCCGCGCTGCAAGTTCGCCATCGCCGCCTGCAACGACGCCGTGCCTGCCCTGGAAGACATGGGCGGCGGCCACATGTCCCGCTGCATCCGCTGGCGTGAATTCACCGAAGCCCAGACGCCCCAGGCGACCCGCACCAACGCAGAGGTGGGCGTATGACCGTCATGAGTCCCACCGTCGCCCGCGACCGCAGCGGCATCGCCGCCACCGGCGAGACCCTGCTGGACGTGCAGCACCTCGAGAAGTTCTTCCCCATCCGCGGCGGCCTGATGTCCCGCGTGGTCGGCAACGTCAAGGCCGTCAACGACATCAGCTTCAAGGTCGGCCGCGGCGAAGTGGTCGGTCTGGTCGGCGAGTCCGGCTCCGGCAAGACCACCGCCGGGCGCGCCATCCTTCGCCTGATCGAACCGACCGGCGGGCAGGTCATCTTCAACGGCACGGACATCACCAAGCTGTCCAAGGCGCAGATGCGCGACTACCGCCGGGAGATGCAGATCATCTTCCAGGACCCCTTCGCCAGCCTGAACCCCCGCATGACCGTCTCGGACATCATCGGCGAGGCCATGCAGATCCACAACCTGCACCCCGGCAAGGACCGCATCGACCGCATCGCCGAACTGCTCGCGCGGGTGGGCCTGCGCCCCGAGCACATGGGCCGCTACCCGCACGAGTTCAGCGGCGGTCAGCGTCAGCGCATCGGGATCGCCCGCGCGCTCGCCGTGGACCCCAGCTTCATCGTGGCGGACGAGCCCGTCTCCGCGCTGGACGTCTCCATCCAGGCGCAGGTCGTGAACCTGATCCAGGACCTCCAGGAGGAGCTTGGCCTGACCGTGCTGTTCATTGCGCACGACCTGCACGTCGTGGAGTACATCTGCGACCGCATGATCGTTATGTACTGCGGGCGCATCATGGAGATCGCCCCCAGCCGCGAACTGAACCGCAACCCCAAGCACCCCTACACCGAGGCGCTGCTGTCCGCCGCGCCGGTGCCGGACCCCAGCGTGAAGCGCCAGCGCATCATCCTGGAGGGGGACGTGCCCAGCCCGATCAACCCGCCCAGCGGCTGCGTGTTCCGCACCCGCTGCCGGTACGCGATTCCTGACTGCGCGAACATCGTGCCGGAACTGCGTGAGGTCGGCCCGGACCACTTCAAGGCCTGCATCCGCGACGACATCCTGTAAGCGCGTCACTTCAGGGCCCCGCTCCGGCGGGGCTCTTTTCTGTTCGCCAGCTGACGAGCCCGCCCACGAGAATCAGACCTTTCTCACACTCCATCAGCCAGGCGCGCGCAAGCTGAGGCCATGACACCCTCCGCTGCCCGCCTGCTCGCCCTGACCATCCTCTCCAGCAGCGCCGCCCTGGCCACCGACCTGCGCATTTACCCCAGCTTCACCGAGGTGCGCGAGGCGGTCAGCAGCACCGGCAACACCCTGACCGTGGCCCTGCCCCAGGAAGCCTGGGCGGGTGTGATCGGCGGCAGCCTCGACCTGGAAGGTCTGGCCTTCAACAGCGCCATCCAGAAACTGGAGGCGAACTGGCTGAGCACCCTGGAAGGCAAGACGGTGTTCCTGCGCGGGGAGGACGGCAAGGTCGAGCCCGTGACCCTGGTGCGCGCCAAGGACCTGCTCGTGAAGGACTCGAGCGGCCGCTACTTCAGCGTGCGCTACGAGCAGCTGCAGTTCGACGTGCTGCCCCCCAGCAACCCCCTCAGCCCCTCGCAGACCCTGACCTTCAACCTTAAGGCGCCGGGCACCGGCACCCTGAGCTACCTGACCCGCAGCGTCACCTGGCAGCCCCGCTACACCCTGAAGGCCAGCGACGCCGGCGCGCAGCTGAGCGCCCTGGCGGACGTCCGCAACGGCACCGACCTGCCGTACGACGTGAAGAACACCGAACTGTACGCCGGCGACGTGAACGTCCAGGGCGGAGGCTACCCGCCCCCCATGCCCATGGCCGCCGTGACCGCCGAATCCGCGTACGGCCGCGCCGCAGACGCCGCCCCCAAGATCGAGAACGCCGGGGACCTGCGCGGCCTGTACCGCTACGCCCTGACCACGCCCTTCACGCTGCCCGCCAACAGCGTCGTGACCCTGCCCTTCCTGACGCCGAAACTCACCAGCTTCGAGCGGTACGTGGGCCTGAACACCTACTTCAGCACCGGCACGCAGGAAGGCACCCTGAACCGCTTCTACCGCTTCAAGGCCGACGACCGCCTCCCGGCCGGCCCGATCACCGTCCGCGAGGACAACCGCATCGTGGGTCAGACGAACATCGGCGAGACCCGCAAGGGCGGCGAGGTGGAATTCACGCTCGGGGACGACCCGGACGTCGCCTACACCCGCGCCGTGCAGACCGTCACGCAGACCAAGGACGCCAAGGGCAACGTCACGAAGACCACCTACAAGGTCACGTACACCCTGGAAAGCAGCAAGACCCGTCAGGTCCGCGCCGAAATCACCGAACGCGTCGGCGGGCGCCTCGTGACCATCGACACCGGCAAGGCCACCCAGAACCAGGCCCTCGCCACCGTGAAGGTGGACGTGCCCGCGAACGGCAAGGTCAGCCGCAGCTTCACCGTGGTGATCGACAACTCCTGAGTGAGGGCAGCAGTGCGGGCGGCGAATCGTGAGGTTCGCCGCCCGCCTTCCATGCCATGGGCGCTAGAGGATGCCGCCCAGATACTCCACCACGTCCGTCTTGATCGGCATGAAATACGCATGGTGGCCCCGGTCCCGCGCGAACTGCAACAGGTCCGCCGCGAACTGCCGGTTCCACTCCAGCGTCGGCCGGAACGCTCGCGGAAACACCGCGTGGTTCCGGGACTCCCAGTAGGTGTAGGACCCCTCCGACAGCACGGACGTGGCGCCCCACCACATCTCCACGCCGTCCGGGATCAGGTCCGCGTAGGCGTCCATCAGGCGCAGGTCGAAGAACGGCTGGCTGAAAAACCCCACCGCGCCGGCCTCCAGCTTGCGCTCCAGGTAGTCCCGTTCCCGCGCGAACGACTGCCGGTACGGGTCCAGACCCGCGTACACCCTCACATGCGGCAGCTCGCGCGCCACGCGGCGGATCGCCTGCTCGGCGTCCACGTTGTACACGCGGTGACTCATGTCGGCCGGCGGGTCACCGGACACGACCAGCAGCTCGTCCATGCCGTGCGCCACCAGCGGCCCGCACATCGGCAGGGGCTCGCGCGGGTTCAGGTCGATGGCCCGCACGTGCGGAATGCCCCGGAAGCGCGGCCGGGCGAACGCCGCGCCCTCCCAGGAGCGCGTGCTGTACCGCAGGAACTCCGGCACGTTGATGGTGTCCACGCTGGGCAGGTGCTCGGCCACCTGCGCGATCTCCCGCCGCAGCCCGGAACGCGAGCGAGGCACCAGTTCCACCGAGACGCGCGAGCCCGACGTCACGTGGTCACCGGCACGGCCGCCGCCCCCGCTTCCTTCAGCGGATCGTAGGCCAGCAGGGGCGTCAGCCAGCGCTCGGCCTCCTCCAGCGTCCAGCCCTTGCGCCCGGCGTAGTCCTGCACCTGATCGCGCCCGATCCGGCCCACCGCGAAGTACCGCGCCTCCGGGTGCGCGAAGTACAGCCCGGACACCGCCGCGGCCGGCGTCATCGCGCAGGACTCCGTGAGGGCCACCCCGACCTCACCGGCGTCCAGCAGCCCGAAGATGGTGCGCTTTTCGGTGTGGTCCGGCTGCGCGGGATACCCCGGCGCGGGGCGGATGCCGGCGTACCGCTCGCGGATCAGGTCGTCGTTGCCCAGCGCCTCGTCCGGGGCGTACCCCCAGTGCCGCACGCGCACGTCGCGGTGCAGTTTCTCCGCGAACGCCTCGGCCAGGCGGTCCGCGACCGCCTTGACCAGGATCGCGCTGTAATCGTCGTGCTGCGCCTCGAAGGCCCGCGCGAGCTCCTCCGCGCCGTGAATGCCGACCACGAACGCCCCCACATGGTCGCCGCGGGGCGCCACGAAGTCCGCCAGGGCCGCGTTCGGTGTCGCCTGCTCCCGCTGCTGCCGCAGGGTGTGCAGAGTCGCCGCGGGCGCCTCGCTCCCGTCCGTGAACACGTCGATGTCATCCCCGCGCCGCCTTGCGGGCCACAGCCCGATCACGCCCCGGGCGTTCAGCAGGTTCTCCTCGATCACGCGCCGGAGCAGCGCCTGCGCGTCGGCGAACAGCTTGCGGGCCTCCTCACCGCGCAGCGGGTCGCTGAGGATGGTGGGGTAGATGCCCCGCATCTCCCAGGCGATGAAAAAGGGCGTCCAGTCGATGAACTCCAGCAGTTCCGCGATGGGCTGCTCGATCACCTGCCGGCCGGGGGCCATCGGGGCGCGCGCCACGGCCGGGGAGAGGCGCGGCGCCCGTGCCCGGGCCTCCGCCACGGGAATCAGGCGCACCTGCCGCCCGCCGTGCCGCTCCCGCAGCGCGTCGTACTCCACGCGGGTCCGCTCGCGGTAGCCGGCCTCGTCGGCCAGCAGCTCACTGGTGGTCGTCACGGCGCGGCTGGCGTCCAGCACGTGCACCACCGTGCCGTCGTACGCCGGGTCGATCTTCACGGCGGTGTGCGCGCGGCTGGTGGTCGCCCCGCCGATCAGCAGCGGCTGCCGCATGCCGCGCCGGGTCATCTCGCGGGCCACCGTGACCATCTCGTCCAGGCTGGGGGTGATCAGACCGCTCAGGCCGATCACGTCCGCGCCGATGCGCTCGGCCTCGTCCAGCACCTTCTCGGTGGGGACCATCACGCCCAGGTCCGTCACCTGGTACCCGTTGCAGGCCAGCACCACACCCACGATGTTCTTCCCGATGTCGTGCACGTCGCCCTTCACGGTGGCGAGCAGCACCCTGCCCTTGCCGCCCGCCTCCTGCTTCGAGGCCTCCAGGTACGGGGTGAGGTGCGCCACGGCGCGCTTCATCACGCGGGCAGACTTCACCACCTGCGGCAGGAACATCTTCCCGGCGCCGAACAGGTCCCCGACCACGTTCATGCCGTCCATCAGCGGCCCCTCGATCACCGCCAGCGGCGACCCCAGCAACTGGTAGGCTTCCTCGGCGTCCTCCACCACGTGGTCCGTGACGCCCTGCACCAGCGCGTGCTTCAGCCGCTCCTGTACCGGCCACTCCCGCCACGCGCTCTGCGCCGCCGCCTCGCGCTTCACGTCGCGGTAATCCTCGGCCAGGGCCAGCAGCCGCTCGGTGGCGTCCGGCCGGCGCGCCAGGATCACGTCCTCCACCGCGTCGCGCAGCCGCGGCTCGATGTCGTCGTACACGGCCAGCATCCCGGCGTTCACGATGCCCATGTCCAGGCCCGCGCCGATCGCGTGGTACAGGAACACCGCGTGCATCGCCTCACGCACGTGGTTGTTCCCGCGGAAACTGAACGACACGTTGCTGATCCCGCCCGACACCAGCGCGCCCGGCAGTTCCGCCTTGATCCAGCGGGTCGCCTCGATGAAATCCAGCGCGTACCGGTCGTGTTCCTCCAGCCCGGTCGCCACGGTCAGCACGTTCGGGTCGAAAATGATGTCCTGCGCGGGGAACCCCACCACCTCCCGCAGCAGCCGGTAGGCGCGGCCCAGGATCTCCTGCCGGCGCGGCAGGTTGTCCGCCTGCCCCTGCTCGTCGAAGGCCATCACGACCGCCGCCGCCCCGTACCGCCGCAGCAGCCGTGCCCGCTCCAGGAACTTCTCCTCGCCGTCCTTCAGGGAGATGCTGTTCACCACGCACTTGCCCTGCACGCGCTTGAGGCCCGCTTCCAGGATCTCCCACTTGCTGGAATCCAGCATCAGCGGCACGCGGGAGATGTCCGGCTCGCCGGCCAGCAGGTTCAGGAACTTCACCATGGCCGCCTCGCCGTCCAGCATGCCCTCGTCAAAGTTGATGTCCACGATCTGCGCGCCGCTGGCGACCTGCTGGCGCGCGATCTTCAGGCCTGCGTCGTAGTCCCCGGCCAGGATCGCCTTCGCGAACTTCGGGCTGCCGGTCACGTTCGTGCGCTCCCCGACGTTCACGAAGTTCAGGTCCGGCGTGACCGTCAGCGCCTCCAGCCCACTCAGGCGCAGGTACGGTGCCAGGGTGGGCGCCGTGCGCGGCGCGATGCCCTTCACGGCCTCGGCAATGGCGCGGATGTGCTCCGGCGTGGTGCCGCAGCAGCCGCCCACGATGTTCACCAGCCCCTCCCGCGCGAACTCCGCCAGCACGCGCGCCGTGTGCTCCGGCGTCTCGTCGTACTCCCCGAACGCGTTCGGCAGCCCGGCGTTCGGGTGCACCGACACCAGCGCCTCCGTGTTCGCCGCGATGGCCCGCAGGTGCGGGCGCAACAGGTCCGCGCCCAGCGCGCAGTTCAGCCCCAGGCTGAACAGCCGGGCGTGCTCCGTGCTCACCGCGAACGCCTCCGGCGTCTGCCCGCTCAGCGTGCGCCCCGACGCGTCCGTGATCGTCCCGGACAGCATCACCGGCAGCGTCTTCCCGGCCTGCGCGAACGCCTCCTCGCACGCGAACAGCGCCGCCTTCGCGTTCAACGTGTCAAACACCGTCTCCAGCAGGATCAGGTCCGCGCCGCCCGCGATCAGGCCCCGCACCGCCTCCGTGTACGCTTCCACCAGACCGTCGAAGGTCACGTTCCGGAACTCGGGCCGTTCCACGTCCGGCGACAGGGTTGCCGTGCGGTTCGTCGGCCCCACGCTCCCCGCCACCCAGCGCCGGCGGCCGTCACGCGCCTCGAACTCGTCCGCGACCTCCCGGGCCAGCCGCGCGCCCGCCTCGTTCATCGCGTACGCCAGCGCCTCCGTCCCGTAATCCGCCTGGGAAACCGTCGTGCTGTTGAAGGTGTTCGTGCTGGCGATATCCGCGCCCGCCTCGAAGTAAGCGCGGTGAATGTCCCGGATCACGTCCGGCCGCGTCAATTGCAACAGGTCGAAGTTGCCCCGGTACATCCGCAGAGGGTCCGCGCCGTCCCACCGGAAATCCGCTTCCGTCAATCCCGCCCGCTGAAGCATGGTGCCCCACGCCCCGTCCAGCACCAGGATTCGTTCGCGCGCCTCGGCCCGCAGGTCATCAGTCCACTCGCTCAACATCGCACTCCATCAGAAAAAGCCGCACAGGGCGGCCTCGGGTGTCTATGCGCAGATGCGCTGCCGCCGGGCCATCGTATCCGCTCGTGCCATCGTCAGCACCACCAAGGGACCTTTCCTGAAAGCACCGTGCCGCAATGAAAGCCGGTTGCCGCGCCGTCAGCGGGGAGGAACACCCCTCGGGCGACTCTGGATGACCGCGCCGCGAAGCGCGATGAACGAAGCATAGCGCCCCCAGCCCGGCGCAACCGTGCCCTGCACGGACAAGCGGCAGGGGAGGCCAGATGGAATGCACTGGCCCCCTGTGCCATTGGAAAGCGGATCAGAGCGTCCGGGCCGGTTTCGGAACGTCAATGCGGAGGGCGTTCCGGTCGCGGAGCTCGACTGGGGGCTGGTATTGATTGCGAAGGACGGGTGACGCTGCTGGTCCGGCAGCCCTGAAAATGATTACTGACGCGCCCACTCGATGAACGCGGTGAGATCGGTGTATTGCTGCGCGAGGCTGGGGAGGTGCACGTACATCATGTGCCCGGCCTCGTAGAAGTGCTCGCGGACGTTGCCGCGCAGGCTGGGGTCGAGCTGCAGGTGGTCCAGCGTGTGGCGCGCTGCCCAGTACGGGGTGGCGAAGTCGTAGTACCCGCTGGCGACCAGGACCTTGAGGTGCGGGTTCTGGTGCATGGCGCTGCGCAGCGTGTCCGAGGCGCGGACGTGGCGGCCCTCGAACTCGCGGTAGCTCCAGGGCTGGGTGCGGCCGGACAGGACCTCGTAGGCGAGGTCGGACTGGTAGCCGAGTTCGGCGCGGACGTAGTGGTTGAAGGTGGCGGTGTACGGGCCGAGGATGGCGCTGTAGCTGGGGTCGTAGTCGGCCTGGCTGCCGCCGGCGTCGCGGTCCATGCCGGTGAAGCGGCTGTCCAGGCGGCCGACCGTGAGGTTGCGGTCCCGCAGCAATTCCTTACGGAAGCGGGCCAGGGGGACGCGCAGGTCGTTCTGGAGGATGACCTGCGGGCTCAGGCCGGTCAGGCGGGCGTAGGTCTGCGCGACGCGGCGCCGCTGGGGGCCGGTCAGGCGGGCGCCGAGGTGCAGGGCGCTGGCGTACTCGCCGTCCGCGAAGGCCTCTGCTTCGCGCAGGGTGGCCTTCAGACTGCGGCGCCGGCCGAGGGCGCCGTGGTACCACGCGGTCGCGGCCTGAGTGGGCAGGTGCGTGACGTACGCGAGGTCGTGGCCGGGGGTCGTGTCCACCGTGGCGTAGTCCAGGATGGTGCTGATCAGCATCAGGCCGTTCAGGAACATGCCGTGCCGTTCCTGCAGGTACCCGCTCAGGCCTGCGGAGCGCATAGTGCCGTAACTCTCGCCGATCAGGAATTTCGGGGACAGCCAGCGGCCGGCGCGGGACGTCCAGAGACGGATGAAGTCCCCGACCGATTCGATGTCCTTCTTGAAGCCGTGGAACTCGCCGGGTTTCTCGCCCTCGGTGACGCGGGAGTACCCGGTGCTGACCGGGTCGATGAACACGAGGTCCGTGTGGGTGAGCAGCGTGAACTCGTTGTCGGTGAGGGTGTAGGGCGGGCCGGTGAGGGCGCCGGCATCCCCCATCACCACGCGGCGTGGCCCGAGGAGGCCCAGGTGCAGCCACAGGCTGGGGCTGCCGGGCCCGCCGTTGAACGCGAAGGTGACCGGGCGGGTGGTTTCGTCCTGCTCATCCAGGGCGTACGCGACGAAGAACACCCGGGCGCGGGGCCGGGCGCCTTCGGCCTCGCCGTCCTTGCCGTGTTTCTCCTCGGCGAGAACCATGGTGCCGGCGGTGACGGTGTAGGTCAGGGTGCGCCCCTGCACCGTCACGCCGTGCCGGGTGACGCTGATCTCGTCGGTGGCAGTCCGGCTGTCCTTCGCGCCGGGGTGGAGGTCCACCTTCACGTCCACGGCGGCGTCCGGGGTCTTGTCTGGGTTGTGGGTCACGCCCTTCACGATAGCCTGCACGATGGACCGGGACACCTGTATTGCTGGGTTGCGGACTGGTGGCGTTCGTCTTTGTTTCCTTGCTTGACTTATTTGCCATTGCGCAACAAATGTGCGCCGCGTTCTTTCTTTAGGGACGCCTCATCTGCGACCCGGCATCCGTCCCGGCCTGGAGTGACAGGATGAGCTCATGAGTGACCAAGGGAACAAACGTGTGATCGGCGTCACCGAGCTCGCCCTGCGGGACGCCCACCAGAGTCTCATGGCGACCCGCATGGCCCTGGAGGACATGGAGGGCGCCTGCGCGGACCTGGACGCCGCCGGGTTCTGGAGCGTGGAATGCTGGGGCGGCGCCACCTTCGACGCCTGTATCCGCTTCCTGAACGAGGACCCCTGGGAACGCCTGCGCACCTTCCGGCGCCTCATGCCCAACTCCCGGCTGCAGATGCTGCTGCGCGGCCAGAACCTCCTCGGGTACCGCCACTACGCCGACGACGTCGTGGACGCCTTCGTGGACCGGGCCGCCGAGAACGGCATGGACGTCTTCCGCACCTTCGACGCCCTGAACGACGTCCGCAACGTCGAGCGCGCCCTCAAGGCCGTGAAGAAGGCCGGCAAACACGCGCAGGGCACCATCTGCTACACCGTCAGCCCCCTGCACACCGTCGAGGGGTACGTGCAGCTCGCCCGCGACCTGATGGACCTCGGCTGCGACAGTCTGTGTCTCAAGGACATGGCCGCCCTGCTCAAACCGCAGCCTGCGTACGACATCGTGAGGGGCATCAAGGACGCCCTGGGCGACGTGCCCGTGCACGTCCACTGCCACAGCACCACCGGCGTCACCCTGGTGTCCCTGATGAAGGCCATCGAGGCCGGCGCGGACGTGGTGGACACCGCCATCAGCAGCCTCAGCCTAGGCCCCGGCCATAACCCCACCGAAAGCCTCGTGGAGATGCTGGAAGGCACCCCCTACACCACCACGCTCGACAAGGACCGCCTGACCCGCATCAAGGACCACTTCGCCGCCGTGCGCCCCAGGTACACGCAGTTCATGAGCGCGATCACCGGCGTGGAAACCGAGATCTTCGACAGCCAGATTCCCGGCGGGATGATCAGCAACATGGAATCCCAGCTCAGGCAGCAGGGCGCCGGCGACCGCCTGAAAGACGTGCTGCTGGAAGTGCCGCGCGTGCGCGCCGACGCCGGGTACCCGCCCCTGGTCACGCCCAGCAGCCAGATCGTGGGCACGCAGGCGGTGTTCAACGTCCTGATGGGCAAGTACAAGGTCCTCACCGGCGAGTTCGCCGACCTCGCCCTCGGGTACTACGGCAAGACCGCCGGCGAGGTGCAGCCCGACGTGATCGCCGCCGCGCAGGCCCAAGCGAAGAAGGACCCCATCACCGTCCGCCCCGCCGACCTGATCCCCAACGAATTCCCGAAACTCCGCGCGGAAGCCGAGAAACTCGACGGCTTCGACGGCACCGAGGAGGACGTCCTGACCTACGCCATGTTCCCCGGCGTGGCCGCCGGCTTCTTCAAGACCCGCCCCGAAGGCCCGAAGAACGTCGGCCTGGACCCCGCGCAGGCCGACGCGAACGCCCGCGCCGCCGCCTTCGGCGCGAACGCCGTGACCACCCCCATCAGGTACGAGGTCAAGGTGGGCGGCAAGACCCACACCGTGCAGGTGCAGCCCGCGTGACCGCCGAACTCCCCGGAAGGAGCCTGAAGCCATGACCACCACGAACAAACCCACCATGCACGACCGCATCGAGGCGCTGGCCGAGCAGCGCCACACCCTGGAACTCGGCGGCGGCGAGGCCCGGCTCGCCAGGCAGCGCGCCGGCGGGAAACTCACCGCCCGCGAACGCGTGCAAGCGCTGCTGGACCCCGGCACGCTGCAGGAGACCGGCCTGTTCAGCCGCCACCGCGCCACGCTGTTCGGCATGGACCGACTCGACGCGCCCGCCGACGGCGTCGTCACCGGCGTGGGCGCCGTGCTGGGCCGCCCCGTGCACTTCGCCAGCCAGGACTTCACCGTCGCGGGCGGCAGCGTGGGCGAGGTGCACGCGGACAAGGTCGTCGCCATGATGAAAGCGGCCCTCTCCACCGGCACGCCCTTCGTGTTCATCAACGACTCCGGCGGCGCGCGCGTGCAGGAAGGCATCGGGTCGCTGTCCGGGTACGGGAAGATCTTCTACACGAACGTGCAGCTCTCCGGCGTGGTCCCGCAGATCAGCGTGGTGGCCGGCCCCTGCGCGGGCGGCGCGGCGTACTCCCCGGCCCTGACGGACTTCATCATCCAGACGCGGCAGGCGAACATGTTCATCACCGGTCCCAGCGTCATCCAGCAGGTCACCGGCGAGAAGGTCAGCGCCGAGGACCTCGGCGGCCCCGACGCGCACATGGCCCGCGCCGGGAACATCCACTTCATCGCGGACGACGACCGCCACGCCCTGCTGATCGCCAAAAAACTCCTGAGTTTCCTGCCGCAGAACAACACCGAGGACCCGCCCATCGTGGACCCGGTGGACGTCATCGAACCCAACCCGCACCTCGCCGAGATCATCCCCGACGACGACAAGAAGGGCTACGACGTGCGCGAGGTCATCGCCAACATCGTGGACCGCGGCGACTTCCTGGAAGTGCAGGCCGGGTACGCCGGGAACATCGTGGTGGGCTTCGGCCGCGTCGTGGGCCGCACGGTGGGCTTCATCGCCAACCAGCCCACCGTGCTGGCCGGCGTGCTGGACATCAACGCTTCAGACAAGGCCAGCCGCTTCATCCGCTTCTGCGACGCCTTCAACATCCCCCTGCTGAGCCTCGTGGACGTCCCCGGCTTCCTGCCCGGCACGCAGCAGGAGTACGGCGGCATCATCCGCCACGGCGCCAAGATGCTCTACTCTTACGCCGAGGCGACCGTGCCGAAGATCACCCTGGTGCTGCGCAAGAGCTACGGCGGCGCGTACCTTGCCATGTGCAGCAAGGACATGGGCGCCGACCGCGTGTTCGCCTGGCCCACCGCCGAGATCGCCGTGATGGGCGCCGAGGGCGCCGCCGAGATCATCTTCAAACGCGAGATCGAGAGCGCTGAGGACCCCGCCGCCAAACGCCGCGAGATGATCGACCTGTACCGCACGACCTTCAGCACGCCCGCCGTCGCCGCCTCCCGCGGGCTGGTGGACGACATCATCGACCCGCGCGACACCCGCGCCCAGGTCGCCCGCGCGCTGGAAATCCTGTACCGCAAACGCGAACTGCAGCCCACCAAGAAGCACGGCGTGGGCCCCACGTGAGGCCGGTGACCTGACATGACCACCCCCACCCCCGACCTGACCGCCACCGTCCACGCCCTCCTCCGGCGCGTGGAAGCCCTGGAAGCCGAACTGAAGGCCGTGAAGGACGCCCAGGCCCGCGACATCCCCGAGGACGTCATGCTGGCGATCACCGCCGCCGTGGCCGCCACCCTCGGGCACCGCGCCCGCGTCCGGCAGGTGCACTACCGCACCGACGCCGCGTGGTCCCAGCAGGGCCGCGCCGCCATCCAGGGCCACGAGGTCACCCACAGCATCCGCCGCCGCCCCATCTAGGCGCCGCGCCAGACCCCCACACAAGCCGAGGTCCCCCATGAAACTGAAAGTCACCATCAACGGCGTCGCGTACGACGTGGACGTCGAGGTCGAGGAAGAAACCCCCACGCTGGGCGTGTTCCATGCGGGCAGCTTCGGCTCGGGCGCCGCCACCCCCGCCCCCGCCATGCCCGCTCCGCAGCAAGGCGGCGGGCCCAAGGTGGGCAACAAGGCCATTCAGGCGCCGCTGGCCGGCACCGTCGCGTCCGTGCAGGTCGAGCTGGGCCAGATGTGCAAGGCCGGGGAGACGCTGCTGGTGCTGGAGGCCATGAAGATGGAAACCGCCATCACCGCCCCCAGCGACGGGGAGATCGCCGCCATCAACGTCAGCAAGGGCGACGTGGTGAGCGGCGGGCAGGTGCTCGTCGAACTGATCTGAGGCCCGACGGCAGCGGGCGGCGCGTGGGCCTACCTCACGCGCCGCCCCTGCTTTCCCGCTCAGCCCACCGGCGTGATCGCCATCGGGTACGACCCGATGATCTTCGCGTAACTCGCCTTGCGCAGCACCCCCGCCAGCGCCTGCGCCACCTGCGGATCCCGCGGGTCACCCTCGAAATCCACGTACATCAGGTAACTCCACGCCCGGTCCCGGCGGGGCCGGCTTTCGATGCGGGTCAGGTTCAGGCCGCGCAGCTCGTTCAGGGTCTCCACCAGGAAACCCGGCGTGTGCCGCACCGCGAACACCAGACTGGTCTTGTGCGGCGCGTCCGTCACGTCCTGCGGCAGGCGCGACAGGATCAGGAACCGCGTGTAGTTGAACGGCTCGTCCTCGATCTCGCGCTTCAGGATCTCCAGACCGTACAGCCCGGCCGCGCGGCTGCTGGCGATGGCCGCCGCGTCCCGCAGGCCGTGCTCCGCGATCTCGCGGGCGCTGCCGGCCGTGTCGTGCCCGGGCACCGGCGTCCAGCCGTGCTGGCGGATCAGGTTCGTGCACTGGTCCAGCGCCGGCTGCTGGCTGATCACCTGCCGGATGTCCTCCAGGGCCACGCCCGGCAGCGCCATCAGGCAGTGACTCACCCGCACGATCACCTCCCCGACCACGTGCAGTTCCGTGTCCGACAGCAGGTCGATGCTCTGGTGAATGGCGCCCATCAGGCTGTTCTCCACCGGCAGCACCCCGAACGCTACCTCACCTATCTCCACGGCCCGGGCGACCTCGTGGAAGGTCGGGTACCCGCGCGTCTCGCTCTCCCCGTCCGGCAGGGCGTTCAGCGCCGCGATCTCCCCGTAGCTGCCCGGGTTCCCCTGAAAGGCCACGGCGCGGCCCGGCTGTTCCCTGAGCTGAACGGTCCCCTGCGGTGCTGCCCGGCTGCCCCCGTCGATCATGCCCCCGAGGCTACCCTGCCCCGGCCCGCCGGCCCGGCGCCCCACCTAGAATGCCCGCATGCTCCCCGACCACCTCACGCGCCTGGACGCCACTGCCCTCCTTGAGGCCCTCCACACCGGGCAGGTCACGGCCGCGGACGCCACCCGCGCCTACCTGGACCGCATCGAGACGCTGAACCCGCAGCTGCACGCCGTGATCACCGTGAACCCGGACGCCGCCCGCGCCGCCGCGGCGCTCGACGCCCTGCCGGCCGAGCATCGCGGGCCGCTGCATGGCCTGCCCATGCTCATCAAGGACAACATCGACGTGGCGGGCCTGCCCACCACCGCCGGCAGCGTGCTGCTGCGCGACCACGTCCCCACCGCCGACGCGCCCCTGGTCGCCCGGCTGCGCGCCGCCGGCGCCGTCATCCTCGGCAAGGCGAACATGACCGAATGGGCGAACTTCATGACGCTCGGCATGACGAACGGGTACTCCAGCCTGGGCGGGCAGACCGTGAACCCCTGGCGGGCCGGACGGGACACCGGCGGCAGCTCCTCCGGGAGCGGCGTGGCCGTCGCTGCGCGCCTGTGCGCCGCCGCCATCGGCACGGAAACGAGCGGCAGCATCGTCAGTCCCGCGCACCAGAGCGGCGTGTACGGCCTGAAACCCACCCTGGGCCTCGTGCCGCGTACCGGCATCATCCCCATCAGCCACAGCCAGGACACTGCCGGCCCCATCACCCGCTCCGCCCGGGACGCCGACCTGATCCTGCGCGTGATCAGCGGTCCCGACCCTGCCACGCAGGCCCTGACCCTCACCGCCCCGGCCGCTGGTGGGCCCCTGCGCGCCGTGCTGATCGACGACGCCCGCCACGCCTCCCCGGGCGAACTGGCCGCCCTGGACACCGTGGCCGGGCACCTGGGCCGCCTGGGCGCCGACGTGCAGCGCCGCGGCTTCCCCAGCCGGGAGGAACTCAGCCGCTCCGGCTGGCTGCTGGACGTGCTCGTGTACGAATTCAAGGGCGACCTGAACGCCTACCTGAGCGGCGTGCAGCGCGGCCCCCGCAGCCTGCACGAGGTCATCCAGGCCAACGACGCCGACCCGGAACGCTGCCTGAAGTACGGCCAGACCCTCCTGCACGCGGCCGAGGGTACCCGCGGCGACTTCAGCGAGCTGGCCTACCGGCAGGCCCGCGACCGCGACCTGCGCCTCACCCGCACCGAGGGCTTCGACGTGCTGTTCCGGGACGCCGATCTCGTCGTGTTCCCCGGCATTCACGGGTACGACCTCGCCGCCAAGGCCGGCTACCCCAGCCTCGCCGTGCCCACCCTGCACGACGGCGAACCGACCGGCGTGCTGCTCGTCGCCCCGCACGGCCAGGACCGGACCCTGCTGCAGTTCGCCGCGGCCCTCCAGGGCGAGCTGGGCGACCCGCAGCTGCCGCCCGTCTAAAGCCCCACTTTCGCGGAGCGTCCACAGGAGTGCCGGGCTGAGGTCCGGCGCTCCTGCCATTCCAAGGTCATTGCCCGGAGGTCACGGCGGCCGGCTTCCGCTCACGGACCCATGTTCACCGCCCCGGGGTTTGATCCCCTGCTCGTGCTGGACTTCGTTATGCTGCCGGCACATGGCGCGAGGAGACAGCTGGCAGCTGCGGGTGCTGGGCCCGCCGACCCTGGTCCATCCGGAGGGACCGGCGGTGCGGCTGGACGGCACGGCCCTCGCGCTCGTCACGTACCTGGCCCTGGAAGGCCCCACGGCGCGGTCGCGCCTGGCGGGCCTGCTGTGGCCGGACACCGTGGAAGGCGCGGCGCGGAACAACCTCGTGCACCTGATCCGCCGGGTGAACCGCGCGGCCGGGGACGCGGTGCTGGTCGCGGATGACCGGGTGGGGCTCGCGCCGCACGTTCGGGTGGACGCCGCGGCACTGGTGAGTGAGGGCGGTGACGGGGGAGACGGGATGGTGACCGGGCCGCTCCTGCCGGGCGTGGACTTCGACGACCGTCCGGACCTGAGTGACTGGCTGCACGCGTGGCGGGAACGCCTGGAGCACGCCCAGACGCGCCTGCTGACCCGGGCAGCCGCGGAGCAGGAGGCCGCCGGAGACCTGTCCGGCGCGGTGAGCACCACGCTGCGCCTGCTGGACCTGGACCTGGTGTCCGAGGACGCGCACCGGCGGCTGATGCGCCTGCATTACCTCGCCGGGGACCGGCCCGCCGCGCTGCGGGCGTACGGCCGCTGCCGGGAGGCTCTCCTCCGGGAGCTGGGCGTGGAGCCCCTCCCGGAGACGGTGGCCCTGGCCCGGGAGATCGAGCGGGGGGAGGTGAGGGCGCCGGCAGGCCGGGGCCGGCGCCTGCCGCTGTCCGTCCTGCGCCCCCCGACGCTGGTGGGCCGCGCGGACACCTGGGAGAGCATGGAGGAGGCGTGGCAGGCCGGGCAGTTCATCATCCTGGCCGGCGAGGCCGGCGTGGGCAAGTCCCGGCTCGCGCGGGATTTCGCGCTCAGCAAGGGCGAGGTGCTGCACCTGGAGGGCCGCCCGGGGGACGCGCTGGTGCCGTACGCCACGACCGGCCGGAACCTCCGCCGGATTCTGGAGCGGACCCCCGACCTGCCGCTGGACCCGTGGATGCGCGCGAGTCTGGCCTGGCTGCTGCCGGAACTGCGCTCCGGCCCGGGGGAGGCCGCGGCGCCGGACGCGTCCCTGCACGCCGCGATCCGGCACGTGTTTCAGGCCGGGCTGGCGGGGGTGGGCTCCATTCTGTACGACGACCTGCACCTCGCGGACGCCGCGTCCATCGAGGCGGGCTTCGTGCTGATCTCCTCCGCGTTTCCGCTGGGACAGCCGGGCGGGGTGCCGCACCTGATCTGCACCGTGCGCCCGGCGGAACTGCCGGCCGAGACGGCCGAGGTGTTCCGCCGGGGCAGCGCGGCCGGGCACAACCGGCGCCTGGACCTCGGCCCTCTGCCGGAAGAGGCCATCGCGGAACTGCTGCGGGACCTGGACGTGCCGGAGGTGCAGGCGCGGGCCGGGCAGCTCACGCGCTTTACCGGCGGCAACCCCTTCTTCCTGCTGGAAACCGTCAAGCACCTGATCGAACTGCCCGACCCGGGCGGCGCCCTGCCGGTCGCGGAGCGCGCCTCGCAGCTCCTCTCGGACCGGCTTGCGCGCCTGTCGGTCCTGGCGTTGAGTGCGGCCCGCGCCTCGGCCATCGTGGCAAGCGACCTGCGGGTGGAGCTGATCGCAGACGTCCTGGGCGCGCCGCTGCTGGACGTCGCGGCGGCCTGGGAGGAACTGGAGGCGGCAGGCGTGATGACCGGCGAGCGGTTCAGCCACGACCTCGTGCAGGAAACCGTGCTGGCCGGCATTCCGCCGTCCGTGCGGCGGCTGCTGCACCGCAGCGCGGCCCGGGTTCTGGGCCGGGAGGGCGCCAGTGCCGCCCGCGTGGCCCGGCACGCGCAGGAGGGTGGGGACCTGGCAGGGGCCGCGCCGCTGTTCCTGCGGGCTGCCGCCGAGGCGTTGGGCGCACTGCGGCCGGTGGAGGCGGTGCGCTTCTTCGAGGAGGCCGCGCAGCTGTACACGGAACTCGGGCAGCAGGACGCCGCCTTCGACGCCCTGGTGCGGGCCGCGGAGAGCCCCTGGCGGACCGAGCAGGTGGCGGCCCTCGATCCCCTCGTGGAGAGGCTCGCGGCGGGCGCCCGCACGAACGCGCAGCGGGCCCGGGTCGCGGCCCTGCGGGCCGGCCGGCTGCTCGGCCGCGGGCAGGCGCAGGCGGCCGAGGCGGAGGCCCTGGCCGGGCTGGCGCAGCTCGAGGGCCTGGACCTGCCACGCGTGCGGGCGGCCCTCCTGCGGGAACTCGTGCAGGCCCGGGCGCACCAGGGCCGCGAGGCGGACGTGCAGGACATGGCGCCCTACCTCCGCGCTCTGCATGAGGCGCTGGGCGACGACCGGGAGCGCGCACTGGGCGAGATCGCCCTGGGCGGCGCGTACCTCCGGCTGGGGCAGGGCGAGGCGGCCGAACCGCACCTGCGGCGGTCCAGCGACCTGTTCCGCGCCCTGGGCGACACGTACCGCTCGGCGTGGGCGATGCACAACCTTGCCGCGACCCTGCACGCCCGCGAGCAGTTCCCGGAAGTGATCCGGCTGCGGGAGGAACTGGACGTCAAGCTCGACCGAGCCCATGCGCCCACCCTGTACCGCGCGAACCTCACGGAACTGGGCATCTCGCACACCCGGCTGCGGCACTACGCGCAGGCTCTGGACTGGCTGCGCCGCGCCGAGGCGTACGGCGACGAGGTGGGCGAGCCACGCGGGTCCCTGGACCGGGCCTTCGCGGACCTGTACTGGGCGATCGGCGCCCACGACGACTGCCTCGCCTCCGCCGGGCGGGCCCTCGCGCAGCCGGACCCGCGGGACTCCGGCGCGTTCATTCCGTGGCTGCACGTGGGCCGCGTCCGGGCCGCGCGGGAGGACCGGGGCGGAGCCCTGACCGCGTATGAGCACGTCGAGAAGGGACTGAGCGGGCGCGACTTCCCGTACACCCGGGGCCTCCTGCTGCTGGCCCGCGCCGACCTCGCCGGGCCGCAGGACGCGGTCGACCTCGCCACCCAGGCCCTGGACCTCGCGCGCACGCGGCACTTCCCGGACCTGGAAACGGCCGCCCTGACCACGCGCGCCGCCGCCCTCCTGGCCGCCGGGCAGGCCGCACAGGCCCGCACGGACAGCCAGGCCGCCGTCGCGCGCCTGCCCGCCCACGCGCCCCGGGACGACTTCGCCCGGCCGCTTCTCGTGCACCACCGCGTCTTCATGGCGCTGGACGCCGCCGCGGCGGACGCGCCGCTCCAGCAGGCCCTCACCTGGCTGGAAGCGGCCGTGCAGCAGGTCCCGGCCGAGTACCGCGACGCGTTCCTGAACGTGCAGGGCACGCACCGGGCCCTGCAGGCCCTCGCATCCGCGCGCAGGCCCTGAGTGGCCCACCCGGCACCCTGAATGCCTGCCATCGGCCGGCCATCCACCTCCCCGTACGGTCGGCCCATGACACGCTCCCGGTCCCTTCCCATCGCCCTCGCCCTCACTCTGCTGCTCGCCAGCTGCGGCGCGCCCACCCCGGGCCCCGCCGGTCCCGACCTCCCGGTGCCGGACCTCGCTCAGGTGGACACCCGAGCCGCCGACCTCGCCGCCCGCTTCGGCACCGGCCAGCCGTCCTCCGCCCAGCTTCAGGAAGTCCTGGCGGCCAGCGGCATCGCCGTCCGGGGCCTGGACGGCCGCGTGATCCAGCCCGCCCAGCAGCCCGCACAGGGCGTCGCGGTGGCCGAACTGGACCCGGACGCCCTGGCGTTCGCGCAGGCGCGCGGCGGCACGGTCACCCTCGCCGATCTCGCCGACACGCTCCGGGTCCTGTACCCGAACGCGGACGCCTCACGCATCGCGGAGCTGCTCCGCGAGGACCTGCGCCTGGAAACGGACAGCGTTCAGCCCACCACCCGGTTCTGGGCGCGGTTCGTGACCGCCAGCGGCCCCGCCGGTCAGCCCGGCCTGCTGAGTGACACGCCGGCTGATCAGGTGCCGCTCTCGGCCGTGCAGCACACCCTGATCATGCTCCGGCTGGTGGGCGGCAGCGCCCGGCAGGCGCAGCTCTACGGTGCGGTCCTGCCCACCCCGGCCACCCTGCCGGCAGGGGCGGGCGTGCGCGCTCAGGGGCTGGTGCCCGCGGCCACGGCGAACTGCACTTTCGGAGGCACCGAGGGCACCATCATGGACGCCGCGGCACTGGCCATGACCAGCGGCCTGAACCAGTTGCTCGCCTACCTCGACTCGGTGAGCAGCACGCCGGGGGAGAGCGCCGCGGATCGGGCGGCCGGCTGGCTGGGCACCGCGAACCTGATCACCAGTTACACGAAGTTCCTGCTGACCTTCGCCAGTTTCCAGATGGACCTGACTGTGGACAACCCCACCGTCCAGCGGACCCGCAGCGCCACCCAGAACGGCGAGGGCGTGCACCAGGCCAGCGTGCGCGTGCACTACGACCTGAACACCGGCGTGCAGTACCTCAACTGCTTCCGCCTGGCGTTCAACGCGGCCGGCATCGACTTCAGCACCCCGAACGCCGGGGCGGTGGAGGGCAGCGACGTCCGCTGGCGGGTCTTCGCCGCCCAGGGCCAGGACTCCTACACCCAGCGGCACACGAACATCCTCTCCGCGCTGCAGGGGGAGGAGGTCATGCACGACAAGACCGGCGCGGACGGCGTCGCCGACCTGCGCTTCGAGGGCGTGCGGCAGAAACGTGACCTGGGCGACGACGTGACGCCCGTGCTGAAAGAAGGCAGCGTGACCGCCATCACCTCCATCAAGAGCTCCTCTCTGGCCGCGGACCTCGTGGACGCCCTGGGCACCGCGGCCGGCGGGGTGGGCGGGCTGATCACCATGCCGCAGGAACTGCTGTACCGCATGTGGCCCATCTCGGCCACCGCTCCCCTGACCGTCCGCGACTGGAAACTGCACTGCGAAGGGCAGGCCGGGGACACCTGCTGGATCGGCACGGTGAAGGTCCTCGACCAGGGCCGCATGTCCGTGCCGGTGTACGGCACCGTCACAGGCGGCGTGGTCGGCAGCCAGGACTCCGTGCTCATCCGGGACGCCGTGTACACCGTCAACGGGCACGAGAGCAGCAGCGCCACCTTCGCCCGCCTGACCACCCAGGCGGAGTACAGAGGCCAGCACGATTACAGCTCCACTTACAACGAGACCTTCGACGTCGAGTGCATCGGCTTCACGCGCTCCCAGACGATGCGCAGCGACTCCACCGCCGTGACCAACGTCGAGAAGATCGGCACGTCGAACATCGACATCGAGTTCACGCCCGGCGCCGGATACACCCTGGAGATCGGCGACCCCCGGTCCCTCAAGCTTGTCTCCGGCATGCAGAAGACCACGTCCTACAGCCTGCAAAAGGGCGGATGCAACGACTACCACGACTCGGAATACAGCACCAGCGACGAGCACAAGGCCCAGCTCGGATGGTTCGCCGTGCAGGAAACCGGCACGGCCGTCGAGGAAGACGGCGTCACCCACCTCACCGGAGGCCGCAGCTTCATCCTGCCCGGCAACGCCTACGGCCTGGAACCCGTCCAGCGCACCATCGAGTGGGACCTGACCCGCATCGTGGCCGACTGAAGCCCAGGCGTTTCGTAAGGCGCATTTAAGCGAGGCGGGGCGGAGGCTGAACTTCGCCCCGCCACACTTGACAGGCAGCCCCTCAAGGAGGCCCGACATGGCAAAGATCAAGGTGAAACTTCAGGACCTGCACGACCTCTACCTGGAACAGCTCCGTGACCTCTACTCCGCCGAGACGCAACTGCTCAAGGCCCTGCCGAAGATGGCCGCGTCCGCCACCGACCCCGACCTCAAACGGGGTTTCGAGGATCACCTCGTACAGACGCAGGAACAGGTGGGCCGGCTGGAAGGCCTCTTCCAGGACCTGGAGCAGGACCCGGGCGGACACACCTGTCAGGCGATGCTCGGCCTCGTGAAGGAAGGCGAGGAGATGATCCGCGAGAAGGCCGCCCCCGCCGTGAAGGACGCGGGCCTGATCGCCGCCGCGCAACGCATCGAACACTACGAGATCGCCGGGTACGGCACGGTCGCCGCCTACGCCGACCTGCTCGGCCTGGAACGGCAGGCCATGGTGCTGCGCACGACGCTGGAAGAGGAAAAGGAAACCGACGCCCGCCTGACCCTGGCTGCCCGCGAGATCAATGTCGAGGCCGCAGAAGGCTGAAGACCGTCCGCTGCGCCTGGGGCCGGGGTCGAAGGACCTAACCTGACTCCCCTTCAGCCTGGGCGGTAAGTTCTGAGCGATGGATGCTGCTCTTCGGCACCCTGACCGTTAGCATTCTTGGTCCACTAAGCCCAGGAGCAGAGCGACAGCCATCAGCATCCTGGGCCGGTACGACTTTCGCCGGGACGCTGGTGGTCGTCGCTCTACTGGTTTCTGTTCGTCACCGCTCGGGACGCCCCTGATGGGTTCAGGGGATCAGGTCGTAGCCGGCGTCACCGAGAAGTTTTTCCAGGTGGCGTTTGGCGCGTTGCACGTCGGCGATGGTTTCGGCTTCGAAGAACACCTTCACGGGACGGCCGGGACGGGTGCGGCCCATGTCCCAGGTCACGTCCTCCATATCGGCGCTCAGTTGACGCAGCGCTCCGAGAATCACTTTTTCCGGAATGCCTGCGTGGATGGCCATGTCGTCTTTTAACACAGCCCAACCTAACGCACTTTGGTTACGGTGAGGAAATGTGAGGTGGGTTATCCTGTCAGGATGCTGCGACTTCGAGGACAGTACCGGGTGGCGCCCAACAAGCGACTGACCATCATTGCCGACACCCATCACCTGCCCAAGGGGACGCTGGCGGAGGACATCGACGCCCTGACCCAGGCGTGCACGCAGAACGCCGGGGCGTGCGAGGTGGAGGTCACCACCCCGCACGGGCTGATGAGGGGCACACTCACGATGAAAAGCGCCACGCTGTTGCGCCGGAGGACTTTCGAGGGCAGTTTTGCTTATCTGCCCCGCGCGTAGGCGGGGTGATTTCGGAGATGGCCGGGGGTTTTATCTCCCGCTGGTCCGTCTTCCTGACATGAAAAAAGGAGCCCGGGTGGGCTCCTTCGCTTTAGGGTCGGATTACCAGCGGTCGTCGCGACGCGCGGGGCGGTCGTAGGCGCCGGCCGGAGCGGCCTTGGTCACCACGATGTTCTTGGCCTGGGGGCCCTTGCCGCGCTGGCCGTCTTCGATCTCGAACTCGACTTCGTCGCCTTCGTTGAGCTTCTTGAAGCCGCTGCCCTGAATGGCGCTGAAGTGCGCGAACACGTCGGGGCTACCGGGGGTCTCGATGAAGCCGAAGCCCTTCTCTGCGTTGAACCACTTAACTTTACCTTGTGCCATACCAAACTCCTCGGGTTCCAGGGCAAGAGAGCGCACGGAATCCTGCTCCGTGCGCTCTCGATCTTGCGAACTCGGAAACCTTCACCCCAGTATACACCTTTGCAGGTGTGACGTGCAGAACCCGGCTGCTTAGCTCTGGAGGCGCCATGCACTCAGGTATTGCTCGAAACTTTATTCGAGTGCGTGGTTGTGAACACCGTGGAGCCTCAAGGAGCACACCCACTGATTCCGCGTCCGGTCGCTGTAACGGCCGGTTGGATGTTGCCAGGGACGCCACCGGCCCAGGCGAGTCGTCGGGGGTTTTGCTGTCCCTGGTGGCTGGAGAAGCCGGTCGCTAGCGCCGTCCGGGATCGGTGAATTAGGTTCAATGGAATTCTACCGGCAGGTTAAGCAAACCGGCAGTTGACATTTCCTGATTTTTAGGGAAGCCTAAATCTCATGTTGCGCCTGCCGCTTCCCTCACTGCTGCTGGCGGCCCTCCTCACCGGCTGCCAGAGCGTCCAGGACCGCCCCCCCACCACCGTCGCCACCCTTCAGCCAGCCGACCTGGGCAGCGGGAAAGTGCGCGTCACCGCCACCACCAACATGGTCGCCGACCTCGCCCGGGAGATCGGCGGGGACCGCGTGACCGTGAGCGCCCTGATGGGCCCCGGCGTAGATCCCCACCTGTACAAGGCCAGCGCCCGCGACGTGCGTACCCTGCAGGGCGCCCACTTGATCCTGTACGGCGGCCTGCACCTGGAAGGCAAGATGGTGGAACTCCTGGAAAAGAGCGGGCGCGCCGTGGCCGTCACCGAGCAGATTCCCCATGACCGGCTGCTCCGTCCGGACGGCGCCGAGGGCCTGCCCGACCCGCATGTGTGGTTTGACGTCAGTCTCTGGAAGTTCGCGGCCGGCACCACCCGGGACGCCCTGAGCGCCGCCGATCCTGCCGGAAAGGCCCAGTACGCGCAGAATGCCGCCGCGTACCTGCGCCAACTGGACGCGCTGGACGCCGAGGTGATGACCCTGACGCACAGCATCCCGAAGGAGCGGCGGGTATTGGTCACCGCGCACGACGCCTTCAACTACTTCGCCCGGCGGTACGGCGTGGAGGTCCGAGGCGTTCAGGGCGTGTCCACGGCCGCCGAAGCCGGCACGCAGAACATCCAGGCCCTGGCGCGGTTCGTGTCGCAGCGCGGTATTCCGGCGGTGTTCGTGGAGAGCAGCGTGCCGCAGCGCACCGTGGACGCCGTGATCGAGGCGGCGCGGGCGCAGGGCCACACCCTGCGGATCGGTGGGGAGCTGTTCAGCGACGCGCTGGGCGCCGCCGGCACGCCGGAAGGCACCTACATCGGCATGGTGCGGCACAACGCCCACGCCATCAGCAGCGCCCTGGGAGGGCTGAAATGACCACACCTGAAGCCGCCACGCCGCCCCTGAGCGTGCGTGACCTGACCGTCGCTTACCACGAGACGCCCGTGCTGTGGGACGTGGACGTGACCTTTCCCGCCGCGCACCTGTGCGCCATCGTCGGCCCGAACGGTGCGGGGAAAAGCACCCTGCTGAAATCCTCGTTGGGCCTGCTGCCGGTGGCGTCCGGCACCGTGCGTTTCTTCGGGCGGCCGCTCGCCGAGGTGCGCCGGCGGGTCGCGTACGTGCCGCAGCGCACCAGCGTGGACTGGGATTTTCCCACCGACGCCCTGGACGTCGTGCAGATGGGCGCGTACGGCCGGCTTGGCTGGTTCCGCCGCCCCGGGCGCGCCGAGCGGGACGCGGCCATGCAGGCCCTGGAGCGCGTGCGCATGGCGGACTTCGCGGGCCGGCAGATCTCGCAGCTGTCCGGCGGGCAGCAGCAGCGGGTGTTCCTGGCGCGCGCGCTGGCGCAGAGCGCCGACGTGTACCTGATGGACGAACCCTTCGCCGGGGTGGACGCCACCACCGAACGCGCCATCCTGGACGTAATGCAGAGCCTCCAGCAGGAGGGCCGCACCGTGATCGTCGTGCATCATGACCTGGAAACCGTGCGGGACTACTTCGATCACCTCACGCTGCTGAACGTGGAGGTGATCGCCAGCGGCTCCATGACCGAGGTGTTCCACCGGGAGAACCTGCAGGCGGCGTACGGCGCGAAAACGCACTTCCTGCGGGAGGTCGGATGACCCCCCTGGATCTCTTCACGGACTACACCCTGCGCAACGTCGCGCTGGGCAGCGCCCTGCTGGGCGTCACCGGCGGCGTGATCGGGGCGTTCACCATGCTGCGCCGCCAGAGCTTGCTGGGCGACGCCCTGGCCCACGCGGCTCTGCCGGGCGTGTGCCTGGCGTTTCTGCTGACCGGCAGCAAGGCCCCGCTGTGGCTGCTGCTAGGCGCCGGCCTGAGCGGCTGGCTGGGCGCCCTGGCGGTCATCACGGTGCTGAAGTACACCCGACTGAGTGAGGACGCCGCCCTGGGCACCATGCTCAGCGCGTTCTTCGGGTTCGGCATCGCGCTGCTCACGTTCATCGCCGGCAGCGGCGACGCAAACCAGTCCGGCCTGGACAAGTTCCTGTTCGGGCAGGCGGCCACCATCGTCGCTGCGGACGTGACCGTCATGGCCGCGCTGTCCGCGGTGGGCCTGGGGCTGGTGGCCCTGCTGTTCAAGGAGTTCAAGCTGATCACCTTCGACCCCACCTACGCCCACACGCTGGGCTACCCCACCGGGCGCCTCGGCACCCTGCTCACCTCGCTGGCCGTGATCGCCGTGATGGTGGGGCTTCAGACGGTGGGCGTGGTCCTGATGGCCGCCATGCTGATCGCCCCGCCCGCCGCGGCCCGCCAGTGGACCGACCAGCTGGGGCGGATGCTGCTGCTCAGCGCCGTGTTCGGCGCGCTGTCCGGCGTAGTCGGGGCCGTGATCTCGGCCGGGAACGCCAACCTGCCCACCGGTCCGGTCATCATCGTGGTCGCCAGCGCCGTCCTGCTGATCTCCCTGTTCCTCGCGCCGAAACGCGGGCTGCTGTGGGCGAAGTTCACGTCCATGCGGCGCGGCCGGGAGCTGCGCGAGGCGATGCGCCGTGGGGTGCGCCCATGATCGCCGCGGACCTGATCATCGTGCTCACGGCCGCGCTGGTCGCCGTGGCGGGCAGCCTGCTGGGCGTGTTCCTGGTGCTGCGCCGACAGAGCATGCTCAGCGACGCCATCAGCCACGCCGTCCTGCCGGGCATCGTGGGGGCCTTCTGGCTGTCCGGCGGCACCGCCACCGTCCCCGCCCTGATCGGCGCGGCCGCCATGGGCCTGCTGACGGTGCTCAGCGTGGAACTGCTGGAACGCAGCGGGCGCGTGAAGGTGGACGCCGCGATCGGCGTGGTGTTTCCCCTGCTGTTCAGCATCGGCGTGATCCTGGTGTCCCTGTACTTCCGCAACGTCCACCTGGACATGGACGCCGTGCTGTACGGCGAGATCGCCTACGCACCCCTGAACACCGTGATCTTCCTGGGCCGCGAGGTGCCCGAGTCGCTGCTGCTGATGGGCACCCTGGCCCTGCTGAACGCCGCGTTCGTGGGCCTGTGCTACAAGGAACTGAAGGTCGGAACGTTCGACGCCGGGCTGGCCGCCACCCTGGGTTTTGCGCCCACCGCCGTGCACTACCTGCTGATGACGCTGCTGTCCTTCACCACCGTCGGGGCGTTCCAGTCGGTGGGTGCCATCCTGATCGTGGCGTTCGTGATCATCCCGCCCGCCAGCGCGTACCTGCTCACCCGGCAGCTCAGCCGCATGCTGCGCCTGTCCCTGGTGATCGGCGTGGTCAGCAGCGCCGCCGGGTACGCGCTGGCCCTGTGGCTGGACACCTCCATCGCGGGAATGATCGCCAGCGTGCTGGGCGTGGTGTTCACGCTGAGCCTGCTGTTCTCGCCGGAGCAGGGCGTTGTCACCACCCTCGCCCGCCGCGCCCGTCAGCGCGAGGACTTCACCGCCCGGCTGCTCCTGACGGCCCTGCACGGCGAGCAGCGGTACACGCCGGCCGCCATTGCCCGGCGCCTCGACTGGGACGAGACCCGCACGCGCCGCGCGCTGGAGTACGCCCGCCGCGCCGGCTGGGTCCGGCTGGACGGAGACCGGGTCGAGCGCCTCACCGCCGCCCCCGTTCCGGCCCACGGTGCGTCCCCCGTTCCCGGCCCGCGGGCCGCGCACCGGAACGCCAGTCAGGTGCCCTAGGCCCGGCGCTGGCGCAGGGCCGCCTGCACGCCCGTGGAGGCCAGGATTCGCAGCAGGGCCAGCCGCATGTTCTCGTCGGGACGGACCGGCTGGCCCCGGCTGTGGCGCCGCAGGGCGTCCTCGTGCCACAGCGTGTCGAAGGACCCGGACCGGTCCACGGCCCGCACGCCGGTCCGCCCGGGGCGGGCGAGCCGGGGCAGCGTCTCGCCCCGCAGCACCCGTCCAGCGAAGTCCGGGTCCACCGCCAGCGGGCGGCCCAGACCGATCAGGTCCGCTGCCCCTGAATCCAGCGCCTCGCGGATCACGTCTGCGTCCCGGAACCCGCCGGTCACACCGACCGGCACGCCCGCCAGCGCACGCGCCCGCCGGGAGAAGTCCGCGAAGAACCCGCCGCGCTCCCCGCGGCCCAGCATCATCATGGGTTTCTCGTACGTGCCGCCGGAAATCTCGATCAGGTCGCACCCGGCCTCCCCGAGGGTCCGCACGACCTCCAGGCTCTCTTCCTCGCTGAGGCCGCCGCGCACGAAGTCCGACGAATTGAGCTTCACCGACACCGGAAACCGCGGGCCGACCGCGGCGCGCACGGCCGCGAACGTTTCCAGCAGGAAGCGGCGGCGATTCTCAGGGCTGCCGCCGTACTCGTCCTGGCGCACGTTGTGCCGGGGCGACAGGAACTGGGAGAGCAGGTACCCGTGCGCGGCGTGCAGCTGCACCCCGCCGAAGCCCGCCCGCTGCGCCAGCCGGGCCGACGCGGCAAAGCGGCCGCTCAGGCCGTGAATCTCCTCGCGGGTCAGGGCGCGGGGTGTGGCGAAGGCCCGGCCCATCGCGCCCGGGAAGGGCAGGGCGCTGGGGGCGACCGTCTCGGCGTTCAGGCCGCGCGGCGCCTGCTTCCCCGGGTGGTTGAGCTGCACCCACACCTGCGTGCCGTCCCGCTGTCCCCGCACCGCCCAGTCGTGGAAGGCGGCAAGGTGCCGGTCGTCCTCCAGGATGACGTTGCCGGGCTCGCCGAGGGCGCGGGCGGCGATCATCACGTTCCCGGTGATCAGCAACCCGATGCCGCTGCGCGCCCAGCGCGCATACAGGCGGCCCAGTTCGGGCCGGGGCGCGCCCGCGCGGTCGCCCAGACCCTCGCTCATGGCGCCCTTGAACAGGCGGCCGTGCAGGGTGACGCCGCAGGGAAGAAGGAGGTCCGCTTGAACCGGAGGCATCCGGCATTCTCCCCCACGGCCGGAGGTCGGCGATGAGTGACCGGCGCTCATCACGGCGCCCCGGAGGCTTCTGCGCGTGCAGGCGGGCGGCGCGGCCCTGCATGAATCCGGGCCGGGGAACAGATGAAGGGCCGCGTCCGGGCACTCGGGTACGGTGGGGGCGTGGAGGCCCCCCAGCGCCAGATCGACGCCAACCAACGCCGGCAGAGGGGGGCGCTGATGGTGCTGGCGCTGCTGGCCCTGCTCGTGCAGATCCTGACGCGGCTGTACGTAGACCGCGACCCGACCGCCACGTTCGTCTCGGTGCCGGCCATGG
Organism: Deinococcus ficus; assembly: GCF_003444775.1. Taxonomy (NCBI): domain Bacteria; kingdom Thermotogati; phylum Deinococcota; class Deinococci; order Deinococcales; family Deinococcaceae; genus Deinococcus; species Deinococcus ficus. Next base: position 1,559,372 of record NZ_CP021081.1, on the reverse strand, counting down.
TGGCCTTCGGACTGAACGGGCTGCTGGTGGTCCTGGCCGGCTGGCCGCGCCTGCCCATTCATCACGTGCAGCGCGGCGCGGTGGGGCTGGTGACCCTATGGCTGCTGCTCAACGTGGCGGTGGTGGCCCAGACCCAGCGGCCCATCACGTCCGGCCTGCTGCTGCACGCCGTCATCGTGTTCCTGCTGGCGTTCTCCTGGCTGCCACTGCGCTGGGCGACCGTGCTGGTGGGCGTGACGTACGGGCTGCTGTTCAGCGGGGCGATGCAGTCCACCGTGCCGGACGTGCCGGGGCTGATCCTCACCGGGTTCACGATTCCGCTGGCGTGGCACCTGACGCTGCACGGGCAGGAGGTCAGCACCGAGCGGGTGCGCAGCGCCGCCCTGGCCGCGATCGCCGCGACCGATCCCCTGACCGGGCTGTGCAACCGCCGCTCCGGGGAGGCGCAACTGGCCGCCCTGGCCGGGCAGTGGCAGGCCGCGCCCGAGCGGCTGGCGGTGATTCTCTTCGACCTGGACCACTTCAAGCAGATCAACGATTCCCTGGGCCACCGGCGCGGCGACGAGGTGCTCGTGGCCGTCGCCGCGCTCCTGAGGGACCTGACCCGGCCCAGCGACGTGCTGGTGCGCTGGGGCGGAGAGGAGTTCCTGGTGGCTCTGGCCGACCTGTCTCCCGCGGACGCCCGGGAGGTGGGGCAGCGGGTGCTGACCGTGGTGCGGACGGTGCTGCCGCCCGGGATCCCGCCCGTGACCCTGAGTGCGGGCTTGGCCTGCCTGAGTGAGGCGGTCGGCGTGACCGGGCTGGTGGACCTCGCCGACCGGCGCCTGTACGAGGCGAAGGCGGCAGGCCGGAACCGGATGGTGGCCGGGCCATGAGGGCCGCGCCCCTTCTGGCCGGGTGCCGGAACCGGATTACTATATTGAGGCAATTCCTGAGGCATGATTCTGCTATGAGCGAACCAGCAGCCGCCGTGATCCTGCTGTACCCGCCTCCCGGCCACGAGGTGGACCCCCAGGCCCTGCACGACCTCGAAACACACGCCGCCGAAACCTACGACGCGGGCGTCATCCTCTCACCCGGCCAGATGCTCAGCGGCGGCGGCGCCACCCTCCTGATCGGGCAGTGGTTCCCCTACCACCCGGACGAGGTCATGGAGGACCTCGCCCGCTGGATCGACCGGGTGTTCTTCAACCTCGACTGGCTGCAACTCGACGAGGTGAGCTGAATGGCCGCGCCCCACCAGCCCATGCCCTGGCCGGTCCCCACGCCCGGGGCGCCCCTGCACGCCCTGACCATCCCCGAACCCCTGGCGAGCGCCACCCTGGACTGCGGCCGGGACGTGGACAGCCGCCCCTGGCACGCCGCGCCGCACCACACCGCGCAGGCCCGCCGCCTGCTGAACCAGCCCCTCCTCATCCACGCCGGAAGCCGCTTCGAGCGGCACTGGAACGACTGGGTCTACCGGCACGGCGGCCAGCGGTACTGGCCGACGACCGTCACGCCCTCCGCCGTGATCGGCGTGGTGACCCTGGCCGCCGTGGACGAGTACAGCGAATCCGCCTGGTACGAACCCGGCCGGATCGCCCTGACCTTCCGCCACCCCATGCGCTTCGACGTGCCCATTCCCGTGCGCGGCCAGCAGGGCCTGTGGGTGCCGGACGTGCTCGTGCAGGAACGCGTGCGCCGCCAGATGCAGTTCCAGCTCAGCCGGGCCAGCTGACCCCGCCGATGCCCGTGCCGTGCGCCCCCCCTCCACGCTCCTGCCCCCCCCGGTGGGGCAGGTGACCGCGGTCCTCCGGCTGGACCGCGGCACGCTCGTCATGCGCGAATGCCCCGAAGCGCTGCGTGACTTCTTCACCTGGGACGACCGGAGCCAGAGCTACCGCGCGCGAGGCCGGGCCTACCGGGAGATCATGGAAACGGCCCGGCAGGCCGCCCTGCCCCTGCGGGACGACGCGGCCGGCTTCCAGAAGCTCGACCTGAGCTTCGTGCGCGACCAACGGCCCTACCCGCATCAAAGTGGCGCGTTGCAGGCCTGGAAGGCGGCCGGGCGGCGCGGCGTGGCGGTCCTGCCGACCGGGGCAGGGAAGACCTATCTCGCGCAGCTGGCGATGCGTGACACGCCCCGCAGCACCCTGATTACCGTGCCCACCCTGGACCTGATGGAGCAGTGGTATTCCGGGCTGGTGGCCGCCTTCCCGGACGCGAACGTGGGCCTGCTGGGCGGCGGCAGCCATGACGAGACGCCCATCCTGATCGCGACGTACGACTCTGCCGCCATTCACGCCGAAACGCTCGCCGGACGCTACGCCCTCTTGATCTGCGACGAGGTGCATCACCTGCCCAGCGACTTCACGCGCGTCATCGCGGAGATGAGCCTCGCTCCCTACCGCCTGGGGCTGTCCGCCACCCTGAAACGCTCCGACGGCCGGGAACGGGACCTGGACGAATTGATCGGGCCTGTCGTCTACAGCGTGTCCCCGGCGGAACTCGCAGGTGACACCCTGGCGGATTACCGCTTGGAGCTCGTCCGGGTCAAGCTTTCCCGCGCCGAGCAAGAACGCTACGACGAACTGATCCGCTTCCGGAACGAGTTCCTGAGGCAGGAAGGCATCCGCTTCGGGTCCCTGGATGGCTGGCAGCAGTTCGTGGCCGCCAGCGGCAGCCTCGCTGGACGCAAGGCCATGCGCGCCCACCAGGAAGCCAGGAGCATCGCGTACGGCACCGAGGGGAAACTCCGGGTGCTGGAGGCGATTCTGGCCGAGCATCCCGACTCGCGGACCCTGATCTTCACGAACGACAACGACGCCGCCTACCGCGTCAGCCGCGAATTTCTGATTCCTGTCATCACGCACCAGACCCCGGTGAAGGAACGCAGCGCCATCCTGGAACGCTTCCGCAGCGGGGAATACCAGTACCTGGCGACCAGCCGAGTCCTGAACGAGGGTGTGGACGTGCCGGAAGCCAGCCTGGCCGTGGTGCTGTCCGGCACGTCCACCGAACGGGAGCACATCCAGCGCCTCGGGCGGATCCTGCGCAAATCCGAGGGCAAGCAGGCCGTGCTGTACGAGGTCATCACCGAAGGAACGAGCGAGGAACGCGTCAGCCAGCAGCGCAAGGGGCAATGGCGCCCCGGGGAGCCGGCCGACTTCGATCGCTTCTGGGAAGATCAGAACGGGCCGGTGGGCTGAATGCTGCCGACTGAACTGCTCAAGTTCAACGTCAAGGCCGGCATCGTGCTGCCCGCGAGACTCAAGCCCACGCCCTCCAATCTCCAGCTCGCCGAGAGCCTCATCGCCACGTTCGAGGCGCATATCGGCAAACGCCGCTTCGAACTGGATGAGGCCCTGCAGCCTTTCGAGAAGAATGTACCCAGCGTCAAGGTGCCCCGCGGGCTGGCGCACCTCCTCACCCAGACGGCCGAGTTCGAGGCCGGAGGCGACACGGAACCGGCCGCGGTGAGGCAACGGGTGTTCGCCCTGGCGCAGGGCGGCCCACCCAGCCGACACCGGACTGCCCGGATCCTGGACCAGGCGGCCAGAGAACTGGGCCCGACCGTGTCCCCGGCAGACGTTCTCTCGGCCCTGTACGCGGACCTGCCGGACCAGCAGACCCTGGTGGCCTTCGACCCGCCCACGCCCACGGAACTCATTCAGCGCTTCGATCTGGCGCAGGTGCAGGGGCAGCTGTACCGGGCGTACAGCCTGATCATCACCGCCCGCCGCAACGAACCGGCCCGGTACAAGCAACTGCTGAAGTACACGAAGTTCTTCGGGCTGATGCTCACCGTGGAGGGCGACGCCGGCATCGGCTTCACCCTGACGATGGACGGCCCGTCCAGCCTGTTCGGCAGCACCACCCGCTACGGCCTCGCCATGGCGAAATTTCTCCCCGCTCTGCTGCACGTCACGAAATGGGACCTGACCGCCCAGGTCAAACCCCGCCATGAACTCGCCTGGGTGGACAAAGCGGACCAGGAATGGATGCTGCAGCTCACCAGCGAGGACGGCTACGTCAGCCACTACAAACCCCCGGAGGAGCACGACTCCGCGCTGGAAGCCGGCTTTACCGAGCGGTTCGCGAAATTGAGCACGGACTGGACGCTGGAACGCGAGGTGGACCTCGTGCCCGTGCCCGGCGGGGTGATCCTCCCCGACTTCCGCCTGGTGAAGGGCGAACAGTCGGTGCTGGTGGAGATCGTCGGGTACTGGCGGCCTGAGTACCTCCGGAAGAAGTTCGAACTGCTGCGCAGATCCGGCCGGACCGACGTGATCGTGTGCGTCTCCGAGCGCCTGAACCTGGAGAAGGCCGGGGTGGACCCCAGAGACTTCGGGGACCGGGTGGTGTGGTTCAAGGGCGTGCTCGGTCCCAAGGACGTGCTGGCCGTCGCGGAGCGCATGACGACCACCGGCTGAGACCGGGCCTGGACGTGGATCTCCGTGGGGCCTTGCCTGCGGTTCGTTGGCGTCATCGCCAGTCCAGCCCGGTCCTGACCATGGACGGCAGGGCGCCAGTAAAAAGCCCCGACCGGGGTCGGGGCCTGCTGTGGTGGGCGGTGAGGGATTTGAACCCCCGACCTATCGCTTGTAAGGCGAGAGCTCTACCGCTGAGCTAACCGCCCGGCCGGGTCACCGCTGGGGTGGTGCACGGCCGATCATGTTACGCCGCTGTCTGGCGTGGTGCAAGGGGAGGGATTGGCGCGGCGCCGGGGCGAGTACTGGGCGGGGGCGCACGGTGTGAATAAAAATGTGCAGAGAATACCCGCGCGGTCACACCTTTTGTTCGACGTCGAACGGTATGCTGGTGGGGGGTGACGCCCTGATCCGAGCGGTCCATAACAGGCGAAGTCTTGCAGATTTCTTTCACAGGACGCAGATTTTGCCTTTTTCGGGCCCCCCCGCTGGGGGCCTTGTACCGCTTCGGAAGCGGCGCCACAATACCCCCGTTCTGGACCGTCGAAACCGAGCGTGTTCCTGTACGACTTATAGAGGTTGAATCGTGGAAGTATTACGTGTTTCTGGAAATTCGAGACCCAACGCCCTCGCCGGTGCCATCGCCGCGCTGCTGCGCTCCCAGGGTGAGGTGGAAGTTCAGGCGATCGGCCCCGCAGCCGTGAACCAGAGTGTGAAGGCCATGGCCATCGCCCGCGGGTATCTGGTGGGCGACCACCTGGACCTGGTGACGCAGCCGGCCTTCGTGAAGCTGGGCGCTGATCAGGAAGAGCGGACTGCGCTGCGCTTCACCGTCACGGCCCGGCCGCTGGAAGCCGCGGGCGAGGCCAGCACGGGCTGATCCCGAACATACAGGGCTGGCAGCTGTCTCTGGGGCAGCGGCGGCCGGTTGGCAAATGTGAAGCGTGGACTGGGGTTTCCCGGTCCACGCTGAACGTTTTCTCATTGAACTTGAGTGTGGTTGGCTAAGATGTGAAGTGGGGGTATCACATGATCTTTGGCCCGTACACCTTTCTGATCCTGGCGATTTTTGTCGCCTCCATGCTCATTCAGGGATACCTGACCAGCAGTTACCGCCGCTGGGGCCAGGTCCGCAATGCCCGCAACCTCACCGGGGCCGAGGTGGCCCGCCAGATGCTCGACGAGAACGGCCTGCACAACGTCCCTGTGCAGATGGTGCCCGGTACCCTCAGCGACCACTACGACCCGGTCCGCAAGACTGTGAACCTGTCCGAGGGGAACTACAACGTGCCCAGCGTGGCCGCCATGGCCGTCGCCGCGCATGAGGTCGGCCACGCCATCCAGGACAAGGTCCGCATGCCGGCCCTGATCCTGCGCGGTCAGATGGCCATGCCCCTGAGCCTCGGTATGAACCTCGCGCCGTTGCTGCTGATGGTGGGCCTGTTCCTGCAGATCAGCGGCCTGGTGTGGGCCGGCGTGATCTTCTTCGGCTTCGCGCTGCTGTTTCACCTGATCACGCTGCCGGTGGAGTTCGACGCCAGCCGCCGCGCGCTGCAGTACCTCCAGGGCCGCGCCCTGAACGGCAGCGCCGAAGGGGAAGCTGGGGCCCGGCGCGTTCTGACCGCCGCTGCCCTCACTTATGTGGCCGGCTTTGCGATGGCCCTGGCGCAGTTCATGAACGTGTTCGCCATGGCCCGCAGCAGCGACGACTGACCCGCCGCCTGCCTGAGCGTCCACACCCGCCGGCCTCGCGCTGGCGGGTGACCTTATCCCGCCTTGCGGGCCCCGCGGGGCGCTTCCGGCACGTTGCGCACCAGGATCACGCCCAGGATGAAGAACACGGCCGCCAGCCCGAACACCCAGCTGTACCCCAGGTTCCCGCCCAGCCGGTTGCCGTGGTCGAGCAGGATGCCCTGCGGGGACTCGATCAGCTGCGGCGCCACGAACGCCACATGCCAGATGCCCATGTCGCGGGCGTAACTGCCGCTGCTGGGCATGGCGTCGCTGCCCAGCGCCCAGTCCACGCTGGTGAACGCGCCGTAGCCCAGCCCGAACACCAGGGACATCGCCACCGCCACCGGGAAGCTGGGTGCGATCAGCAGCAGCAGCGCGATGGCGGCCATCAGGGTGCCGGCCACGTAGATCACGGGTTTGCGCCCGATGCGGTCACTCAGGCGCCCGCCGATCAGGGTGGTGCAGATCGCCCCGACGATGATCGTCATCAGCAGGATGCTGGTGGACAGACTGGCGTTCTCCTGCTTCAGGACGTCCTTGGTGTAGTAGCTCAGGAACGGCTGCACGCTGTACTGCCCCAGCGCGAACAGTGCCCGCGTGATGAACACCCAAAGGAACGGCTGGTGTGCGAACAGCTGCGCGAGGCTCAGGCGCGGGCCCGACTCCTTCCGGACCTTTACCTGCGTTTCCGGCACGCCGGAGAGCGTCACCCAGGCACTCACCAGGACCGCCACGGCGATCAGCAGGTAACTGACCAGGCCCGGCAGGTGCAGCAGCCCCACCAGCAGGGCCGTCACGCCGCCCAGCAACTGCCCGGACGCCTGCAACAGCCCCATCACGCCGCTGTACCGTCCGCGCTCGGCCTGCGGCACGAGTTCCGGAATCAGGGCGCTGTACGGCGCGGTGGCGTAATTGTTCCCGAACTGCACGATCAGGAACCCCAGCGTGTAGATCCAGAAGCCGTTCATGCCGTTCAGGGTCGTGGCCGCGAAGGCCATCACCGCCAGCCCCACCACGCTGACGCCCACGCCCAGACGCATCAGCGGCAGGCGTTTGCCCACCCGGTCGGAGTAGTTGCCCACGATGGGCGGGAGCACCAGCGCCACCACCGCGCCGATGCCGCCCAGCAGGCCCAGGTACTTGCCCTTGTCGGCGTCCCCCACGAAGTGCTTCACGTCGGCGGGCATCAGGATCAGCAGCAGCAGCAGCCACAGGAAGGCACTCCCGAACCAGAAGGCGGACAATTTCCACGGACTGGGCACGGCGGCGCTGGGCCCGGCAGTGGGGGCCGCAAGGGAACTCGGGGAGGTCATGTCGCGCCAGTATAGGGACGCGCGTCAGCGCCCGGGAGCGAGATTTGCCGCATGCGCCACGCGGAGGGTCAGCGCTGCCTCGTGCCGCTGGCCGTCCTCCAGGTGCCACGCCGCGGACAGGCCCGCGTACGCCGCCGCCCAGCGGGCCAGCCGGGCAGCGTTCAGCCCGCTTTCCTGCGCGATCACGGCCAGTTGCGCCTCCAGCCGGCCCGGGGACAGCGCGTGCGTCAGGGTGGGGTTGCACAGGAGGTTCGCGTACTCGAACGCCGGGTCTCCGATCAGGCCCTTCGGGTCAATCAGCACCCAGCCCCGCTCCGCGCTGTGCAGGGCGTTGCCGTGATGCAGGTCGCCGTGCAGGGGCCGCACGTCCCGCTGCTCCGCGAGGCAGCGCTGCGCCACGGCCCACAGGGCCGCGAATTCCGCACCCTGCCCGGCCGCCTCGCCCAGCGCCCGGAACCAGCGATGCAGGTCCGGCAACGCCGGCCAGGGCCCTTGCCCGGCCCCGTGTACGGCCACCGCCGCGCGGCACAGCACCCGGGTGGCGTCGCTGTCCTGCCCGTCCAGCGCCTGCGCCGCCAGCGTGCCCTCGCGGTCCAGACGTTCCATCAGTAGGGCCGGGCCATCGTGGGCGTACACCCGGGCGGCGCCCTGCCCGGCCCACCACACCATCAGGCGGTGCCCGGCCGCCTCCTCCGCCGTCCGGGCGAGCTTCAGCATGGCCGCGCGTCCCTGCCAGCGCACCGGCAGCAGGTCGCTGCCCGGCGTGCGGCGGGCCGGGCCGTCCGGGGTGAGGCCCCAGCGGGTCAGGAACTCCGCAAAGGGCAGGGGGGCAGTCTCGGGGGTCATGCCCCCGCAGTGTGCACCCGACGCGCCCCGCGCTGCACCTTTCGGACGACCCGGGCATTGGCAGGGAAGTGTTAGGCTCTCCCGGATATGGACTGGGTGTACGCCATCATTTACGGAATCGTCGAGGGCATCACGGAATTCCTTCCCATCAGCTCCACCGGTCACCTGATCCTGACCGGGAACCTGATGGGCGTCCCGTGGACGAAGGAAGTCAAGGACGCCTTCGAGGTCGTCATTCAGGGCGGCGCGATCCTGAGCGTGCTGGTGTACTACTGGCGGGACTTCCTGAAACTCAGGGACGTCGGCACCGACCGCACCCAGCAGCAGCTGTGGAGCGGCGTGCTGGTCGCCACGATTCCCGCCGTGATCCTGGGCCTTCTGCTGGGTGACCGGATTCAGGAGGTGCTGTTCAAACCCAGCGTGGTCGCCTGGGCGCTGATCGTGGGCGGCGTGCTGATGTGGCTGATCGAGAACCGCCGCGTGCAGCCGGATGTGCACGCCATCGAAGGCATCGGCCTGCCCAAGGCCCTGATGATCGGCGCGTTGCAGTGCCTGGCCCTGCTGTGGCCCGGGTTCTCCCGCAGCGCCAGCAGCATTCTGGGCGGCATGGCCCTGGGTCTGGACCGCCCGACCGCCACGAAGTTCAGCTTCTACCTGGGCGTGCCCACGCTGGGCGGCGCGGCCCTGCTGAACCTCATTCAGGACCGCGAGATCATCTTCGGGGAGATCGGGCTGGTCAATGTGCTGCTGGGCGCTGGCGTGAGCTTCGTGGTGGCGTACCTGGCGATCGGGTGGCTGCTGAAGTTCGTGTCCACCAACAACTTCAAGGGCTTCGCCGTGTACCGCGTCCTGGTGGGCGCCCTGATCCTGGTGCTGGTCGCCACCGGCGTCATGAGCAACGGCAGCCTCGGCTGAGGCTGCGCCGCGCCGCCTCCGGGCCGCCTGCGCGCGGCCCGTTGTCCTGCCGCGCAGAATGCCAGAATGCACCATGTCCGAGGGCGCCCCGGCCGTGTACCGGCCCTTCCTGAACGGCCGGTACGAGGTGTCGGCCGGCCTGTTCCGCTTCGGTCAGCCGATTCCCTGGCGGCAGGACGGGGCAGGGGAGACGCACACCTTCGCGCTGGACCGCGAGTACCCCCGCTTTGTCCGCAGCAAGGCGGCCGCGCACCGCCGCGCGCTGCACGAGTACGCCGGTGAGGCCGGCCTGACGCCCGAGCTGCGCGAGGCCGCCCTGACCCACGTGGCCCGCACGCTCGCCGAGGACAGCGCGGGCGCGCTGCACTGGGACGGCCAGACCTTCCGCAACGACCAGCTGGGCTGGGCGGCCCGCCTGGACCTCCGCTGGGGCGGCATCGAGCACCTGGAACGGTTCGCGGCGCCGCACGCCGCCCTGGTCGAGAACCTCACCCCGGTGGGCTCCCTGGACTTCCTGGGCCTGAACGCTCCGGAGGACCTCGCCGTGATCGCCCGCGGGGACGGCGGGGACTGGCTGGCGGCCACGCACGTGCTGTCCCCGCAGCACTGGGACCCCCGCGACAAGCTCGGGCGGGATTTTGTGGCGGTGCACGCCCCGGTCGCCGGGAGCGGCCCTATGAACGCCACCGCGCCCCGGCTGGTGGACGCCGTGATCACCCGGGGGCCTTTCATCCGCTTCGCGTGGGGGCTCAGCATGGGCGACCGCCTGGACCACCACCCGGCCTCCCCGCCGGATGCCGACCGGCACGCCGCCACCCGCTTCCACCCGGACGGCGCGTTCCTGCGCGTGGAGCGGCAGACGCTGACCGGTTTCCCAGCGGCGGGCGGGGCGCTGTTCACCATCCGTCCGTACACCACGCCCCTGACGCAGGCCGTGCAGACGCCGAAGCACGCGGTGCGGCTGGCGCAGGCGCTGCGGTCCATGACGCCCGAGCAGGTGGGGTACAAGGGCCTCCAGACGCTCCTCCCGGACGTGCTGGCGTGGCTGGACGCCCGCGCCGGGAGCCCCGGAACGTCAAGGAGCCCCGAAGGCCCGGGTGGCGGGCCGGGCGTACACTCCGAGACGTGACCGTCCGGCCCGTCCTCCTTGCCCTGCTGTGCACCCTGACCCTGGGCGCCTGCCAGAAACCCGGCGTCTCCCCCTCCACGGGCACCCCCGCCCCCACGGCGGCGGCCCGCGACCCGCACAGCGGGCTGGGCTGGGTGGCCCGCAGCGCCCTGCCGCGCGAGGCGACCGGCGTGCTGGACCGCATCGGCCAGGGCGGCCCGTTCACGTACGCGCAGGACGGCTCGACCTTCGGCAACCGCGAGCGGCTCCTGCCGTTGCAGGCGCGCGGGTACTACCGCGAGTACACCGTCCGCACGCCCGGCGAGCGGGACCGGGGCGCCCGGCGGATCGTGTGCGGCGGTCAGCCGGCCACCCGCCTGGACGAGTGCTACTACACCGCCGACCACTACGCGTCGTTCCGCCGCATTCAGGGCGCAGGAGACCGGCCATGATCCAGATCTTCAACGGGCCCCCGGAGGGCCTGCAACGCGCGCCGCACGAGCTGCGCATGCTGGCCGCCGGGCACCGCGTGGCCGTGCGGGAGGTAGCGTTCACCGGCGTGCACCACAAGGAAGGCCTGATGATGGCGTTCCTGGGCGGCCTGGCGCTCACCGACCACTTCGGCCGCAACTGGGACGCGCTGTTCGACGTGCTGACCGACCCCGGGCAGTTCCCGCGGGACCTGGCGCTGGTGCTCTGCGACTACCCGTACTTCCGCCGCAAGCACGCCCGGCTGGCCGCCGACCTGGAAACGGTGCTGCTGGACGCCCAGGCCCGCGCCGCCGAGACGGGCCGGCGCCTGTGGCTGCTGGTGCAGGAGAGTGACGCCCACCCGGACGCCCGGCTCTGACGCCCGCCCCGCGTGGCGAAATCCCGGGTGTTGAAGTCTGGTGAAGCCGGAGCCCTGACGCCGGGTGGCCCCGCGCCTCTACGCTCGGCGGATGACCGAGTCCTCGCAGCCCACCCTGCACCACAACGCGGAGCGCCGGCAGTACGAACTGTACCTGAACGGCGAACTGGTCGCCCTGGCCGCCTACGCCCAGAGCGGCGGCACGGTGGTCCTGAACCACACCGAGACCGCCCCGGCCCACCAGGGGCAGGGGTATGCCGCGCAGGTGATGGAGTTCGCGCTGAACGATGTCCGCTCGCAGGGCCTCCGGGCGAACCCGCAGTGCTCGTTCGCGGCGCAGTTCGTGGCGGACCACCCGGAGTACGCGGACCTCGTCGCCCGCTGAACCCACGCTCCCGCGCGAACGGGAACGAACGTCCGTTAGGCTGGGCGGCATGGCCTGGATTCACAAGCGCACGGTCGGCGACGCCGAAGTCATCAGCCTCACGGACGGCCAGTTCCGCCTGGACGGCGGCGCCATGTTCGGCGTCGTCCCCCGCGTCCTGTGGGAGAAAGTCGCCCCACCCGACGACGAGAACCGCATCCAGCTCCGCATCAACCCCCTGCTGATCCGCCTGAACGGCGAGAACATCCTGATCGAGACCGGCTTCTGGGACCAGGGTGGCGAGAAGTTCGAGCACATTTACGCCGTGGACCGCGATGAGACGATCTTCCGCGGCCTGGACCGCGAGGGCCTCACTCCGGATGACATCCACCTCGTCATCAACACCCACCTGCACTTCGATCACGCGGGCCGCAACGTCACCGCGCTGGGCGAACCCACCTTCCCGAACGCCCGGTACGTGGTGCAGAAGCAGGAACTGCACGACGCCCGCCACCCCCACGAACGCAGCCGCGCCAGCTACATCCCCGCCTACTACGAGCCCATCGCCGACGCGGGCCTGTTCGACGTGGTGGACGGCGAGACGGAACTCCGCCCCGGCCTGAAAGTGATCCCGCTGCCCGGCCACAACCTCGGCCAGCAGGGCGTGATGCTGGAACGGGGCGGCGAGACGCTGGTGTACACCGCCGACCTGCTCACCACCCTGGCGCACGCCCCCACCGCCTGGGTGATCGGCTACGACCTGTACCCCGTCACGAACGTGGAGCAGCGCAAGCAGCACTTCCCCGAATGGCACGAGAGGAACGCCCTGATCTGCACGCCCCACGACCCGCAGCACCCCTTCGGGCGTCTCGTACCGCACCCGAAAGGCGGCTACCGGGCGGCGCCGGACAGCCCCGAGAACTGAGCAGGCGGGAGGGCCAGGGGCAGCCGTTCAGCCCCTGGCCCTCCCCTGGCCCCCTGGCCTCAGACGGGATGCAGGCCCGTGAACTCCAGGCCCAGCGTCTCCTCCCACCCGTGCGCGATGTTCAGGCTCTGGAGGGCGTGCCCGGCGGTGCCCTTCCCGAGGTTGTCGATGGCGCTCATCAGGACCACGCGGCCGGTGTCGTTGTCCATCTCGAAGCCCAGGTCGCAGAAGTTCGTGCCGTCCAGCAGCATCGGGTCCGGGTAGCGGTGAATGCCCTTGGCGACCTTCACGATCCGGATGAACGGCTCCTGCCCGTACACCTCGCGGTAGGCGCTCCACACGTCCCGGTCGCTGTACCCGTCCGGAATCCAGGCCTGGATGGTGGTCAGGATGCCGCGCACGCGGGGCGTGCTGATGGCCGTGAGGTGCAGGGGGAAGTTCCCCGGCAGTTCCTGCTGCGCCTCGGCGGTGTGGCGGTGCCCGATCGGCTTGTACACCCTCAGACTCCCGGCGCGTTCCGGGTGGTGCGAGGCGTCACTGCTGCTCGCCCCGGCCGCACTGGACCCCACCAGGCCCGTGGCGATGATGTCCTTGGGCAACAGCACCCCCAGTTTCAGCAGCGGGTACAGGGCCAGGATCACGCTGGTCGCGAAGCAGCCGGCGCAGGCGATGCGCGTGGCGTCCCTCAGCTCCGCGCGGTGCAGTTCCGGGTTGCCGTACACCCACTCGCCCAGTTTGTCCGGCGCGGGGTGGTCCTCGCCGTACGTGGCCCGGTACACCTCGGGGTCCTTCAGGCGGAAGTCGGCGGACAGATCCACGATCACCCGGCCCCGAGCCTCGAACTCCGCGATGCGCTTGGCCGCGCTGCCATGCGGCAGGGCCAGCACCACGATGTCCGCGTCCTGCAACTCGGCCATCTTCGTGAACTTCAGGTTGGACCGGCTGCGCAGGTTGGGGTGGACCATGGTGACGGGCAGGCCCGCACTGCGTTCACTGGTCACCTGCGTGACCTTCAGGTTCGGGTGGTTCAGCGCCAGGCGCAGGAACTCCCCGCCCGCGTACCCGCTGCCGCCCACGATCGCGACTGTTTTCTGCTCACTCATCGCCCTTCACTTTGCGGGATGAAGCCCCTGGCACACCATGACCTGTCTGTCACTCGTCCGGGGGCAGGGGGCGTCGCGCAATTGAAAACCGCCCCGGCGGTCACCGGGGCGGAACGGGAACAGGAGAGGCTCAGGCTTTCGGGGCGGGCGCCGTGGCCGGCGCGTCCTTCCGGCGGCTGGTGCGCCAGTCCTCGAAGTAGACGATCATCGGCGACACGATGTACACGCTGGAGTACGTGCCCACCAGGATGCCCGTCACCAGGATGAACGCGAAGTCGCGCAGCACCGGCCCGCCGATGATCAGCAGGCTCAGCAGCGGCAGCATCACCGTCAGCGAGGTCATGACCGTGCGGGACAGCGTCTGGTTGATCGCGGCGTTCACGATCTTGCGGTACGGCTGCCCGCGCATGGTCCGCATGTTCTCGCGGATGCGGTCGGACACGATGATCGAGTCGTTCAGCGAGTAACCGACCAGCGTCAGCAGCGCGGCGACGGTGGACACGGTGAACTCCAGGTTCAGCAGCGCGAACAGACCCATGGCGATCGCCACGTCGTGAATCGCGGCCAGGATGCTGCCGACGCCCATGATGAAGTCGAAGCGGATGCCGATGTACACCAGGATCAGCCCGAAGCCCAGCAGCGCGGCGTACGTGGCGTTCTGCGTGAGTTCCTTCCCGACCGCCGGCCCGACCGTCTCGGTGGCGCGCACGTCCCCGCCCTCCAGCTTGCGGATGGCCGCGGTGACCTTGTTCGCTTCCTCGGTGGTGAGCTGCGGGGTCTTCACGGTGTAGTTCACGCCCTGCTGCGTGGGCGTCAGTTCACGCTGGATGGTGGTGCTCTGCCCGGTCACGGACGCCACGCCGGCCGACGTGACCGCGTCCCGCACCTGATCGGTGGTGACGCTGGCGGCCGTCTGCGCGGAGAGGGTCGTGCCGGACGTGAAGTCCACGCCGTAGTTCAGGCCCTTGGTAAACACGGTCGCCGCGCCGAGTACCGCCAGCAGCAGGGAGACCCCGGCGATCCACTTGGCGGGCTTCATGAAGTTGAAGTGCGTTTCCTTGATCCACTGCGGCGCGCGCATGTTCGGCTTGATCTGCGCGAGGCGCTGCATCAGCCACTTGGCGACCACCATGTTCGAGAACGTGGAGGGAATCAGACCAATGATCAGGGTGACCGCGAAGCCGCGCACCGGACCGCTGGAGTAGTTGTACAGCGCCAGGGCCGAGAGCAGGCTGGCGGCGTTCACGTCGATGATCGCGGAGGCCGAGCTCTCGTACCCGGCGCCGATGGCGTTCTTGATGCCCTTGCCCTTGGCCATCTCCTCCTTGATGCGCTCGAAGGAGATCACGTTCCCGTCCACCGCCGACCCGATGGTCAGCACCAGACCCGCGATGCCCGGCAGCGTCAGCGTCGCGCCGAAACCGCCCAGCATGCCCAGGATCGCCACGGCCGAGAACAGCAGGCCCAGCGCGCCCACCAGCCCGAACCAGAAGCCGTAGTACGCGAACAGCGCCACGAACACCAGGCCCATGCCGATCGCGCTGGCGATCGCGCCGCTGCGGATCGCGTCGGCACCCAGCGTCGGCCCGATGGCCCGCTCGGCTTCCGTCTTGATCTTCACGGGCAGTGCGCCCGAACGCAGCACCAGGGCCAGCTGCGAGGCCTCGTCCGCGCCGAAGCTGCCGCTGATCTGCCCGCCGCCGTACAGCGCCGACTGGATGGTCGCCACGGACTTGATCTGATCGTCCAGCACGATCGCCATGAGCTTCCCGATGTTCTTGCGGGTGAACTCGCCGAAGGTCTTGCTGTTGTCGCCAGTCGTCTGGAAGGACACCAGCCACTGCCCGGTGCGCTGGTCGGTGCCGGCCTGCGCGTCCGCGATCACGGCCCCAGTCGCCTCCACGGGTCCCAGGTCGGCCAGGTCGTAGCCCTGGCTGTTGGGGTTCTTGTTCAGCGTCTCCTGGTCCGGCTGGGCGTTGGGCTGCACGATCCGGAATTCCAGCCGCGCCTGCCGCTGGATGATCTCGCGCGCCTGCTGCTGCACCTGCGGGGTCGCGCCCGGGATCTCCACGACCACGCGTTTGCCGCCCGCGACGGTCACGGTGGGTTCCGCCACGCCCAGGGCGTTCACGCGGTTTTCCACGACCGTCTTCACGCGCTCCAGTTCTTCCTTGGTGGCCGTGCCGTCCTCGGGGGCCAGTTCGATGCGCAGCCCGCCCTTGAGGTCGAGGCCCAGGGTGATGAACTGGAACTTGTCGTCCCAGAGGCTCCAGGGGCTGTCCTGGTGCTGCCAGGGTCGCCAGATGAACAGCAGGCTCAGTAGCGTCAGGGCCAGCAGCAGCGGCCCGGTCCAGCGGTTGGGGCCCCGGCTGCCCGTGGGCCGCGCGGGGGGCCGGCGGTTGCCGGAGGTGGTCTTGTTGCGGTTATTGCCGTACGTCACGTTCTCTGAACTCCTTCACACACTTGATCTGCACTGCCCGCCCCGTGGGTGGGCAAGCGTGGGCGGTTTCCAGCGGAAACCGGGCCGTCCACTCCGCAGCGCCAGAACATACCGGCGGCCGGAAAGGGACGGGCTCAGCCGCCGTCCGTCTGCCGGCGCCCCAGCACCCGGAGGTCCGGCGCGCGCACCGGGTCCGTCCAGGGGCGCAGCGCGGCGCCCAGCTCCCGCGCGGCCGACGACAGCCGGAAGGACTCGGGCGGCGTGCCCGTCAGGAGCGGCACGGCCGGCGCGGGGGCCGGTGTGGCCCGCAGTTCCGGGAGGCTGGGCATAACCGCGCCCGCCGTCATCCGTGGCGCGGTGTCCGGCGCCGGAGGCTGGGAGCCCAGCACCACGGCCAGCAGCGACAGCAGGGTCAGGACCCCGGGAAGCGCGATCAGACGCGCCTTCCAGGCTGCACTCGGGGGCATGACCATCCTGCTCAAAGCGCCACAGGATACCCCACCCCGCCCGGCCGCGCGGTGACCGGTGCCCACCCCCCACCCGTTAGCCGCCGCTTAACCGCCCGGGCCCAGGCTGCACGAGTGGACAGGGCCTGAACCCCCAGGACCACGCCAGCCCCCCCATCTCATTCCCACAGGGCCCCGGCCCGAGGAGACCCCATGACCACCCCGGCCCCCCCCCACCCCACGCCCCGCCGCCGCCTGAACCTGCCCCTGATCGCCTGGGCGGCCCTGCCCCTCACGGTCGGCATGGTGCTCGCCCAGACCGGCACCGCTCAGGATCCCGCCACGCAGGCGCAGGCCCAGCGCGTGCAGCCCGCCCAGCCGGGCGCCACCCCCCCGGCCCAGCCCGGGCAGGCGCAGCCGGGCACCGGCACGAACTACGCTGACGTGTTCCTCCAGAAGCTCGCCGCGCAGCTCGGCATCACCCTGGACAAACTCAAGGCGGCGGCCACCGCCGCCGGCACGGCCACCATTGACCAGGGTGTGAGGGCCGGGGATTTCACCGCCGACCAAGCGGCCTTCATGAAGCAGAACCTCACGCAGAACCCGCTCGGGCTGGCTGGAGGCCGCGGCTTCGGCGGCCCCGGGGGCCGGCACGGCGGCCTGCGCGCAGGTGGTCCGGCTGTCACGGCGGCCGTCGCCCGGGCCCTCGGCCTGACCGAGCAGCAACTCGTCACGGAACTCCAGGCTGGGAAGACCATCGCGCAGCTCGCCCAGGCCAAGGGCGTCAGCACCGCCAGCCTGCACGCGGCGGCCGTCGCGGCCCTGAAGACAGCCCTGGCGGCCGAGGTCACCGCCGGCCGCCTCACGCAGGTGCAGGCCGACCAGATGGTTCAGCAGGCGCAGGCCGACCAGATGGTTCAGCAGGCGCAGGCCGACGCGACCTTCGGCCTGACCCCCGCCGGCCGCGGCTTCGGCCGGGGCGGCAGGGGAGGCCGCGGAGGCTTCCACGACGGGCAGGACGGCGCCCAGGACAGCATGCCGACTGAACCGGCGGCCGTTGCCCCGAGCGCCAGCGGCATCTGAATCGGAGCGCAGCGGCCAGCAGCCACAAGGGCAAGGCCCGGGACATGAGTGCCCGGGCCTTGCTCGTCAACTGGGGTGGCTCAGGCCTGTTCGACCTCGACCATCTCGGTCGCCTCGATGATGTCGCCTTCCATCACGTCGTTCCAGTCGAGGTTGATCCCGCACTCGTAGCCGGTCTGCACTTCGCGGACGTCGTCCTTGAAGCGCTTGAGGCCCACCACGGTGCCCTCGTACACGACCTGCTTGCCGCGCGTGACCTTGGCCTTCGCGTTGCGGCGGAACATGCCGTCCGTGACGTACGACCCGGCGATGTTGCCGCTCTTGGGGTGGCGGATGACCATGCGGACCTCCGCGCGGCCCAGGTAGCGTTCCTCGAACACGGGCTCCAGGTTGCCCTTGATCAGGCGGTCCACCTCGTCGATGAGTTCGTAGATGATCCGGAAGGACTTGATCTCGATGCCCTTGGTGTCCGCGATCTTCTTCACGCCGCCGGCCGGGGTGACGCTGAAGCACAGGATGGTCGCCTCGGCGGTGCTGGCCAGCAGGACGTCCCCTTCGGTGGGCGCGCCGATGCCGGAGAGCATCACGTTGATCTTGACGTCGTCGCTTTCCTTGCGGGCCAGGATGCCCTGGATGGCTTCGACGCTGCCCTGCGTGTCGGCGCGCAGGATCAGGTTCACGGTGCGGACCTCGCCGAGCGGCCCGAGCAGGTCTTCGAGGCTGCGCTGGGCGCGGCGGCGGTCGCGGGCGTCCTCCTCGTCGCGGCGCTGATCGGCGCGCTGGGCGATGACCTCGCGCGCGGCGTGCTCGTTCTTGGCGCTCTGGACCTTCTCGCCGCTGCTGGGCACCTCGCTGAAGCCCAGGATCTGCACCGGGGTGCTCGGGCCGGCTTCCTTGATGCGCCCGCCGTTGCTGTCCGTCATGGCCTTGATCTTGCCGTAGCTTTCACCCACGACCAGGAAGTCCCCGACGTGCAGGGTGCCTTCCTGCACCATCACGGTGGCGAGCACGCCCGCCTGCTTGTCCACGCGGCCCTCGATGATCACGCCGCTGAACTGACCCTTGGGATCGGCGCGCAGGTCCTCGAGTTCGGCGGTCAGGCTGATGTACTCCAGCAGGTCCTCGACACCCTCGCCGGTCTTGGCGCTGACGGGCACCACGACCACGTCCCCGCCGTACTCTTCGGGCACGAGGTTCAGCTGCGTGAGGTCGGTCTTGACCTTCTCCGGGTCGGCCTGCGGGAGGTCCACCTTGTTGATCGCCACGATCATGGGGACCTTGGCGGCCTGGGCGTGCGCGATGGCCTCGCGGGTCTGCGGCATCAGGCTGTCGTCGGCGGCGATCACGATGATCGCGATGTCCGCCACATTCGCCCCGCGGGCGCGGATGGTGGTGAAGGCCTCATGGCCGGGCGTGTCGATGAACACGATCTTGCCCTTGCTGGTCTTCGCCTCGAACGCCCCAACGTGCTGGGTAATCCCGCCGGCTTCCTTCGCGGCGACCTTGGTCTTGCGGATGTAGTCCAGCAGGCTGGTCTTGCCGTGGTCCACGTGGCCCATGATCGTCACGACCGGCGCACGGTGCGGGACTTCGTTCACGGGTTCGGCGGCCGGTTCCGCTTCGGGCTGCCGGGCAGGCGTGGCGGCCGGCTCGGCGGGCGCAGTGACCGTTTCCGCGGCCGGGGTGGTCTCGGCCACGGCCGGCGCCGCACTGGCACCGGCGGTATCCGCACCGGCCTCCTCGGCGAGGAGCTGCTTGATCAGTTCGACGGTCTCTTCCTCGATGGTGCTGCTCACGCTCTTGTACGCGACGCCCAGGCCATCCAGGAGTTCCAGCATCTTGTGGTTGTCCACGCCAAGTTCCTTGGCGAGAGTGTAAATACGGACTTTCGACATGCTCACCTCCGGTGAGTCCCGCGCTGGCCCGCCCGCTGGTGCGTGGGCGGCGGCGGGTGAAGATCAGGTTGTCATGGGCTGATCCATGGGAATTGGTGAAGGGGTGGGGCCGGCCAGCTGCGCGGCGACCTGCGGCGCCTGCGCCCCGAACGCCCGGCGCAGGCGTTTTTCCTGCCAGCACGCCGGGGTGTCGGCGCAGACGTACGCGCCCCGGCCTGTGCGGTCACCCTCCTGCACCGTCCACACGCCGCCCACACGCGTGACCCGGCGGAACTCGGCCTGGGGCCGCTTGCGGCGGCAGGCCACGCAGGTCCGTTCCGGAACGTGCTTCTGGCGGGAGAGGGCGGGGTGGGGGGTGACCGTCAAGCCTTACTCCTGGGTGTCGTCCGGCGTGGCGGTGTGCACCGGCTTGCTGTCGGCGAACAGGGCGTCGAACGCGGACTTGGCGGTGTCGCCCGTCTCGCGGCCTTCCTGCTCGTCCTGCAGCGCCTGCTGCATGGCGGCGTCCAGGTCCTGAATCGCGGCGGTTTCCCGCAGGTCGATCTTGAACCCGGTGAGTTTCGCGGCCAGGCGCACGTTCTGCCCGCCCTTGCCGATCGCCAGGCTGAGCTGGTCGGGCGTGACGGTCACGGTCGCGGCGCGCGCCTCGGGCTGCACCTCGATCAGGCCCACCTTCGCGGGGGACAGGGCGTTGCGGATGAAGTCGCGGGTGTTGGCGTCCCACAGGATCACGTCCACGCGCTCGCGGCCGAGTTCGCCGGTCACGGCCTGGATGCGGTTCCCGCGGTGCCCGATGCAGGCGCCGATGGGGTCCACGTTGCTGTTGTGGGAGAACACCGCGACCTTGCTGCGCTGCCCGGCCTCGCGGGAGATCGCCTTGACCTCCACGATGCCGTTGGCGACTTCCGGGATCTCCTGCTTGAGCAGGTAGTCCAGCAGCCGCTCGTCGGCGCGGGACGCCAGGATGGTGGGCCCCTTGGGCGTCTTGCGGACTTCCTTGAGGTAGATCTTCACGCGGTTGCCGGGCGTGAGTTTCTCTCCGGGAATCTGCTCGCGGGGTGGGAGGATCGCCTCGCCGGCGCCCAGTTCCACGAACCAGTTGCCCTTGTTGTCGCTGCGGACCACCTGCGCGGTCAGCACCTGGCCCTCGCGGTCCTTGTACTCGTTGTACACGACGTTCCGCTCGGTTTCGCGCATCTTCTGCGTCAGGGTCTGCTTGGCGGCCTGCAGCGCGATGCGGCTGAACTTCTCGCGGTCCACAGGGAATTCCATCTCCATGCCGATCTCGACGCCAGGATCGAGTTCCAGCGCGTCGGCCAGGGAGATCTGCAGGTTCTCGTCCTCGACCTTTTCCACGACCTCGCGCACGACCAGCACTTCCAGCTCGCCGGACTGCGGGTCCAGGTGCACCTCGATGCGCTTGTCGGGTTCGACGTTGCGGGTGTAGGCCTGCGCGAGACTCTGCTCGAAGGCCTCGATCAGCTGCAGTTCGTTGATGTTGCGGGCCTGCGCGACTTCACGCAGCGCGTCCGCAAAATTGACTTCAGGTTCGGTCATTGTTCCAGTGTCCTTTGAATGAAGGTGTCGGCGCCGGGCGCTCAGCGGTGCCGGTCCGGGAATTCCGCAAGGTTCGCCTGAATGCTGCCGGCGGTCAGGGTGACGTCCTCGCCGCTCACGTCGAAGGTCACCTGGTCGCCGTTCACGGCCTTGATCGGCGCGGTGAAGGCGTGGCCCTCGGCGCGCACGCGGGCCTTGAGGCCCACCATCCGCTCGAAGTGCCGGGCGCGGTTCAGGGGCCGCTTGGCGCCGGGGGACTCGAACTCCAGGCGGTACTCGCCCTTGATGGGGTCCAGCCGGTCGAATTCGGCTTCCGCGGCGCGACTGGCCTTGGTCAGGTCCTCCATGGTGACGGGCTGCTCGTCCAGCCGGTCGATGCGGACCAGAACGACCCGGCCGCCGTCCTGAAGCTGCACTTCGAGCACCTCGTACCCCAGGGCGTCCACGGCCGCCTGCGCGATCTGTGTGAGGGGCCCCGTCTGTGAATTGTTGCTTGCGTTGTTATTCATATTGTCGCGGCCAGAAAGAACGTTTCCAGCCTGTTCACCACCCCCTCCACGAAAAAGGGTGGGACCTCGCCCACCCTCCGTCCGAGGATTTCGAATGAAAGTATACCGCACGCGCAAAGACGCCTGCTGGAACGCCGATCACAGAGCACCGGCCCCGGGGAACGAGACCGGTGCCGGACTGGAGCGTTACTTCTGCACGTCGATCACGATCTGCCCGTCCTGAAGGCGGGCAATTTCGGCCACGGGCGTGCCCTCGGCGCGGCGCATGTTGCTCAGGCTGCTGCCTTCCGGCGCGCGCGCCACCGCGTCCCCGATGCGGATCTGCGTGCTGGCGATGGGCCGCGCCCACACGATCGCGTCCAGGTTCCCGTCCGTGCCGGCGTGCGCCACCCCGCGCAGCGCCCCCACCACGATCACGTCCCCGCCCGCGACCAGTTCCGCGCCCGGGTTCACGTCCCCCAGCACGATCACGCTTCCGGCGTACTCCCCGCGGAACCCCGCCCGGACGCCGTGCGGCACGATCACGGTGCGCGCGTTCACCACGACCGGCGCGGCCTGCGCGGCGTTCACGGTCACGCGCGGCGCCCGGATGCGGCCCACCGTGCCGCCCGCCAGCCGGATGGAGGTCAGGGCCGTTTCCAGTGCCTCGGGGCTGGCGTCGCCCTCGATCTCCACCGTGACCTGGCTGGCGAGCATCTCCTGCCGGGCCGCGAGGGCCTGGGCGACACTTCCTGCCGTGTCTCCCGGTTCGAGAAGGAGGTTCAGACCACCCAACGTGCCGCGCAACTTCATGAAGTTCATCCTAGCGGGCGGGGGCGCATCCGTGTTCCTGCACGGCGTCTAAAGACCTGCGGGTGGCAGGGGGGGCGGCATGGTGTAAAGTGGGTCACATGCCTTTTGAGGAGATTCGCCTTGGTGCAGCTTGATTCCGGTGCGGTGGCAGAGGGCCGCATCACGCGCGTGACGGACTTCGGCGCGTTCATCCAGTTCGAGAACGGTGAGACGGGCCTCGTGCACATCTCGCAGATCGCCCACTCGTTCGTGCGCAACATCCACGACCACGTCCGTGAGGGCGACACCGTGGAAGTCAAGGTGCTCGGCCGTGACGAGCGCGGCCGCCTGGACCTGTCCATCAAGGAACTGCTGGAAGAGCCCGAGGAAGTGCCCCGCCCCCGCGCGATCGGCCGCCAGAGCCCGCAGTTCGAAGCGAAACTGCGCTCCTTCATGCGCGACGCCAAGGAGCGCACCACCGCCGGCGGCGGCAAGAAACCTGCCGGCAAGCGCAAGAAGTAAACGCGCCCCGCCAAGGCCCGGCCCATTCGGCCGGGCCTTTCCCTTTGCCCAGGGGGCCGTGTGTAAGGACTTCCGCTGCGCCGCTTTAACCGTCGCGTAACCGCCCGCGCCAACAATGGGCGCATGAAGTTCTCCCTGCCTGCCCTGACCCTGACCGGCGTTCTCGCGCTGGGCGCCCTGACCGCCTGCGACGGCAACTTCCGCCGCACCGTGGACCTCGGCGGCCAGAGCACGACGGCCACCGAACCCAGCACCGCCACCACCGAATCCGGCACGACCACCACGCCGGCCACCGACACCGGCGCAGGCACGGCCACCCCCACCCCGGCCACCTTCGACAACGGCCGCGCCCGCACCGAGTCCGAGGCGAACACCGTTCAGGTCGTCAAGGAACAGCAGAACGGCCTGGTGTTCATCAGCGTCACCGAAAGCAGCGCCAACAGCGAGGAAGCGCAGCTGCGCCAGCGCCTCCAGCAGCAGTTCGGCATTCCCGACACCGGCGCCCAGCCCAGCCAGGGCACCGGCAGCGGCTTTTTCGTGAACAAGCAGGGCGACATCATCACCAACAACCACGTCGTCGAGGGCGCCAGCGAGATCACCATCAAACTCCACGACCAGAAGGAGTACAAGGCCAAGGTGATCGCCCGCGCGCCCGACTTCGACCTGGCGCTGATCCGCGCCGAGAACGTGCCTGCGGCGTCCATCCAGCCGATCCCGCTGGGCGACAGCGACCAGCTGGACGTGGGCCTCAAGGCCATCGCCATGGGCGCGCCCTTCGGGCTGGACTTCAGCGTGTCCGAGGGCATCATCTCCAACCTGGAACGCACCGTGCCGGTCGGGCAGCCCACCGGGAACCGCCAGCCGGTGTACCAGAAGGTCATCCAGACGGACGCGGCCATCAACCCCGGCAACAGCGGCGGCCCGCTGCTGAACAGCGCCGGGCAGGTGATCGGCGTGAACACCCAGATTCTCACCGGCGGCATCGGCCAGAGCGCCGGGGTGGGCTTCGCCATTCCCGTGAACACCGTCAAACGCCTGCTGCCGCAACTCCAGTCCGGCAAGACCGAGGTGATCCAGCCGCCCACCCTGGGCATCCAGTTCACGGACCTGTCCGGCCTGCCGGAGGACTTCCGCACGCAGAACAAGCTCCCGGACACCGGCGCGCTGCTGCAGCGGGTGTACCCGAACAGCCCCGCCTCCCGCGCCAACCTGCAGGCCGGCACGAACGCCGTGCCGCTGGGCGCGGGCAACGCCGGCGAGCAGATCAGCACGAACGGCGACATCATCACCGCCATCGACGGCCAGCCCGTCACCGAGGGCGAGGACCTGCGGCGCGCCGTGATCGGCAAGGCCATCGGGGACAAGATCACCCTCAGCCTGACCCGGGGCGGCCAGACCCGGCAGGTGACCGTGGAACTCCAGGCCTTCGACTTCCCGCAGCAGACCCAGCAGTAAGGGTGTACAGAGGGGCGCAGCCGCCATCGTGCCGGCTGCGCCCCGTTCGTGATTACCCGAACAGCGGGCCCAGGTCGGTGAGCACGCCGGTCGGTTCCGGCGGCGTGAACTGGTGCGCGCCGAACACCTGCGTGAACTCCTGCGCGCTCAGCTGCCGGGTCTGCCCGCTGGGCCCGGTCGCCTGCACGAACTCGCCGCGCACCGTCAGGTGGTACGCACCCAGCTCCCGGCGCACCGCCTTGCGGCCGCGGCCGGACAGCAGCAGCGCCGTCACGCGGAATTCGCGTCCACCACGCGCTGAGAGGAAGGAGAGAAGTTCCGCCGCCTGCATACCGGCACGGAGGATAGCAGGGGAGAGCTGAACCCTCCGCACTGGCCCGCCTTCAGGCGACGACGGTGCCCGCCCCACCCAGCGCCGCGCTGACCGGCTGGGCCTGCCGCGCGTCGCCGAAGACCACGCGACCCACGCCGCCCTGCACGGCCTCGGCGGCACCCAGCACCTTCTTCTTCATGCGGTCCTGCGCGAATTCGAGGTAGCTCTCCACGTCACCGGCGGGAATCTCGCGGATCAGGCTGCTCTCGTCCGGGAAGGCCCGCAGTAGCCCGGGCACGTTGGACAGCAGCAGCAGCGCCTCGGCGCGCAGGGCCACGGCCAGGGCGGCGGAGGCGCGGTCACCGTCCACGTTAATCGCCACGCCCTCGTAACTGCTGGCGGGCGGCGTGAGCACCGGCAGGTATCCGGCGTTCAGCAGCAGTTCGATCAGCCCGGTGTTCACCTTCTCCACCGTGCCGGTGTGGTCCCCGCGCAGGACCTTCACCTTGCCGTTCTCGACCGCGCGGACGCTGTCCTTGTGCCGGCCCTCGAAGATGCGGCCGTCCAGGCCCGACAGGCCCACCGCGTTCACGCCGAGCCGCTGGAGGCGCTCCACGATGCCCTTGTTCATCTTGCCGCAGTACACCATCTCGAAGATTTCCAGCGTTTCGCGGTCCGTGAAGCGGCTGGTGTACCCGCTGGGGCTGGTGACGAAGCGGGGCGGGTGGCCCAGCGCCTCGGCCACGCGGTTGGTCTCGCCGCTGCCGCCGTGCACGAGCACGAGCCGCTGGCCCTCTTTCCAGAGGGCGGCGATGTCGGCGCAGACGGCGTCGTAGTCAATTCCGGCGCTCCCGCCGACCTTCACGATGATCATGCATTGATCCTAACGTTTGGCAGGATTCCAGGTCAAACGACTTTCAAATGAAAACTCCTAGAAGGAGGGCGCCCACCCACGCGATCACCCACCCGGCCGCGATCCGCCGGAACACCCGCTGGTACGCCGCCTTCCGCGTCTTGTGCCGGAACACCTGCTGCGCCACGAACGACCCCAGCTACCCGCCCCACGCCTCCGCGCGGTGCAGGTCCCGCTCCGGCGTGCGCCCGCGGCCCGAACGCGCCAGCCCCTTGTCCCGCCACACCATCACGAACGCCACCAGCCCCCACCCCACCTGCCACACCACGAACGCGCGGAACAGCAGGCCCGCCCAATCACTCAACGGCACGCGTCAGGTCAGCGTGCGCGGCAGCGGCTGGGTTGGCAGCAGCTTCTTCGGCTCGCGGAACTCGATGTTCTCCCACTCGCCTTCCTCGACCACCTGCAGCGCCGGGTTCAGGCTCCGGAAGTGCTCCACGACTGCCTGCACCAGGTCGTCCGGGGTGCTCGCCGCACTCGTGATCCCCACCGACCGCACCCCGCTCAGGTCCACGCCCGCCAGATCCGCGACCGTCTCCAGGCGCTCGGCGCGGCCGCACAGGTCCCGGGCCAGTTCCAGCAGGCGCATGCCGTTGCTGCTGTGCGTGCTGGTCAGCACCAGGAACAGGTCCACCTGTGGCGCGATGCCCTTCACGGCGTCCTGCCGGTTCTTCGTGGCGTAACACAGGTCCTCGCTGGGCGGCACCACCAGCGCCGGGAAGCGCGATTTGAGGACCTCCACCGTGCGGCGCGTGTCGTCCACGCTCAGGGTCGTCTGGGTCAGCACCACCAGCCGCTCGGGGTCCGGCACCTGCACGGTGTACGGGTCGTTCAGCCCGCTGCCTTCCTTGTGAGGCTGGCCCAGCACGCCCACCAGGATGGTGCTGTCCGGCGCCTCGCCGCGCGTGCCGATGACCTCCTGGTGCCGGGCGCTGTCCCCGATCAGCAGGATGGTGTAGCCCTCCCGGGCGTACTTCTTCGCCTCGGTGTGCACCTTCGTGACCAGCGGGCAGGTCGCGTCGATGGTGCTCAGGCCCAGCGCCCGCGCCCGTTCCCGCACCGCCGGGCTGATGCCGTGCGCGCTGAAGATCACGGTGTCCCCGCCGTCCGGCAGCGCCTCGATGGCCTCCAGGTCCTCCACGAAATGCACGCCGCCGCCCTGCGAGAGCCGTTCCACGACCGTGTGGTTGTGCACGATGGAGTGGTACACCGTCACCGGTTTCTCCTCGGTTTTTGCGGCTTTCTCCACAGCCTGGATGGCCATGACCACGCCCGCGCAGAACCCGCGCGGTTTGGCCAGATGAACACGCTCGATCATGGGGCCCAGTGTAGGGGAGAGCGTCCTGAGGGAAAGGGGCCGCAGCGGACTTTGGGTGAATATATCCAAAATTGGAACAGGGACATAGGCAGGGGGCACCAACCAAACAGGTGGCGCCAGCCGGCCACCACCCGTCCCCGCCTTAGCCCGCCTCAGTCCACGACGCGGAAACCGAGCTTGTCCGCCTGCTCCACGAAGAAGTTGATGTTCTCCGTCAGCGTCTGCGCGCCCAGGCTCTTGCGTTCGTGCTCGCCGGTCGCGGCGATGATCAACGTCTCCGCCAGGCAGGCGGGCACCGCGCCGTCCCCGAACTGCAGGTCGATGTTGCTCGTCATGCCGCCCGGCGGCAGCACCACGCCTCCCGGAATGATGCGCACGCCGGGCACCAGGGCCACGCTCTCGTGCACGTCCGCCGGGCGGCCCTCGTCGAAGATCCACGCGCCAGGCTTCACGTGCTCGGGGAAGATCACGGGGTTCGGGTCGCTGGTCGCGCTGAAGATCAGGTCCGCTTCCTTCAGCGTGTCGTAACTCGTGGTGGACACGATCTCGGTGTCCTTCGCGGCGCGGCGCAGCGTGGCGGCGGTGCGCTCCAGGCGCTCCATGTCCCGCCCGATCATGATCACCTTGCGGACCTGCGGCGCGACCATTCGCGCGATCCCGAACGCGACCACGCCGTTCGCCCCGACGATCCCCACCGTGGCGTGCTTCAGGTCGCGCCCGGTCGCGGCGAAGTGCTGCACGATGCCGGGGATGGCGGCCTTCACGGACCCCGAGGTGTACGCCCCGCCGTTCGTGATGGTGATGTCCGGCACGGCCTCCTGCACGTCCACGCCCTTGTTCCCCACCACCGACCAGAAGGCCCCCAGCCCGAACACCTCCGCGCCGAGTTCCTGCGCCAGCCGGGCACCCTCGATGGCGCGCTGCGTGGCGAGCTCCGGGTCGTCCCGGAACACATCCGGCAGCAGTGGCGCGGACAGCAGGTAGCAGCGCACGCTCTTGCCGTCCACGGTACGGATGCCGCGCAGCTCGCCCACCTTCATGGGGCGCACGTGGTTCGAGAAGTCGCGCACGGCCTTCTCGCTCACCACGCCCCGCTCCACCAGGGGCCGCAGCCACGCGAACCGCTGCGCGGACCACAGGTCCTTGAGGTTCATCGGGTGGATCATGAACGCCGCAACCACCTCGTCACTGCGCTTCCCGGCCATCGGCACGTCCTCGCCCACGCGGGGCTCGGTGCCGTCCATCATCCGGCCCAGCTGCTCCTTGAAGCGCCACGTGGCCGTGACCAGCAGCGCCAGCGCGGCCAGCTTCATGGACACCGGCGTGGGCAGCGCCGCCACCAGCAGCGTGAACACCAGCAGGCCCGCCAGGGTCGCCACGCTCGCGTACCCCCAGAACCCGGTCACGGCCGCGAACACCATCAGGGGCAGCACCGTGACCCACATGGGCACCGCGCCCGTCACCGCCAGGCCCGCCAGGGCGCCCAGCAGCACCAGGTTCCCCCGGCCGCGCGGCACACCCGCTCCGAACAACGGCCGGGGCGGGTACAGGTGCCCCAGGTACGCCGCGAGGGCCGCCAGCACCGTCACCTCCGGCTCACCCAGACTGGACGCCATCAGCACGGCCACAAAGCCCTTCAGGAAATCCACGGCCGCCGACGCCGCCGCCAGCCCCGGCCCCAGGTGCCGCAGCACGTTCTCCACGCCCAGGTTGTGGGCGTTCAGGGTGCGGACATTCACTCCCGCCCGCGCCAGCAGCGCCTGCCCCAGGGGAGCACTCCCCGTCAGGTACGCGACCAGCAGCAGCAGGGCAGCAAGAAACAACATGCCGGGGATTCTAGCCCGCCCGGCCGCAACCGCGCTCTATCCGCAGCACCCTCCGCCCCAGTCGGCCAGGGATTACAGCTCGAAGTCGTCGGTGAGGCCGTGGTCCTCTTCCCACACCAGGTCACGCAGCACCCAGCCGCTGCCCGGGAAGCGCAGGCCCATGCGCAGCTCGCCCAGCAGGTACGCGCGCACTTCCTCGTTCGGCACGCCTTCCGCAACCAGGTCGCCCAGCTTGCGGTCGCCCTGAAGCATGCGCGCCACCGGGTGCTGCGTGGCCCGCTCGCCGGCCGGCCGCAGCTTCAGGCCGTGCCACGCGTAGCGGTCCATGGGTTTCAATGCCCCGTCCCGCACGCCCTCGGCCACGGCGCTCGCCACGTCGAACAGCGGCTGGTTGAACTCCCGCGCGGCCGCCCGCACGCTCAGGCCTTCCTCCGCCTCGAAGCCCAGCAGGTCCCCGTGGAAGAAGCGGCTGGGGCTGCTGATCACCTCGCAGATCGTCACCCACTCGTCCGAGGCGCGGGCCCAGTCGGTCGTGAAGTGGTCGTACGGCGCCAGCGGCGTGCCCGTCACGGGTTTCGGCGTGAACTCGAAGGTGCCGCTGTCGGCCAGCAGCGGACTGGCCTGTAGCGCCTCGCGGCCCAGCCAGTCGAGGATGCCGCCCTCCACGATCTCGCCGTCCAGGAACGCCACGGTGAAGGGCACCCGCGCCTGAACGTCCAGAACGCCCGTCTGGCGGGTGGCGTGAATGAGTTCCAGCACGCCCAGGAGAGGCAGATCACTCAAGAGACCCTGCATGTCCCGCCAGCCTAACACGCCGCACCCAGCGCGGCCACAGCGCCCCGGGACAGCGCCCGGCGGGCCGTGCCCCGGCCTACCTTCCGGTTGCCCGCAGGTCCAGCCACGCCCCCCCGAGCTCCTCCGCGACGTCCCCCGCCACGAGGCCGTAATGGTGCCTGGCCGCGGCGCGCTCTCCGGCGCGGGCGTGCAGCCGGACCGCGCAGAGGGCCGCGCGCGCGGCGTCCAGGCCCTGACCCAGCAGGGCCGCGATCACCCCCGCCAGCGTGTCCCCCATGCCGGCCGTCGCCATGCCCGGGTGCCCGCCGCGCGCCACGACCAGCCCGCCCGACCACGCGACGACGCTCGGACCGCCCTTGAGCACCACCACGCCCCCCATCTGCGCCTGCAACGCCCGCGCCGAGACCAGAGGATCACCCGTAACCTGAGCGGTCGGCACGTCCAGCAGGCGCGCCGCCTCCCCGGGGTGGGGGGTCCACACGCACCGGTCGTGCCCGGCCCCCGCCAGGTCCGGTTGCAGGGCGTCGGCATCCAGCACCGTGGGGACCTTCCAGGCCAGCACCGCCCGCGCGACCTCGGCTGCCTCCGGCCCCAGCCCCATGCCCACTGCCAGCGCGTCCGGCAGGCCCGAGGCAGCCAGAGCCGGCAGGGCCTCCGGCCAGGAAGGGTGCCGGCGGACCATCAGCTCCGGGTGCAGCAGCGGCAGCTCGGCCAGCGAGTGCAGCGTGACCAGCCCCGCGCCGGTCCGCAGGGCCCCTACGCCCGCCAGCACCGGTGCGCCGGCCGTACCCGGATGGCCACCCAGCACCCAGACCCGTCCGGCGGTGCCCTTGTGGGCGTCCGCGGGGCGTTCCGGCAGCCAGAACCCGATCAGGGCGTCCGGCAGGCGGGCCGCCACGGCTTCCGGCGCCACCCAGGCGCGCGGCACGCTGAGGGGGGTCAGGTCCACCGCTCCGGCCCGCGTGGCCGCCTCACCGAACAGCAGCGCGGGCTTCCAGCCCATCAGCGTGACGGTCGCGTCCGCCTGCACCGCCGGGCCCGCCGCGCGGGCCGGCCCGGCCTCCAGGCCACTGGGCACGTCGATGGCGAGCACCGGTGCCCCCTGCGCCCGGGCGGCATTCACCTCGGCGATCAGCGCCTCCATGGACGGCCGCAGCGGCGCGCGAAACCCGGTGCCGAGCAGCCCGTCCACCAGCAGGGCCGCGCCCCGCGCCCCCGCCCGCAGGCGCGCCGGGGAAAGAACCTGCGGGCTCACGCCCACCGCCTTCAGCCGCCGGCGGTTCAGCCGCGTGAGTGGGTGCGTGGCCGGCGCGGCCAGCACCTGCACGTCCCGTCCGGCCACGCTCAGGTGCCGCGCGGCCACCAGGGCATCCCCGCCGTTCGCGCCACCACCTGCCAGCAGCACCACCCGTCCGGACGGCGCGAGCCGCTGCGCCGCAGTGGCCACCGCCCGCCCGGCCTCCTCCATGGTCAGGTCCAGCAGGCCCGCGCGGTCCAGTCGGGCGTCCACGCGCCCCGCGCCGTCCGGGAGCAGCACCGCCTCCGAGCCGGACCTCAGCAGCAGGGTGTCCAGGGCCGGCAGGTCGGCGGGCATCTCAGCGGCCCAGCAGCATCGTCAGCGCGAACACCAGCACCACCCCGATCAGCAGCGCCCAGCGGATCAGGCGCAGGCGCGGGTTCTGCCGCAGCTGCTCCTCCACCTCCAGGCGGCTGTCGGCGCGGGCCTGACGCATGCCCAGCTGCTGCGCCCGGCGGATGGACTTCACACCCGCCCGCACCTGCCCCTGGCGGCGCAGCGCCACCCCCAGGTTGTGGTGCCCGGTGTCGAATTCCGGGTTCAGGGCGATCACCTTGCGGTACAGCGCCTCGGCCTCCGCGTACCGGCCGGCCTCCATCTCGATGTTGCCCAGGTTCGACACCGCGCGGTAGTGCCCGGGGTCGGCGACCAGCGCCTCCTCGAACAGGGCCTGCCCGTCCGCCTCACGGTGCTCGCGCACGGCCTGCACGCCCTGGATGTTCAGCGCCTCCGCCCGCGTGAGCGGGTGTGCCAGGGCCAGCGCCAGCGACTCCAGCGACCACGCCTTCTGCGCGGCGTCCAGGCTGCCCAGCGCCTCCCGCACGCCGTCCGGCCGCCAGTCCAGGCGCAGGGTGGACAGCGCCTCCAGTTCCTCCGTGGAGAGGGGCGCGTCCGTGCCGGCAATCGCGTCCAGGCTCTCCTCGTACGCAGCGAGGGCCTTGCGGGACAGCAGGTACCGGCGGGACCGCACGCCGTCTTGCATGAGTTGCAGCTGCTCGAACACGTCCTGCACCAGCGGGTGCATACCGCTCACGCGCGTTACGGCCAGCGCCCGGCGCCACTCGCGGGCCTGGATCAGTTCGGTCAGGAGGGGCCGCGCCGGCTCTCCGGCGGGCGATTCCCCCGGCGTCGGCGGGGCCGGGGTGAGGGAATCAGTCATGCCGGAGAGTATACTGACGCGCCCGGAACGCCGCGCCCCGTCGCGCCCTCCGACCCCGCCCCGAACCCGCCGCGCCCCCCTGCCCCGGAGCTCCCTTGACCCTGCCCGACTCCACCCACCCCACCCCGGACCCCGGTTCCGCCGCGCCGCTGTACTCCCCGGCCCGCGTGAAGGAACTCCTGACCCGTCACGGCCTGCGGCCCACCAAGAGCCTGGGCCAGAACTTCCTGATCGACGGGAACATCCTGCGCGCCATCGCCGAGGCGGGCGGCGCGGCGCCGGGCGTGCCGGTGCTGGAGGTCGGCCCGGGCCTGGGCGTGCTCACCCGCGAGATCGCCAGCCGGGGCGCGCAGGTCACCGCCATGGAAAAGGACGAGCGGCTCAAGCCCGTCCTGGCCGAGACGCTGGCCGGCACGGACGTGAAGGTGGTCTGGGGTGACGCGCTGGACTTCGACTACGCGTCCCTGCCGGACGGCACGCGCGTGATCGCGAACCTGCCATACTACATCACGGGCGTGCTGCTCTCCCGCTTCATGCACGCCCCCGGCATCCTGTCCGCCACCGTCCTGGTGCAGAAGGAGGTCGGGCAGCGCCTCGCCGCGCAGCCCGGCGAGGACGCCTACGGCTTCCTGAGCGCCCTGGCCGCCCTGCACGGCCGCGTGAAGCACGTCCGCGACGTGCCCAAGGGTGCGTTCCTGCCCGCTCCGGACGTGACCAGCAGCGTCATCCGCCTGGACTTCGACCGCAGCCGCCCCGCGCCGGAAGCGGCCTACCTGAAGTTCGTGGAGGCCGCCCTGCACCACCGCCGCAAGACCATGCGCAACAACCTCCGCATGGCCGGCCACGCGGGCGAGGCCATCGACGCCGCGCTGCATGCCGCGGGCCTCAGGCAAGATGTCCGGGCGGAGGACGTGCCGCTGGACCAGATGCGTCACGTTGCCCTGGAACTGGGCGTGGTACGGTAACCCCGGGTCTCACCCGTCCACACCACCATTTCCCGTCCGCCGCCGGCCGCACCACCGCCGGGAGAGGCCGGACGCACAGGGCCGCCCCGCGCGGGCCCGGAGGAACCCAGACGTGAAGTTCTATGTCATCGGCGACGTCACCGTCGACCACCTCTACCACCTTCAGCAGCTGCCCCGCCCCGGTCAGGAGGTCAGCCCCCAGCGCTCCAGCATGGAGCCCGGCGGCGCCGGCGGCACCATCAGCGTCACCCTGGCCCGGCTGGGCCACACCGTCACCCTGGCCGCCCGCGTCGGCGCCGACCCGTTCGCCGAGTACGCCCTGAGCTACGTCCGGGAATCCGGCGTGAGCGAGAGCGCCATTCAGCGCGACCCGGATCTGCTGACCAGCACCATCACCGTCATGCAGACCGAACGCGGCGAGCGCGCCATGATCGGCGACGGCGCCGCCAACCGCCAGCTCGACCCCGCCAAACTCAAGAAGAAGGACGTGGAGGGCAGCGACGCCCTGATCGTCAGCGCCTACAGCCTGATCGAAAGCCCCCAGCGGGACTACGCCCTGGCCGCCATGAAGTACGCCCGCGAGGCGAAAAAACGCGTGCCGATCTTCGTGGACCTGGGCACGGGCGCCGTGAACCGCGCCGGCACCGGTCTGCTGGACAGCATCCTGCCCGCCGAGTACCTGCTGCTCAACCAGCGGGAACTGCAGGCCCTGACCGGCACGGACAGCATCAGCGCCGCCCTGCACCATCTCGGGCAGGCCGGCGCGCAGAACGTGATCGTGAAGGTTGGGAAGATGGGCAGCATCGTCTGGACGCCCACCGACACTGAACTCGTGGACGCCATCAGCCCCGACGAGAGCGTGGTGGATACCACCGGCGCCGGCGACACCTTCGCCGCCGCGTTCGCGCACGCCATCCTGACCGGCAGCGACCTGAAGCACGCCGCGCACGCCGCCAACGCCGCCGGGGCGCTGTCGGTGACCACCTTCGGCGCGCAGGAACGCACCATCACCGAGAAGGACCTAGCCGCGATCCTCGACCAGTAACCCCGGACTTCACGCAATCAGGCCGCCTTTCCCGGTGTGGGAAGGCGGCCCGCCCGTGCTTACAGCGCTCGGGTGTCGAACACCATCACGTCGCTGCCCTTCTGGAGCGGCCCGCCCTGGAAGCTGCCGGTCACCCGCGGCGACTCGAATCCTGCGAAGCGCAGCAGCCACTCCACCTCGAAGCGCGTGTAGTACCGCTGCGTCAGTGTGAAGTGCCGCCGGGTGAGCGCGCCGTCCGGGTGGGTGGTGTCCACGTGGTACTCGGTGGTGATGTGCTGCCGCACCCGGTCGTGCCGCTGCACCAGGAAGACGTCCGTGCGGCCGCCGTCCGGCGCGTGAAAGGTCTCGCCCTCGTGCCGCACCGTGTTCATCTTCCCAAACCGGGGCACGTACAGGTCGAACACGAACCGCCCGCCCGGCTGCAGGTGCGCCCGCAGGTTCTCCAGCGCCTGCAGCTGCTCGTTCGGCGTGTACAGGTGCATCAGCGAGTTGAAGGGCGCGATCACCATGCCGAAACGCTCGTGCAGCTGCGCGGTCTTCACGTCCCCCTGTACAAAGGTCAGGTTCAGGCCCTCCCGCGCCGCGCGAGCCTGCCCGCGCTCGATCATCCGGGCGCTGGGCTCCAGGCCCACCACGTCCACGCCCCGCCGCGCCAGGAACGCCGTGACCCGCCCGGTGCCCGCCCCGACCTCCAGCACCCGGCCCTGGCGCTCGGTCACCTTGCCGTAGAAGTGCAGGTCGTCACGGTACACGTCGTACTGGTCGTCGTACAGCTCGGCGAACTCGTCGTAATCCACGCGCCCCAGCCTACCCCGCGCGTGGCCCGTACCGCCGCAGGAAGGCCTCCCGCGACAGGACGCTCAGCACCGGCGCCGGCGCGTCCGGGGCGCTGCCGTACGCGCGGCGCAGCACGTTCGCCCACCCCCGCAGCCGCCGGCCTGTGCCCGGCGGCAGAGGCACGTTCGTGAAGCCCACCAGCGAGAGCAGCGGCCCGAGCGAACTCACGCAGAAGACCAGCTGCGCCTCCCGGTACTCCGGGCGGTCCAGCAGTTCCCGCGCCAGCTCCTGGAAGTCCGCCGGCGCGGCCCGCACCGCCGCGCGCGGTCCCAGGTCCACGAGCTGAGGGTTGTTCACGTGAAACTCCAGCGCGGGCGTGCCCGCCGGAATCGGCGTGCCGTCCGGCCAGGCCAGGCCCGCGTGCGGGAAGGCCACGCGGTTCACGCGGAACAGGTTGTCCGCGCGGTCTCCCACCATGCGCACGTGCTCCACGCGGTCGTACGCGGCGTCCAGCGCCAGGATCATCCGGCGTTTCAGCGCGGCGCGGCCCACCGGCGTGGCGCCGTCCAGGTCGCTCACGGGGTTCACCGTGTACCCGCGAGCCTTCAGGTGTGCCAGCAGCTCCGTGAGCAGCGCGGCCGTGGTGCGCCCTCCGGGCCCGGCGTCATGCAGCACCACCACGGCGCCCGGCACGATCCGCCGCTCCAGCCGCGCCCGCACCTGGGCCGGCGTCCGGCCCGCCTGCCAGTCCTGGCCTTCCAGGCTCCAGTGCACACCCTGCAGGCCCGCCCGGCGCTGGCCCCACACCGTGAACAGCGTGTACGCCCCGTGCGGAGGCCGGTGCAGCCGCACGGGAACTCCGGCCACCGCCGCGATCCGGCCGGCCGCCTCGCCCGGGTCCCGCAGCGCGTCCAGCGGGGCGCGCCGCCAGCCGTGGACGTGCCGCACCGCGTGCGCGCCGATCTCGTGCCCCTCTGCCCGCATCCGCCCCACGAGGGCCGGGTGAGCCTCGGCCCGGTCGGCCAGCAGGAAGAAGGTCGCCCGGCCGCCCGCCGCCTTCAGGGCGTCCAGCACCTGCGGGGTCGTCTCCGGGTCCGGGCCGTCGTCGAAGGTGAGGGCCACCTCGCGTTTCGCGCGGCGGCCCTCGCGGATCAGACCCAGGTTCAGGCCCTGCACCAGCGCTGCCGGCACGAGCACCGTGCCCAGCACGCCCAGCGCCAGGGCGCCCAGCCACCGGCGCGCGGGGCCCGTCACGCCCGGTCCATGCGGGCCAGCAGGGCCGTCGCCACCCGCTCGGCCGCGTCCGGCACGCCCACCGCGCGGGCACTCGCGCTCAGGCGGGCGTGCTCGTCCGGGTCCAGGGCCCTCAGCACCCCGGCGCGCAGGTCCCCGCGGCGCCGCACCCACACGGCCGCGCCGTGCCGTTCCAGGAAGTCCGCGTTGTGCTCCTCCTGCCCGGGAATCGGGCCGTACACCACCATGGGCACGCCCAGCGCGGTCGCCTCCGCCACCGTGAGGCCC
Source organism: Deinococcus ficus (assembly GCF_003444775.1). Lineage (NCBI taxonomy): Bacteria > Thermotogati > Deinococcota > Deinococci > Deinococcales > Deinococcaceae > Deinococcus > Deinococcus ficus. Next base: position 1,523,195 of record NZ_CP021081.1, on the reverse strand, counting down.
CCGGCCTTCCCGACCACCAGGTCCGACGCGGCCATCAGCTCCGGGAAGGCGGTGGTGTAGCCCAGGTGGTGAATGGTGGCGCCGCCCCGCACCTCCACGCCAGTGTCCTGCGGCGTGGCGGGCAGCAGCACCTGCACCGGCCGGCCCAGGTTGCCCAGGGCGTCCAGCAGTTCGTTCAGGGCGCGGTACACGCCGGTGCCGCCGCCGGAGATGAGCAGCACCGGCTGGTCGGCCCGCAGGCCGTGCCGCGCGCGCAGCTCCGCGCGGTCCGCGCCGATCAGCGCCCGGAACCGCGGCGAGATGGGAATGCCGGTGACCACCACGCGCTCAGGGTCGGCGCCGCGCGCGACCATCTGCGCGGCTGTTTCCTCGGTGGCGACCATGATCACCTCCGCCTCCGGGCGAATCCAGTGCCGGTGCGCGCGGTAGTCCGTGACGATCAGCGCGTTCACGAACGGCCGCCCGCGCCGGCGCCGGACCGTGTCGGCCAGCGGCACCGACGACCAGTAGCTCGACACCACCAGGTCCGGCCCGGCCGCGGCGATGTCGCGCTCCAGGCCGGCGCGGCCCACCCAGCTGCACAGCCAGCCGATCAGGCTGAACGGCCGGTCATGGTCGGTGCGGCGGTAGAACCACGCGTACAGCCACGGCGCGTACCGCAGCTCGAAGGCGTACAGGTCCACCGTCCACCACCGCTCGCTGGGTTTCAGGTACGCGACCGCGTCCCCTTCCCGCGCCTGGAGGCACACGCCGCGGCCTTCCAGGGCGTGCTGCACGGCCAGCTGCGCCTGATGGTGCCCGGAGCCGATGGACGCGGACACGAACAGGGTGCGCAGCGCGACCGCCGCGGCGTGATCGTGTTCCTCGTGCTCGGGGCTGGCGACCTCGGTCACGTGCGCCTCAGCAGCCACAGGCCCGACACCGCGAACACGAGGTTCGCCAGCCACACGCCCAGTTCCGGCAGGCCGGGCAGCTGCGAGGCCAGCGTGAGGCCCACGAAGAACAGCAGGTAGTACGCCACCGCGATCAGCAGGGCGATGCCCAGGCTCACGCCCAGCGTCCGGCCGAACCGCAGGGCGAACGGCAGGGCCGCGAGGGCCAGCACGAGGTTCGCGAACGGCAGGGCCAGCTTGCGGTTCAGGTTCACGCGCGCCTCCTGCCGCTCGGCCGCCGGGACGCCCGGCGCGGTGAGTTTGGTGATGAGCTGCGGCCAGCCCTCGGCGTCCGCGCCGATCGCGTCGGCGTACTTTGCCAGGGTCTCCTTGCGCGACAGGCCGGTGTCCACGTTCAGGGTGTCGCTGGCCTGTGCGGGCACGACCACGCTGGTGAACACCTCGTTCAGGGCCGCGCGCAGCGCCAGCGGGTCCGTGTCGGGCACGCGCGCCAGGGCCGGCACTGCGCCGTAGTTCACGGTGTACACACCGTAGCCTTTCAGGGTGAGGCGGCTCGCCTCGAAGGTGCCGCTGTCCGCCAGGATGATCGTGCCCCGGCGGTGGTTGTCCGGCGTCCACTTCTCCACCCGCACGCCCTGCATCTGCCGGGTTTTCGGGTCGTAGCCCTTCATCGCCAGGGTCAGGTTCCCGCCCAGGTCCACGGTCTTCCCGGCCAGCTGCGACAGGCCCGCGCCGGTCAGGGCGTCCCAGTACAGGCCGCGGGTTTCCACGTTCGCTTTCGGGGCCACCCACAGGCTCAGCCACAGGGCCAGGGCGGTGACCAGCGCGGCCACCACCGCCACGGGTCTTGCCGCGCGGCCCAGGCTCACGCCGCCGGACTGCACCGCGATCAGTTCGCGTTCGGTGCTCATGCGCCCGAACGCCACCACGGTCATCAGCACGACCGCCATCGGGAAGACCTTCACCAGCGTGTCGGGCAGCTGGTAGGCGATCCAGCGGGCGATCAGGCCCACCGGCACGCCCGAGAGCCACTGGCTGGACACGAAGAAGTACCCGAAGCTGAGAATCGCGGTGAACAGCAGCGTGCCCGCCAGCAGCGGCGGGATCAGTTCAGCGGTGACGTACCGGGCGAGGCGCGACAAGCCGCACTCAGCCCTTGGCGATCGCGAACAGGATGCTCATCTCGGCCGCGACCTGCCCGTCCACCTCGGCGCGGCAGGTGGTCTTGCCCAGCCCGCGGCGCAGGAACTCCAGTTTCGCGTGCAGGTGCAGCTGGTCCCCGGGAATCACCTTGCGCTTGAAACGCGCGCCCTCGATCCCCGCCAGGTACCCGACCGTACCGGGTTCCAGGCCGCCCTCGGCGCCGTGCATGCAGAACATGCTGGCCTGCGCCAGGGCCTCGGTGATCAGCACGCCGGGCATCACGGGTTCCTGCGGGAAGTGCCCGGTGAAGAACGGCTCACCGATCGTCACGTTCTTGATGGCGTGCACCTCGCCGTTCTGGACGCTCAGCACGCGGTCCACCAGCACGAACGGGAAGCGGTGGGGGAGGGTCTTGAGCACGTCCTGAATCAGCAGTGGTTCCATGGGGTGAACCTCCTTGTGGGGTGGGGGCAAAGGTGAGGCCGGGTCCCGTGGGCGGCCCGGCCAGAAGACGCTCAGCACGAGCGAACAGGGAGGAAGTGCGGTGAGGGTCAGCGGCGCAGGTAGTTGTCGCTGGACACCAGCGAGTCGCCCAGCACCGGGATCATCTCCAGCGCCATGCCGGTCCCGACCGCAACGGCCTCCACGGCGTTCTCCGCGACGGCCACCGGAATGCCGGTCGTCTGGCGCAGCAGTTCGTCGAAGTTGCGCAGCAGGCTGCCGCCGCCGGTCATCACGATGCCGCGGTCGATGATGTCGCTCACGAGTTCCGGCGGGGTGATCTCCAGCACGCGCTTGACGCCCTCGACGATCTTCGTGACCGGCTCGGACAGGGCTTCCACGACGTCCTGGCTGTCCAGGGTGATGGTCTTGGGCAGGCCGTTCACGAGGTCGCGGCCACGCACCTCGGCGGTGAGGTTCTCGCTGTCGTCGATCAGCATGGCGGCGCCGACCTTGACCTTGATCTCCTCGGCGGTGCGCTCCCCGATCAGGACGTTGTGCTTGCGGCGCACGTAGCGGATGATGCTCTCGTCGAACTCGTTGCCGGCGACGCGCATGGATTCACTCACCACGATGCCGCCCAGGGAGATCACGGCGACGTCGGTGCTGCCCCCGCCGATGTCCACGACCATGCTGCCGATCGGCTCGGCGATCTTCAGACCCGCGCCGATCGCGGCGGCCAGCGGTTCCTCGATCAGGAAGGCGCGTTTGGCGTTGCTGTTCAGCGCGGCGCGCAGCACGGCGCGTTTTTCCACGTCGCTGACGTTGCTGGGCACGCCCACCATCAGCTGCGGCTTGAACCCGAAGAGGCGCCCGGCGCTGCCCTGCACCTTCTGCAGGAACATGGTGATCATCTTCTCGGTCAGGCCCTCGTCGGCGATCACGCCGTCCTTGATGGGCCGCACCGCGACGATCCCGCCCGGAGTGCGGCCGATCATGCGGTAGGCTTCCTCGCCCACGGCCTTGACCTGCTTGCTGTCGCGGGCCATGGCGATCACGCTGGGTTCCTGAAGAACCAGTCCACGGGTCTTGCTGTAAATCAGGAACGTGGCCGTTCCCAGGTCGATACCGATATCTTCAGAAAACCTTCCCACGCATTCCTCCGGTCAAAACGCATCAATCGTACCACGGCCCATGAGACCCGCCTGAACCCGCGTTCACCTGCCGGGCCGGCCGCAGCACACCCCGAAAGGCCGTCAGGCGCGGGGTTTGATGTACGCCGCCAGTCCCAGCACCGCGGAGGTCAGGACCGCCAGGATGAGGGCGCGGCGGAAGCCCGTGATGCTCAGCGCGCCCAGCGACCCGCTGATGGTCGCCTCCAGGCTGCCCAGCGACCGCAGCCACAGGGGCGCGTCGGAGACCAGTGACGCGAAAACCCCCAGCGTCAGGGCGCCCAGCACGCCCCCCAGGGCGACCAGCACGAGCACGAGCAGCCAGGCCAGGAAACGCATCAGGCGCCCCCACGGCCGGAGAGAAGCGGGCAGGGGAACAGGCGGACACGAGGCATCGCCCCCGAGTGTGCCCCCCCGCGGGCGGCGGGTCAACGCCCCGCGGTCCCGGGTGGGTACACTGCCCGGCATGAGTTCCACCCCGCTGCCCGCCCGCGTGCGCGTGACCGTGCCGCCGCTGCCGCTCGCTCCGGCCCTGACTGCCGCCGCCCGCCGCCTGTGCCCGGGCGCGCCCGTGGACGCCCTGACCGGCGCGGCCCTGGCGATCGCCGGCGGCAGCGTGATCGGCGCGCACCTGCGCTGGGCGGGCGGGGAGGTGCAGGTCGTGGAGACCGGCTGGCGCGGCCGGGGCATCGAGGAAGCGCTTCGCGGCGCCCTGCCGCCCGCCGACTGAATCCGGAACCTAACGCCCGTTAGGCCGCCTGCCGTACAGTGAGGGCATGACCAGCCCCGACACCGGCATGAGCTTCGCGCTGAGCAGCGACCAGCGCATGATTCTCCAGCACGTCCGCGACTACTGCCGCGCCGAGATCGCCCCCAAGGCCGCCGAGTACGACCGCAGCGGCGAGTACCCCCGCGAGCAGCTGCGCGGCCTGGCCGAGATGGGCCTGCTGGGCGCCACCGTGCCCGAGGAGTGGGGCGGCGCCGGCCTGGACAGCGTCACCTACGCCCTGTGCCTGGAGGAGATCGCCGCCGCGGACGCCAGCGTGGCCGTCATCACCAGCGTGCAGAACGGCCTGCCCGAACAGATGATCCTCAACTACGGCACCGACGCCCAGCGGGAGAAATACCTGAGGCCCCTGGCCGCCGGCACGCACATCGGCGCCTTCTGCCTCACCGAGGCGGGCGCCGGCAGCGACGCCGCCAGCCTGCGCCTGAAAGCCGAACGCGACGGCGACCACTGGGTCCTCAGCGGCAGCAAGTCCTGGATCACCTCCGGCGGACAGGCCGACACGTACCTCGTCATGGCCCGCACCGGCGCCAGCGGCGCCAAGGGCGTGAGCTGCTTCATCGTCGAGAACGGCCTCCCCGGCCTGAGCTTCGGGAAGCCCGAGGAGAAGATGGGCCTGCACGCCTCCCAGACCACCACCGTCACCTTCGAGGACGTCCGCGTGCCCCAGGAGAACATGGTCGGCGCCGAAGGGCAGGGCCTGATCATCGCCCTGGCCAGCCTGGACTCCGGGCGCATCGGCATCGCCATGCAGGCCCTCGGGATTGCCCGCGCCGCCTTCGAGCACGCCACCCAGTACGCCAACGAACGCGAGCAGTTCGGCAGGAAACTCCGCGAGTTCGAGGGCGTGTCCTTCAAGATCGCCCGCATGGCCGCCCGCATCGAAAGTGCCCGCCTCGTCGCCCTGAAAGCCGCGTGGCTCAAGGACCAGGGCCAGCCCTTCGGGAAGGAAGCCAGCATCGCCAAACTGCTCGCCAGCGAGGCCGCCGTGGACGTCACCCGCGACGCCATCCAGATCTTCGGCGGGAACGGCTACAGCCGCGAGTACCCCGTCGAGCGCCTGTACCGCGACGCCAAGGTCACCGAGATCTACGAAGGCACCAGCGAGATCCAGCAACTCGTGATCAGCCGCGCCGTGTTCGCCGAGCACGCCGGGTAACGCGCTCCCCTCCCTGTTCTGGAGGCCCCGAAGCCCGCGCGGTCGGGGGAGCCGGACACTCTCATGAACGGCGCTTCGGCTTCCCGCAAATTGAAAGCCCCCTGACAGTTCAGTCCCAGCCCGCCCACCCGGCGGGCCTTCCCATGGGGCAACTGTCCGGACCCGGAGGCTTTCATGAACAGGCAACCCATCATCCCCAGCGCCCTCACCCTTGCCCTCATCCTCACCAGTTGCGGCGCCCCGGACGCCGGGCACAGCGCCACACCGCCCGCAGACACCTTCACCTCCATTCACGCCCCCGCCGACCTCGCCACGCAGACGCCCACCCTCACCGTGGACCTGCGCAGCACCCCCCTCACGGCCCTGGACGCCGCCACCCGCACCCGCCTCGGCACGGACGCCGTGGTCCGCGTCATCCTCCCGAACGGCAAGGCCCTGCTGTACGCCAACGTGGACGGTCACGTCGTCGTGGACGGCGACATGATCCTCGGCCACTCGGACGCCGCCCACAAGATCGTGGACGGCCTCGCCCGCAGCGGCGGCACCATCAACGGTCAGGGCCTCTCCGAGTTCGCCGCCGGCCGCGCCAACTGGGGCAAGACCATCCCGTACTACTGGAACACGAATGCCTTTACCGCCAGTCAGATCAGCGTGCTGAACACCGCCATCAACCTCTGGAACCAGCAGGCGGGCGACGCCGTGAAATGGCAGTGGAACACCACCCCCTACAACAAGGTCCAGTTTGTGAACGCCAGCGGACAGGGCGTGTGCGGGTCCTCGTACGTCGGCATGATCGGCGGCACCCAGCCCCTCACGGTCGGCTGCTTCAACACCGGCACCGTCATCCACGAGATGGGCCACGCCGCCGGCCTGCACCACGAACACCAGCGCTGCGACCGCGACAGCTACGTCACCGTCAGCGGCAGCGACAGCATCAACTTCGGCCGCCTGTGCAACCGCTACGCCTACGGCAACTACGACTACGACTCGATCATGAACTACGGCGCCCCCTACGCCTACGCCAAAACCCCCGGCGGCCCTTACCAGGGCACCCCCAGCAACCTGGGCCGCGGCAGCCAGCTCAGCACCGGTGACCTCGCCACCCTGCGCGCCATCTACCCGAACAGCGGCACCACGGACCCCACCGATCCCACTGACCCGGTCACCGGCGTCACCTACACCGGAACGCTCAGCGCCGGTGCGTACGCCACGCACCCCAGCGCCGGCTTCAACTGGTACGGCGGCACCCTGAAGGCCACCCTGACCGGCCCCTCCGGCGCGGACTATGACCTGTACCTCGTGCAGAAGTACTCCGATGGCCGCTGGTACACCGTCGCCAAGAGCGACAGCCCCGGCGCCAGCGAAACCATCGAAACCAACCAGACCGCCGGCATCTACCGCTGGGTCGTGCAGAGCTACAGCGGCAGCGGCAGCTACACCCTCAACGCCACCAAGTAAGACACGCAGGAGAGGAGGCCGCCCCCGAGAAAACGGGGCGGCCTCCATGGTTGCCGGTCAGTCGGTGTAGGCGCCCACGTCCGCGCCCTGGACGAGTTTCGCGTACTTGGCAAGGACGCCGCGGGTGTAGTTCGGCGCGGGCGGCTGCCACGCGGCGCGCCGGCGCTCGAGTTCCTCGTCCGGGACGTGCAGGGTGAGGTTCAGGGTTTCGGCGTTCAGTTCGATGGTGTCGCCTTCCTCGACCAGGGCGATGGGGCCGCCCACGAACGCCTCCGGGGCGACGTGGCCCACGACGAGGCCGAAGGTGCCGCCGCTGAAGCGCCCGTCGGTGATCAGGCCCACGCTGTCCCCCAGGCCTTTGCCGATGATGGCGCTGGTGGGGGAGAGCATCTCGCGCATGCCGGGCCCGCCCCTGGGGCCCTCGTAGCGGATGACGACGACGTCCCCGGCGCGGATGCGGTCGTGCATGATGGCGTCCATGCAGGCTTCCTCGCTGTCGAACACGCGGGCGGGGCCGGTGATCTTGATCTGTTTCAGGCCGCTGATCTTCGCCACGCTGCCCTGCGGCGCGAGGTTCCCGCGCAGGATCGCGAGGTGCCCCTGGGTGTAGATCGGCTGGTCGAACGGGCGGATGACGTCCTGCCCGGCGTCCGGTTCGTCGGGCACGCCTTCGAGGTTCTCCGCGACGGTCTTACCGGTGACGGTCAGGCAGTCGCCGTGCAGCAGGCCGGCCTTCAGGAGCATCTTCATGACGCGGGGAATGCCACCGACCTCGTGCAGGTCGGTGGCGACGTACTGCCCACTGGGTTTCAGGTCGCAGAACACCGGGGTGCGTTCCCGGATGCGTTCGAAGTCCGCCAGGGTCAGGTCGAGGTCCAGCGCGTGGGCGATGGCGAGCAGGTGCAGCACGGCGTTCGTGCTGCCGCCCACGGCCATGATCACCGTGATGGCGTTCTCGAAGGCCTCGCGGGTCAGGATGGCCTTGGGGCGGATGTCGCGCTCAACGAGGTGCAGCAGCGCGCGGGCGCTGTCGGCGCTGGAGGTGGCCTTCTCGGCGTCCACGGCGCTCATGGTGCTGGAGTACGGCAGGCTCATGCCCATCGCCTCGAAGGCGCTGCTCATGGTGTTCGCGGTGTACATGCCGCCGCACGCCCCGTTCCCGGGACAGGCGTGCCGCTCGATGCCGTCGAATTCCTCGCGGGTGATCTTCCCGGCCTGGAACGCACCGACCGCCTCGAACACGCTCACGATCGTCAGGTCCTTCCCGCCGTAATGCCCGGGTTTGATCGTCCCGCCGTACACGAACACCGCGGGGATGTTCAGGCGCGCGATGCCGATCATGGCGCCCGGCATGTTCTTGTCGCAGCCGCCCACCACGATCACGCCGTCGTGCGACTGCCCGCGGCTGACCGTCTCGATGCTGTCGGCGATCACCTCGCGGCTCACCAGGGAGCACTTCATGCCCTCGGTGCCCATGCTGATCCCGTCGGACACCGTGATGGTGCCGTACACCTGCGGCATCCCGCCGCCTTCTTTCAGCGCGTCCGTAATGTGCCCCGCAAGTTCACCCAGGCCGTTGTTGCAGGGCGTGATGTTGCTCTGCGCGTGCGCCACGCCGATCACCGGTTTCTCGAAGTCGCCGTCCCCGAAGCCCACGGCGCGCAGCATCGCGCGGTTCGGGGCGCGCTCAATGCCCTGCGTCACCTGATGCGAGTTCCAGTTCAGGCGGCGGTCCGTGCCCTGGGCGGGCGTGGGGGTCTGCTCGGAGGGCTTCGCGGTGTCCGTCATGCCCCACGCTACGACGCCTGCCGCGCCGGGCGCCGGGGAAGCACAGACAGGCCAACGGCAGGGAGGGAGGGCCCGCCGGCCCTCCCTCCTGTGCACGGCCGCCTTATTTCGCGGCGGTGGCCTTCACGGTCGCGGGGAACAGTTCGATCTTCAGGCGAGCGATCTGGGAGTCGATGTACTTCTGCGCGGCGTCCTGCGCCAGCCGGGCGCGGATCAAGGGCGCAGCCTCCGCGAGCGGCATCAGGCCGCCCTCGCTGCGCTTGCCGACCAGCAGGACGTGCCACCCGAACTCGGACTGCACGACCTGCGCCTCGTTCACCGGGCCGCTGAAGCTGGCCTTGTCGAAGGTGGCGACCATGTCCCCGGGCTCGAAGCAGCCCAGGTCGCCGCCCTGCCCGGCGCTGCCGGGGTCCTGGCTCTTGTCCTTGGCGAGGGCCGCGAAGTCCGCGCCGCCCTTGACCTGCTCGGCCAGAGCCTTGGCCTCGGCTTCCGTGCGGACCAGGATGTGGCGCGCGCAGGCGGATTTCGGCGCGGTGAACTGCGCCTTGTTCAGGTTGTAGAAGCCGGCCACGACCGCGTCCCCGAAGGTGGAGCGGGCGCGGATCTTCTCGATGTAGGTGTTCACCACGTACTGGCGTTCCAGGTCGGCGCGCAGCTCGGCGCTGCTGAGGTACCCGGTCGCGGCGAGCGCCTCGTTGAACTCGGCATCCGTCTCGAAGCCGCTGCGGGCGCGGGTGAGCTGGGCATCCACCTGCGTGGCGTCGGGCTGCACGGACCCGCGGGCCAGGGTGTACAGCGCGTACTCCTGCGCGAACTGCTTCAGGAAGCCCTCGCGGGCGTCCGCGAACTCCTTGAGGTACTCCGGGCTGTACTCCATGCCCTGCTCGTTCAGGACGTTCGCCACAGCCAGCCGCAGCGCCGCCTCGTACTGCGCCAGGGTCAGGGAGTCGTTCCCGACCTTCGCCACGATGACCGCCTCGGCGCCGGCCGCGGGAGGAGTGGGGGCCGGCGCGGGGGTCGCGGGCGCGGCAGGCGCGGTGGGCGCAGGCTGGGCGGGGGTCGTGGTGGGCGGCTCAGTCTGGGCCAGGGCCACGCCGCCCAGCAGGGCCGCGGTCAGGAGCAGTCTTTTCATCGCGGCAGTGTAGCCTGCCCGCGGCTCCGGAATGTGGTGGTGGCCCGCCATTCCTCACATGTGCGCGCCCGTCCCGTTCCTGTCCCGGGCGCGGGGGCGCTGCTACAATCCGCCCCGTGCGCCTCACCCTGGACCCCACCACCGACCCCCACGCCTACGACGACGTGGTCCGGCAGCTGCCGATCACCAGTGCCCTGCAGGGCTGGGGGTACGGCGAGGCCCGCCGGGAACTCGGGCAGACGCCCCTGCGGTACCTGATCCGCGACGGCAGCCGCACGGTGGGCGCCGTGCAGCTGATCCGCAAACGCCTGGTGCCCGGCTTCACCACCCTGTACGCGCCGCGCGGCCCGGCCCTGGAGAACCTGGACCTGCTGCCGGCCGTGGCAGACGCCGTGCGGAAGGTCGCCCGGCCCACCGACGCCCTGCTGAAGATCGAGCCGCCCGTGCCGCTCGACGCGAACGACGAGCACACCGTGATCCCGGCCGCGTACGGGCCGTTCACCCGCGCGGCCACCGAGCAGCCGGAGCACACCATCGTCGCGGACCTGCGCCGCAGCGAGGAGCAGATGCTCAAGGACCTGAGCAGCATGGCCCGCCGCAACGTGCGCACCGCCGAGAAACTGGGCGTGGTCGCCGGCCGTGACGACGACTTCGACGCGTTCTGGGAGATCTTCACCGCCACGAACGAACGCGCCAAACTGGGGGCCTTCCCCCGGAAGTACTACGAGACCATGCTCCGGGAAGGCAACGCGCACGGCGGCGAGGCGTACATCGTGCTGTCACGCTACCAGGGCCGCGCGCTGGCCGGCGGGTTCTTCATCGCCATGGGCAAGGGCACGTACTACCTGTTCGGCGGCAGCGTCCGCGACGACCGCGTCGGCGAGGACGGCCAGCCCCTCAAGGACGCCAAGGCCCCGGACGCCTTCTACTGGAACGCCATGCTGGACGCCAAACGGCGCGGGTACGAGCTGTTCGACTTCTGGGGCATTCCCCGCGAACTCGACGAGAGCAAGCACAGTTACGGCGTGTTCAAGATGAAACTCAAGTTCAGCGAGCAGCGCGTCTGGTATCCCGCGTACGACCTCACCCTGAACCCGGCGGCGCCGCTGATCGTGAAGGCCCTGCGCTGGCGCAAGACGCAGAACAACCTGCGCAAACGCGGCAGCGCCGACGACGTGCTGTAAACCGGCGCGGCGCATTCCCAGCGCGTCAGTTCAGCTGCCGCGCCTCCGCCGGCATGCGGACCAGCAGGCCCTCGAGGCGCGCGTCGAGGTCCGGCGCGGCCAGCAGCGCCTCCCGGTCGGCCGGGTCCAGCGGCAGCACCGTCGCGGCGTAGCTCGCCACCAGCAGCGGATCGGCGTCCCGCAGGCCGTCGAGGTCGCTGCGCTGCTGCGGGTTCAGGCGCATCAGGTTCGCCAGCACCGCGCCCGCCAGCTCCGGCGCCCGCTCCGGGCCGGCCGGCAGCGGGGACAGGGCCGCGCGGGCCGACAGGTAGGGCTGGGTCAGGTCGAACTCCACGATGAGGAAGCGCTCGCCGCCCACCACGCGGATGCTGCTCGTACCGTCCCCGTGGGGCCGCACCTCACGCACGTGCGCGAGCGTGCCCACGCGCGCCACCCGCTCGTGGAATGGCCGGTCGGACGCCGAGCGCGGCACCGCGATCCGCACGATCCCGAACGGTTCGCCGGACGCCACCACCCGCGCCAGCAGGGCGCGGTAGCGCGGCTCGAACACGTACATCGGCAGGGCGATGCCCGGGAACAGCACCACGTCCGGCAGGGGGAACAGGGGAAGGTCGGGCAGGGCGTCCATCAGCCCCTGCATCCTCCTGCGTCACTGCCGGTCAGACCATCGCCACGCCTACAGATCACCATGCCCGGACTCCGGCCGCGGCGTCTTCTTCCGCCGGACCTTCTTCACCGGGGGCGCGGGTGCCTGCCACGCCCTCAGCTGCGCTTCCGTGGCCCCCAGCGCCTGAAGCACGACGGTGTCCTGCGGGGTCAGCGGCGCCGTGACCAGCAGGTCCGGGCGGCGGCGGAAGGTGCGCTCCAGCGCCTGCGCGCGCCGCCACGCGGCGATGGCGGCGTGGTTCCCGCCCTTGAGCACCTCTGGCACGGCGTGGCCCGCCCATTCCGGCGGGCGGGTGAATTCGGGGTAGTCCAGCAGGCCGCTGCTGAAACTGTCGGCGCGGTGCGAGTCCTCGTCGCCCAGCACGCCCGGCACCAGCCGGGCCACGGCCTCCAGCACGCACGCCGCGGCCGCCTCGCCGCCCATCATCACGTAATCCCCGATGCTCACCTCGCGCGTGACCAGCCCCTCCACCCGCGCGTCGAAGCCCTCGTACCGCCCGCACAGGAACGCCAGGTGCGAGCGCGTGGCGAACTCCTCGGCCATCGCCTGATCGAAGCGCTCACCGGCCGGGGAGAAGAGAATCACCTCGTCCGCCGGGGGCAGGCTCGCCAGGGCCCGCTGCGCGACGTCCACGCGGATCACCATGCCCGCCCCGCCGCCGTACGGCGTGTCGTCCACCTTTAGGTGCCGGTTCTCCGCGAAATCCCGCATGTTCACCAGCTGCACGTCCAGCAGCCCGCGGTCCCGCGCCTTGCCCACGATCGCCTCGGACGCGAACGGGGCCAGCAGTTCCGGGAAGAGGGTCAGGAACGAGAAGGTCAGCACGCCCGGCCGCCCCGGGTGTCAGCCCTCGCCGTCACGGTCCTCCTTGCCGGCTTCCGCTTCGTCCGCATCGAACAGGCCCTCGGGGGCCTCGTCGGTCAGCCGCACGCTCAGGGGGCGTTTGCGGCCGTTCAGGCGGATGTCCACGTACGGCGCCTGCAGCGGCAGGTACGCCTCGCCGCCCGCATGCCGCACCAGCAGCAGGTCCTGGTGGCCCATGTCCACCACGTCCACCACCTCACCCAGCGGCTCGCCGCCCGCGCCCGTGACCGCCAGGCCGCGCAGTTCGTGGTAGTAGTACACGCCGTCTTCCGGCGCGGGCAGTTCCGTGTCCGCCGCCCAGACGTTCAGGCCACGCAGGGCCTCGGCCCCCTCGCGGGTGCTCACGCCCGCCAGGTGCAGCACCACGCCCGGCGCCAGCGCCTCGGTGCGCGTCAGGCGCAGCCAGCCGCGGCCCTCCACGTACACGCGCTTGAGTGCCCGCACCTGTGCGGCGTCGCCCAGCACGAACAGCTTCACGCCGCCCTGCACGCCGTGCGGACCGAGCAGGTGCCCGATCCGCGTGCGGTCCGCTTCCTTGTTGCCGGGGCCCGTCACTTCGTCTGACCCACCACTCAGGCCTTGCGGGGCGCGTCCAGGTCCACGTTCACGCGCTCTCTGGGGTCGCTGGCGGCGCGCACCAGCGTGCGGATGGCCTGAATCACGCGGCCCTGGCGGCCGATCAGGCGGCCTTCCTCGCCCGCCCCGACCCGGACCAGCACGGTCGGGCCGCGGCGCGACACCCGCACCAGCGACGGCTGGTCCACCACGCTCTGCGCCAGAAACTGGGTCAGGTCCACAGGATCACTCTTCATCCCGCGCAGTCTAGAGCATCCGCCCGCCGCTCAGGCGGGGGAGGGCGGGGGAATCCAGCGGCCTGGACGCAGAACGTCGGCGGGCATCCAACAAGAAGAGGCCCCTGATCGGGGGCCTCTGAGCTTCACGCTCGGCGCTTCGGGGTTCCGCCTCAGGCGACCTTGACGCCCTGGCTCTTGAGGAGACGGCGGGCGGTCTGGGTGGGCTGGGCGCCCTGGGCGATCCAGTGCGCGGCGCGCTCCACGTCCACCTTCAGGTAGTTCTCGGTGGTCTTGCGGGGGTCATAGTGACCCAGGTTCTCGATGTAGCCACCGTCACGGGGACGGCGGGCATCGGCGACCACGATGCGGTAGTGGGGGTTGTGGGCGGAACCGAAACGGGACAGGCGAATCTTAACCATGATGGAAAACCTCTGGGGTGGGTCTTGAGGGTAAAGCTCCCGCTTAGGTCGCGGGGGTCATGCGCCCGTCAGCAGCCAACCGGAAAGCGCACCGCAAAAGAGTAACAGACTCCCCGCCCGCCCGGCAAGGGCCGCGCCCCCCTCAGAACCCGGGCGAGACCGGCTGCCGCGAGGCGCCCTGCACGCGGTTCCACTGAAAGGCCATGTGGTTCGGTCCGAACACCGGACTGCCGCCCACGGTGCCCAGCTGCGCCCCCTGCGCCACACGGTTTCCGGCCTGCACGACCGGGTCCCGCAGGCCCAGGTACGTCGCCACGTACCCGCCGTGGTCCACGATCACCACCCACCCGGTCGCCGCGTAGTACGTCACGGTCAGGACCAGCCCCTCGCGCGCCGAGACCGCCTGAGACTCCGGCGCGCCCTGCAACACGGACCACTGCACCCCGCCCGACCCGAACGGCGCGGACACCCGGCCGCCCGGCAGGGGGAACAGCAGCGGGCCGCTCTGCACCGGGACCGGCGCGGCCTCCTGCTCGGCCTGCTGCTGCTCCTGCTGCACCTGCACCTGCCGCTGCTGCAGGGCCCGCTGCTCGGCTTCCAGCTGGGCCGTGCGCCGGCGCGCCGCCTCGTCCTGCGCCCGCCGGGTCGCCGCAGCCCGCGCACTGGCAGCCGCCGCCTCGCGCTCCCGGGCCAGCCGCTCGGCCTCCCGCCGGGCGCGCTCCTGCGCTTCCCGCAGCCGGCGGGCTTCCTCCTCGCGGCGGCGGCGTTCCTCCTCCAGGCGGCGCTGGCGTTCGGCCTCGATGCGGGCGCGTTCGGCGACCACCTGATTGACCAGCGTGTCGATGCTGCGCGCGGTGAGCACCTGCTGCGCCTGCGTCTGCGCGGCCAGGGTCCGCTGGCCCTGCTCGCTGCGCCTCAGTTCGGCCAGCAGCGCGGACTGCCTCACCCGCTGCGCCCTGAGCGCCTCCAGCTTCGCCTGCCGGGACTGCCGCACGTCCGCGAGTTCCCGCGCGCGCTGCGCCTGCTGGGCCTGCTGCTCGCCCAGGGTCGCGACCTCCTCTTTCAGGGCCAGGATCACGCGCGTGTGGTACGCCCCGGCGCGGTTGCTGTACTCCAGCCGGATCAGCAGGTCCGACAGGCTGCGCGACTGCGACAGCAGCTGCAGGTACTGCCCGCTGCGGTCGCGGTACAGGGTGTTCAGGATCTGCCGCACGTCCTCCTGCAGGCGGTTCACGCGGGCGGCCGTCACCTCCCGCTGCGCGGTCACGTCCGCCAGGGCCCGCTCGGCCAGCGCGGTCCGGGCGGTCAGGGTGGCGACCTCGTTCTCCAGCGCCGCGACGTTCTGCGCCAGGGCGTCCAGCCGGTCCAGCGTCGCGCGCTGCTGCTCGGTGAGGTTCGCGATCCGGTCGCGCAGCGCCCGCAGCTGACTGGCCTGCTCGGCGCTCTGCTGGCGCTGCTCGGTCAGTTCCCGCTGCAACTGCTGCAGCTTCTCGCTGGTGGTCTGCGCGAACCCCACCGTGAGCAGGGCCGTGAGCGCCACCACCGTCAGGCGGCGGGGGGACAGGCCCCGGACGCGGCCCCGTGAGGTCATTCCAGCTCCTGCAGGTACCGCCGGGTCGCGAACAGGCTGCCCACCAGGCCCACCAGGATGCCCAGCAGCGCCACGCCGCCCAGCAGCGGCACCAGGGTGTTCAGGTCCGTGACCACCGGGAACACGGGAGCGAGCTCCTGCACGCGCCGCGCCATCGCCAGGTAGGCGGGCGTGAGCAGCGCCAGCGCCAGCGCCGCCGCCGTGAGGCCCACGATCAGGCCCTCCAGCACGTGCGGCATGCGGATGAACCCCCAGGTGGCGCCCAGCAGGCGCATCACGCTGATCTCGTTGCGGCGGGCGTACATCGCCACCCGCACCGCGTTCAGGATGTTGAAGAGCGTGCCCAGCAGCAGCAGGCCCACCAGCACGTACCCGGCCGCCCGCACCGCCGAGAGCGTCTTCACGGTCGGGTCCACGTACGCGGCGCCGTACTCGACGTCCTGCACGCCGTTCATGTTCTCCACCAGGCCCGCCACGGTCCGGGAGTCCTCCACCCGCGCCACCCGCAGGCGCAGCGTGTCCGGGAAGGGGTTCCCGACCAGCGCCGCCGCGTCCCGGGTGAAGGGCGAGTCCTGCGTCATCTCCTCCAGCACCTGTTCCTTGCCGACCAGCGTGACCTCGCGCACCTGGGCCAGCGCCTTGACCTGCGTGAGCAGCGCGGCGGTGTCGGCGCCGTCGTCGAGGAACGCGGCGACCTCCACCTGCGATTCCAGCTGCTGCAGGGTGCGGTTCACGTTCAGGGTGAGCAGCAGCACGAACCCCAGCATCAGCAGCGTCAGGGTCATGGTGGTCAGGGTGGACAGCGTGGCGGTGAGGTTCCCGCGCATCGCCAGCAGCGCCTGTCTCAGGTGGTAGCTCACAGCGCGTACCCGCCGTACGGGTCGTCGCGCACCAGTTTGCCCTTGCGCAGCGTCAGCGTGCGGTGCCGGTACGTCTCCACGAGGTCCTTGGCGTGGGTGGCGACGATCACGGTCGTGCCGCGCAGGTTCACGTTCTGCAGCACCTTCAGCACCTCACGGCTATTGTCCGGGTCGAGGTTCCCGGTGGGCTCGTCGGCCAGCAGCAGCGGCGGGTCGGACACGATCGCCCGGGCGATCGCCACGCGCTGCTGCTCGCCCTGCGAGAGCTGCACCGGCAAGGCCTGCTTCTTGTGCTCCAGACCCACCGTGCGCAGCGCCCCGGACACCCGCTGCGGCCACTCCCGCTGCGGTACGCCCGTGACCCGCAGCGCGAAGGCCACGTTGTCGTACGCGTTCAGGTGATCGAGCAGCAGGTTGTCCTGAAAGACCGTGCCCATGCGCCGGCGCAGCAGCGCCGTGCGGCCCCCCCGGTAGCGGGCCAGCGTCTCGCCGGCCACGCGCACCTCGCCGCGGCTGGGCAGGGCGCGCTTGAGGACCAGGTTCATGAAACTGCTCTTCCCGGCGCCGGAGTGGCCGACCAGGTACGCGAATTCGCCCTTCCCGATCTGCAGGGACACGTCGTCCAGCGCCAGCGTCCGGGTGACCGGGTACTCCAGCGTGACATTCCTGAATTCAATCACCGCGCACCCCGTCACGGGTCCGGGCGCAAACGTCCATTAACACACTCATGCCTGGCGGACACGATAGCCCAAGTTCTCCCGCTGCCGGTGATGGGCCGCCTGGCGATCGTGCTCCGCACCTCACGGTCCCTCACCGCCGGCCCGTATCATGCCCCGGTGAACCGATCCCGCCTCACGCTCGTGACCGTGGCCCTCGCCGGCACGGCCGCGCTGTCCTACGCCCAGCTCGGCGGGTACTCCGCCAGCGACCTCGGCAAGACCAAGAGCGGCCAGGCGTTCCTGAGCACGCTGGCCGCCCTGAACCAGTACTACCTGTTCCCCGTGGATCAGGACAAGGTCATGCAGGGCGCCATCCAGGGCGCGCTCGGCAGCCTGAACGACGAATTCACCTACTACAGCGAACCCGTCAGCAGCGCCATGGACGCCCAGAACCTCGCCGGGGAGTTCGGCGGGATCGGCGTGACCCTCACGCCCGCCAACGCCGACGGCACCGGCGCCAAGGTGGATAACGTCCTGAAGACCGGCGCCGCCATCGACGCCGGCGTGCAGATCGGCGACATCATCGTGAAGATCGGCGACAAGGACGTCCTGACCGCCAAACTCGACGAGGTCGTCAGCCAGATCCGCGGGAAGGTCGGCACGCCCGTCACCGTGACCTTCGCCCGCAGCGGCAAGCCCTTTACCGTGAAGATGGACCGCCGCACCGTCACCCTGGTCCCGGTGGAGACCACCGTGCTGCCCGGCAACGTGGGCTACATCTCCCTGAACACCTTCTACAACGAGAAGGCCGCCGACCAGTTCCGCGCGGCCATCAAGAGCATGAAGGACAAGAAGGTCACCAAGCTGATCGTGGACCTGCGCGACAACGGCGGCGGCCTGCTCGACGCCGGCGTGGACATCGCCGACGACTTCCTGAAAAGCGGCCCCATCGTGAGCCTGCGCGAACGCAACGGCCAGGCCCGCGTGTACGGCAGCGCTCGCAACGAGACCAGCGACTACACCGGCGAGCTGGTGCTGCTGGTGAACAAGAACAGCGCCAGCGCGAGCGAGATCGTCGCCGGGGCCCTGCAGGACAACGCCCGCGCGAAGATCATCGGCGAGCAGACCTTCGGCAAGGGCGTCGCCCAGATTCCCCTGTCCCTGCCCAACGGCGGGAAGGTCGCCATCGTGAACAGCGCCTGGCTCACGCCCAAGGGCCGCGAGATCCACAAGAAGGGCGTCACGCCGGACGTGGTCGTGAAGGACACCCGTTACCCCACCCCGTTCAACTTCCTGGGCGGCGGCGCGCAGCCCGGGCAGAAGATCACCTTCAAGGTGGACGGCAAGGACGTGACCGTCACCGCCGACAAGGACGGCAAGTTCACGTACACCGCCGAGGCGCGGAAGGTGCCCCGCAGCGACGTGCAGGGCGTGGCGATCGTGGACCTGGCCACCGACGCCATCCTGAAAAAAGCGCACGACCTGCTGAAGTAAGCTCAGACCAGCGGCCCGCCCGGAAACAGGCGGGCCGTTTTCCATGGGGCTCAGTCCCAGTCCCAGTCGCGCCAGTCGCTGGCTTTCGCCTTCCCCTTCGGGCGGGGCGCCTCCTCATCAGGCCCGGCGTCCGGGTCCGGGTACCAGTCGTACACGGCCGCCAGCGCCCGGTCCAGCTGCGCGCGCAGCAGCCCGGCCAGCGTCTGCGCCTCCTTCTCCGTCACGCGCTCCAGCGAGGCCTCCAGATCGTTCAGGGCGCGCTCCAGGCCCGGCAGGTACGGCTCCCGGGCCTTGCGCACCGCTCCCCTGCGCAGCGGCTCCGGGTGAATCACCGGCACGTACAACCGCGCCGCCGTTTCCAGCAGCGCCCGCCTCGCCTCGGCCCGCGCGGCCCGGCGCGCCTCGGCCCGCTCACGCGCGTCCGCCGCCTTCGCCTGCGCGGCCAGGAACGTGTCGTCCCGCTCCACGTCCAGCACCCGCGCTTCCTCGTACAGCTTCACGGGCGGCAGCCGCCGGCGGCCCATCCGCAGACCGTTCGGCCGGGTCTGGTCGTGCTCGCCCAGGAAGCGCGCGATCAGCGCCGGCGTCCACCCCCGGTCCTTCAGGTCCTGCGTCGCCAGGAACCCCGGCGGGTTCACCGGCTTCTCCCCGGTCGGGCGGGTCTTGCGGGTCACGGCCCGCCCACCCACTCGCGGCGCAGCAGGTCCAGGCGCACGCTGTCGTGCCGCGCCCCCCGCACCACCCGCGCCTCCCGGACCCGGCCCGCCTCCCGGAACCCCAGGCGCCGCGCGGCGCGGATCATCCGCTCGTTGCCGCCCCAGGTGGTGAAGGTCAGGACGTGCGCGTCCGTCTCGTCCAGCGTCGCCTGCACCCACAGGTGCAGCGCCCGGGAGCCCAGCCCCTTGCCCCACAGGGCCGGGTCGTAGATCAGGATGCCCAGGTCCCACCACCCGCCGCCCCGGGGGTCCTCCTCGGCGCGGTTCACCATGCCGATGCAGCTCCCGTCCAGGTCCAGCACGCGCTGGTGCGGGTCCGGCGGGGAGGCGGCCAGCGTGTCCACGTAGCGTTCCAGCATCTCGGTGGTCGCCTCGGCGTGGTAGTACGGCGCGTCCCACTGCCGCCATTCGGCGGCCGGGTCGGTCAGCCAGCGGCGCAGGGCCGGCAGGTCCCGCGGCCGCCGGCCCCGGATGGACAGCCGGGCCGGGTCCGCGCTGCGGGCCGCAGGGGCGGGGGAGACGGGGTCGGGCTCGGTCACGCCGCGATCCTCTCAGATCAGCCCCCGGAATGCGAGGCCCGGCAGTTCAGCGTTCCTCCATGCCCCCTGGCGCCCCGTTACAGGCCCAGCCGCGCCAGCAGCGCCGGCAGCAGCGTCACGCCGGCCACCAGCAGCGCCCCCAGGCAGGCCAGCAGTACCGCCGCCGCCGAGGCGTCCTTCGCGACCTTCGCCAGTGGGTGCACGTCCGGGCTCACCAGGTCCACCACCGCCTCCACGGCCGTGTTCATCAGTTCCAGCGCCAGCACCAGCGCGCAGGCCAGCAGCACCGGCGCGCCCGGCACGTTCAGCCACAGCGCGGCCAGAACAGCCAGCGCTGCGCAGACCAGCTCGATCCGGAAGTTCGCCTGCGTGCGGAACGCGAACGCCAGCCCCGCCCACGCGAAGCCCGCCGAGCGCCACCAGCGGCGCAGGTTCAGCGCGGACCCGTCCGACCGCACCTACGCCCCGTCAGGCAGCGCCGCGCGGGCCACGTCCCACGCCTCGTGGAACACGCGCCATTCCTCGCCGGTGGCGCCCTCCTCGAAGCCCAGGCCCTCGGCGTGCGGGTGGTCGTGCCCGATCAGGTGCGTCAGGCCGTGGCTGGCGAGCAGCGCCACCTCCCGCGTCAGGCTGTGCCCGCGCGCCTGCGCCTGACGCGCCGCCGTGTCCAGGCTGATGATGATGTCCCCCAGGTGCGGCGGCATGAACGGGTCCCCGGGTTCCCAGGTGGGGAAACTCAGCACGTCGGTCGCGGCGTCCTCGCCCCAGTGCTCCAGTTTGAGCGCCCGGATGGTGCGGTCCCCGACGAGCACCACCGTCAGCTCCCGGTCCTCCACGCCGAAATGCGCCTGCACCGCTCCCAGGCTGGCGCGCAGGGCCGGACGCAATCCCGCCGGCGGGGTCTTGCGGACCACCAGATCAATCACGCCGCCGAGTATCGCAGATGCCAAAGGAAAGGGACGGCCGGAAATCCCGGCCGCCCCCACCCCAGAAACCGTTTACCGGTCCCGGTCGTCCTCGGGAATGCTGGCGAACTCGCCGCGCCGGGCCGCGCGGCGGTCCTCCTCGGCGTCCTCGGCCGCCTCGTACGCCTTGATGATCCGGCCCACCAGCGGGTGACGAACCACGTCCACGTCCGTGAACTCGTGCCAGGCGATGCCCTCGATGTTGCCCAGCACGCGTTTGCTGATCGCCAGGCCACTGGTGATGTGCCGCGGCAGGTCGATCTGCGTGACGTCCCCGGTGACCACGACCTTGCTGGAGTACCCCATGCGGGTCAGGAACATCTTCATCTGTTCGCCCGTGGTGTTCTGCGCCTCGTCCAGGATGATGAACGCGTCGTTCAGCGTGCGGCCGCGCATGAACGCCAGCGGGGCGATCTCGATCACGCCGCTCGTCAGGTACGACTCGAACTTCTCCTGGTCCAGCATGTCCTGCAGCGCGTCGTACAGCGGGCGCAGGTACGGGTCGATCTTCGCCTGCAGGTCCCCGGGCAGGAAGCCCAGTTTCTCCCCGGCCTCCACCGCCGGACGGGTCAGGATGATACGCTTCACCTTGCGGTTTTTCAGGGCCTGCACGGCCATTGCCACCGCGAGGTAGGTCTTCCCGGTCCCGGCCGGCCCCACGCCGAAGGTGATGTCGCTCTTCTCGACCTTCTCCAGGTACTCCTTCTGGCCGGGCGTCTTGGGTTTCAGGCCGCGTGGCAGGCTCAGGCCGGTGACCTGCGTTTCCGCGGCCAGCGAGCGGCCCTCGTCGGAGAGCCGGGCGCTGCGCAGCAGGCTGTCCGGGGTGAGTTCCCCTCCGGAGCGCACCACGTCCAGCGCGTCCCGGACCATCCGCTCGGCGCGGGTCACCTCGGCCGCGTCGCCGCTGACGGAGATCGTCTCGCCGCGCGCGATCAGTTTCGCTTTCGTGAGTTCCCGCATGCGCCGCAGGTTCGCGTCCTGCGGGCCGAGTAGCGCGTACGCCTCGCGCTGGTGCTCCAGCGTGATGGTCGCGGTCGCCTGGGGCGCCGCGGGGGCCGGGGCCGCGTCCGCGGGGGTGGAGGGCGTCTGCTGCGGGTCCGTCTGGGTGGGATCTGTCAAGTGAACTCCTGGAAGTCGCGCCGGCCGGGCCGGGCGGGAAAGGAGGCGGGGAAAGCGGGGCCAGAGGGAGGTATTGTCGTGGGCCGCGCCCGAGGGGGGCGTGGTCCGCTGCACATTCTAAGGAGTCGGCCAGGGGGGCGGTCCCGGGCCGCGCGCCGCGCCAGGACAGCGGCCACGCGCGCCCGGGCCGGGGGACATGAGAGACCTTTCCGCCTCGTTCATAGAGCAGGCCCCGTCCAGGCGCCGCTTGGAGGCCGCGCCCACCCCCCGTACACTGGACACGTGATGACGACCGGCCCGCACCGGCCTGCGACGGGGCCCCTGCAGGCGTACCTGTTCGCGGACCCCGCCGCGCACTCCCTGTCGCCGGTGATGCACCGCGCCGCCTTCCTGCACGCCGGGCTGCCGGGCGAGTACGAGGCCCGTCGGGTCCCGCCGGAGGACCTGCCCGCGGCGCTGCGCGGCCTGCGCGTGCCCCCCGCCTGTGGGGCGAACCTGAGCCTGCCCCACAAGGAAGCGGCCCTGGCCCTGATGGACGGCCTGACGCCCGCTGCCCGGGCCATTGGCGCGGTGAACACCGTGATCCGCCGAGGGGAAGACCTGATCGGCGAGAACACGGACGCCCCGGGCCTGCTGGACGCCCTGGCCCCCCTGACCGGACCGGACCGCGGGCAGGCAGCCGTGCTGGGCGCCGGGGGGGCCGCCCGCGCCGCCGTGTGGGCCCTGCAGCGCGACGGATGGGCCGTCACGGTCGTGAACCGCACCCTGGCGCGCGCCGAGGCGCTCACCGCCGAACTGGGCGGAACCGCCGTGGCCCCCGCCGAAGTGCCCTGGGAAAACATGGCGCTGCTCGTGAATGCCAGCAGCGCGGGCCTCAGCCGCCCGGACGAGTCCCCCGTCACCGACGAGGTGGTCGCCCGCCTGCCGGCTGGGGCCGCGGTGTACGACATGGTGTACCGTCCCGCCGAGACCCGCCTGCTGCGCCAGGCCCGCGCCGCCGGACACCGGGCCGAGAACGGCCTGAGCATGCTGGCCGCCCAGGCCCGGCTCTCCTTCCTGGCCTGGACGGGCGCGGACGTGCCGCTCCATGTCTTCCTGAACGCAGCCCAGGCGGCCCTGGAACCGCATGCCCAGGGTGAGGCGCCGTGACCCCGGACCCCCCGGTCGCGCCCGGCACCCCGCCCCTGATGCAGCGGGTCACCCGCACCCGCCTGACACCGCTGCTGGTGCTCGTCCTGGTGCTGCTGCTGGCCCTGGCGATGGCGCTGATCACGGCGTCCTTCGTGCGGTTGCAGCAGGACAACCGCTTCGCACGCGAGACCGACGCGCACGCCAAGGACCTCGTCGCGCAGCTGAACGTGTACGAGGGCTTCCTCCGCTCCACGCAGGCGCAGTGGTCCGCGTCGGGCCGCGTGCCGGACGAGGCCACCCTGGACCTCACCCTGAAACTCCTGCGGGAATCGAGCGGCATCCCGGCCCTGCAGGGCCTGGGCTTCGCGCGCTGGATTCCGGACGGCCGCCTGGACGCGCTGCGCCCCGGCCTGGAAGCGCAGGCCGGGCAGGCGCTGGACTTCCGGCCCGTCACGCCGCCCGGTGAGCCCAAGGCGCCCATCGTGGTGCTGGCGCCGGACAGCCCGGAAAACCGCCGGGCCCTGGGCTTCGACATGTACAGCAACCCGGCCCGCCGGACCGCGTTTGCCCTGTCCCGCCGCACGAACGACGTGCAGTCCACCCCGCCCATCCCCCTGGTGCAACGTGACGCGCAGGGCCGGCCCGTCCAGGGCCTGATCATCGCGCTGCCCGTGTGGCGCGGCGAGGCGCGCGGCGAGCCGCTGGGCTTCGTGTACCTCGCCGTGCGCGCCGAGGAACTCGTGACCGCCATCGCCCGGCCCGAGACGGCCGCCGGCCTGCACATCGAGGTGACCGTGGCCGGCGTGCCCATCACCAACCCCCAGCACCGCTTCACGTCGTTCAGCGACGACCGCACCCTGGACCTGCTGGGCCAGCCCTGGCAGGTCCACTACTCCGCGGACGCCGCCTTCGGCCGGGACGTGGCCGCCAACCTGCCGCTGCTGGTACTGCTGTCCGGCATGGTGATCGCCGGGCTGGCCTTCCGGCTGTCCAACGGGCAGATGCGCGCCCGGCTGCGCGCCGAATCCATGAACGACACCCTGAACCGCGCCCGCCAGAGCGAGATGCAGGCCCGGGCGGAGTTCGAGGCGATCTTCCAGTCCATGCAGGACGCCGCCGCCTTCACCGACACGAAGGGCCGCATCCGCCGCACCAACCGCGCCCTGACCCGGCTGTTCGGCGTGCAGGACCGCGCCCTGCTGGGCCAGCCGGTCGAGCAGCTGCACGCCGACCGCCGCCTGGCTCACCTGGGCACCTTCCAGGCCCTCACCACCCCCTACCGCCGCGTGGACGGCACCGAATTCGCCGGCGAGGCCCAGCGCACCGAGGTCCTCGGCCCGGACGGGAACGTGCTCGGCCTGCTGGAAGTGGTGCGGGACGTCACCGAGCGCCTGGAGGCCGACCGCGCCCTGCGGGCCGCCGACAAGCGCTCCCGGGACGTGCTGGACGCCGTGCCGCACATCGTGTGGGTGGTCACCGACGACGGGCACCTCACCTACACCAACCTGCGCCACCAGACCCTGCTCGAAGGCGAGGACTTCGAGCGGCGCCTGCACCCCGAGGACCGCCACCACTACGACGAGATGTGGGCCCGCGCCCGCGCCGTGAACGGCACCGCGCAGTGCGAGGTGCGTCTGCGCGTGCAGGAATCCTGGCGCTGGTACATGATCCGCGTGACGCCCATCCTGGACGACCATGAACGCACCCTGGACTGGGTGGGCAGCGCCACCGACATCCACGACCGCCTGGTCGCCGAACGCCTCGCGCAGCGCAGCGAGCAGCGCTACCGCGGCGTGCTGGAGGGCATGCCGCAGATCGTGTGGCTCACCGACACGCGCGGCGTGCCCACCTACTTCAACCGCCGCTGGGACGAGTACGTCGGCGCGCAGAACGCCGGGCTGCCCTTCGTGGAACTGATCCACCCGGACGACCGCGACGACTTCCGCCAGCGCTGGCAGCGCGCCCTGGGTCAGGTGAGGCCCTTCGACGCCGAGCACCGCCTGCTGGGCGCGGACGGCGTGTACCGCGCCTTCGTGACCCGCAGCCTCCCGGTGCTGGACACCCAGGGCCAGCTGATCGAGTGGGTGGGCACCAGCACCGACGTGGACGACAGCGTGCACGCCGAGGCGTCCTCCCGCCTGCTGGCGAACGTCACCGCCCACCTGCTCGCCCCCAGCGACGAGGACGCGCGCGGCCGCGTGCAGCGCTACACACAGGCTCTGGAACTCGTCACCGGCCGCTTCGCGGAGAGTGCGTTCCTGTGGAGCTCCCCGGACGGGCATGTGCTCGCCCAGTCCCGCCCGCCGCCCAGCCTGCTGCGCACCGAGCACGAACGCGTCATCTCCCGGCTGGTGCGCCGCGTGCTGGACAGCGGGGAGCCCGTGTACTCCGACGACCCGGGCATGTTGGAACGGCTGAACATGGGCAGCGCCGTGATCCTGCCCCTGCAGGGCTTCCAGAGCCGCTCGGCGGGCGTGCTGGGCCTGAGTTTCCGGCAGCCGCTCACCGACCGCGACCACGAACTCGTGCAGGAACTCGCCCAGCGCTTCGGCGCGGCCCTGGAACAGGACGCCCTGCGGGCCGCCGCCGCCGCCGCGCAGGCCGACCTGCGGCAGCTCAACCAGTCACTCGAGGAGCGCGTGCAGCGCCGCACGGTGGAACTGCAGGACGCCGTGAAGGAACTCGAGGCCTTCAGCTACAGCGTCTCGCACGACCTGCGCACGCCGCTGCGGCACATCGTGGGCTTCGGGGAACTGCTGCGCAAGGAGACGAACACCAGCCTCTCCCCGAAAGCCGACCGGTACCTGAACGTCATCACGGACGCCAGCACCAAGATGAGCCAGCTGATCGACGACCTGCTGCAGTTCTCCCGCATGGGCCGCCAGGAACTGCGCTTCGTGCCGGTGAACCTGAACGACCTGATCCGCACCAGCTGGCAGGGCCTGGAACCCGACCGTCAGGGCCGGGAAATCCCGCTCACCATGGGCGACCTGCCCACCGTGCACGGCGACCCCAGCCTGCTCGCCATGGTGTTCACGAACCTGCTCAGCAACGCCATCAAGTACACGCGCCGCACCCCGGACGCCCGCGTGGACATCACCAGCGAAACGCAGGACGGGGCCGTGACCGTCCACGTTCGTGACAACGGCGTGGGTTTCGACCCCGAATACGCGAGTAAACTTTTCGGCGTGTTCCAGCGCCTGCACCGCGCGGAGGACTTCGAGGGCATCGGGATCGGCCTCGCCAACGTCCGCCGCATCGTCAACCGCCACGGCGGCCAGGTCCGCGCCGAGGGCCAGCCCGGCCAGGGCGCGACCTTCAGCGTCACCCTGCCCCTGGAGTCCCCTGAATGACCATGCTCGACCCTGCCCCCACCCCCATCACCGCCCCCGGCCACGGCGCCCAGACCTGGGCCAGCCTGCCCGCCGAGACCGAGGCCCTGCGCATCCTGCACCTCGAGGACAGCGAACTCGACCACGAACTGGTGGTCATGAACCTGGAAGGCGAACTGCCCTGGGCCACCGACTTCCGCCGCACCGAGAACGAGGCCGAATTCCGCGCCGCGCTGGACGAACACCGCCCGCACCTGATCCTCAGCGACTTCTCCCTGCCCTCCTACGACGGCCTGAGCGCCTTCCAGGCCGCGAACGCGCACCTGCCGATGGTGCCGTTCATCATCGTGACCGGCGCCATGGGCGAGGAAGTCGCCGTGGACACGCTGCGCCAGGGCGTCACCGACTACGTCCTCAAGGCCCGCCTGGAACGCCTGCCGCAGGCCGTGCGCCGCGCCATGGCCGAGGTGGACGCCCGCGCCCGCCGCGAACAGGCCGAACGCGAGGTCCGTGACCTCAACGCCAGCCTCCAGGCCCGCCTCGTGGAGGTCGAACGCCTGAACGGCATCGCCGAGCGGCAGGCCCGGCGCCTGGAGGTGCAGGCCAGGCAGCTCGAAGAGGCCCTGAACCTCCAGAAGACCTTCCTGGCCGAAACCAGCCACGAACTGCGCACGCCCCTGACCGCCCTGCACGGCTACCTGCGCCGCGCCGAACGCGAGGCCGGCGGCAGCCAGACGCTGCTGGACGCGCAGCGCGTCGCGGAGAACATGACCCGCCTCGTGAACGACCTGCTGCAGCTCTCCCGCGGGGAACTCGTGCAGGGCATCGAGAACCACTTCCTGAACCTCGGGAACCTGCTCCGTCAGATCGGCCGGGACTTCGGCGTCCGCGCGCCCGACGGCGACCTGGAGATCGTCGGGGACCCCGGGCGGCTCACGCAGGTGTTCGCGAACCTCGTGAACAACGCCGTGCGCGTGTGCGGCTCGGCCGACAAGGTGCACCTGGAATTCAGCGAACGCCCGGGCGAGGTCGAGGTCCGCGTGGTCGACTGCGGCCCCGGCGTGCCCGACCACATCAAGCCCCGCATCTTCGACAAGTTCTACCGCGGCAAGGAAGCCGGATCGGCCGGGCTGGGCCTCACCATCGCGCAGCAGGTCGTGACCTCCCACGGCGGCAGCATCGACGTGCTCGACACCCCGGGCGGCGGCGCCACCTTCCGCGTGCGCCTCCCCACCCCCGACGAGGACGAGGAGTAACACCGCAAGAATGCGGGCAGAGTGGAATTCCACTCTGCCCGCATTCTGTTCAGCCCCCGCTCTCTCCTTACCCCGCGCTGGGGCGGCGCTGCATCAGGGCGGTGCGGGTGCATTTCGCCACCACCTCGCCCCGCTGGTTGATGGCGCGGTGCTCCACGGTCACGATCCCGGCGTCCGGGCGGCTGCGGCTCTCGCGCACGCCCAGCACCTCGGACTCGGCGTGAATGGTGTCGCCGTGGAACACGGGCTTCGGGAACACGATGTCCGACAGGCCCAGGTTGGCGACCAGGGTGCCCAGCGTCAGCTCGTGCACGCTGAGGCCCACCAGGGTGCTCAGGGTGAGCAGGCTGTTCACGAGCGGCCGCCCGAACTCGGTCTTCGCGGCGTACTCGTGGTCCAGGTGCAGCGGCTGGGGGTTCATGGTCAGGGTGGTGAAGAAGACGTTGTCGGCTTCGGTCAGGGTGCGGGTCACGCGGTGGCGGATCACGGCGCCCACCGGGAGCTCCTCCAGGTAGCGGCCCTGCGGGCGGTTCAGGTCGGCGTTCAGGTGCGGGTCGGTCATGCGCTCGTCTCCTCGGGGGTGGTGGCGATCAGGGCGCGGGCCTTGGCGAGCATGGGTTCGTCCACCATCTGCCCCTCGAAGCTGAACGCCCCGTGCCCGGCCTGGGCGGCGGTGTGCGCAGCGTCCAGCAGGGCGCGGGCGCGGGCGACCTCGGCCGGCGTGGGCCCGAAGTGCTCGTGGGCCAGCGGCACCTGCGCCGGGTGAATGCAGAGTTTCCCGCTGTACCCCAGCGCGCGGCCCTGGCGGGCGTCGGTGCGGAACGCGTCCTCGTCGTTCAGGCGGGTCACGACGATGTCCAGCGCGGGCTTCCCGGCCAGCCGCGCGGCCAGGGCCACCTGCGAACGGGCGTACAGGACCTCCAGGTTGTCCGGGGTGCGCACGCCGCCCAGATCCGTGGTGTAGTCCTCCGCGCCGAAGTACGCCCACTGCACGGCCGGGTGGTCCAGGATCTCCCGGGCGTTCCACACGCCCGCCCCGGTTTCCAGGCCCGCCATGACGGGCAGGTCCACGTCCACCTGCGCCAGCGCGGCGCGCACGCGGGTCACGTCGTCCGCGGATTCCAGTTTGGGCACCACCACGCCCGAGAATTCCGGCGTGAGGACCGCCAGGTCGTCGTTGAAGTAAGGGGAATAGAAGGCGTTCACGCGGATGAACACCGCGAGGTGCGGGTGCGCGGCGATCAGGTCCCGCGCAGCGTCGCGCAGGATGGGGCGCGCGGCGGCCTTGGCGGCCTCGGTGGCGGGAATGGCGTCCTCCAGGTCCAGGACCACGGCGTCCGGGGCGCTGCGGGGCAGCTTGGCAATCAGGTCCGCGCGGTTGCCGGGCGCGAACAGCACGCTGCGCGGGCGGGCCAGGGTGGTGGAGTGCGGGGTCACGTCCGTGAGGATACCCGAGCGTTCCCGGCCCCGTCCCGGTGGGCGGCGGGCGGCACCTGCCTAGCCGCCCCGTTGACCGGCCCGGAGGCCGGGCATAGTCTCGGGGCATGTTCACCGCAGCGAACAACAATGACAACGATCCCGGCTAGGGGTCGCCTTTCGCTGTGCCGCGCCCCCGACCTCCCCAAGGCCGGGGGCCTTTCGTTTCCGCCCCGCCTCACCCCTCAAGGAGTTCCATGACCCAGCCTGCCCCCACCCCCCCGGCCCAATCGGCTCCGACACAGGCGGCCGCCCAGGGCCTGCCCCGCACCCTCACCCGCGAACTGCCGCGGCATGAGGGCCAGACCGTCCGACTGCAAGGTTTTCTGCACGCCCGCCGGGATCTCGGGGGCGTGCAGTTTCTTGTGCTGCGTGACGTGAGCGGCCTGGCGCAGTGCGTCGGGTCCGGCCTGGACCTGCCGCTGGCGGAAAGCAGCGTGGAGGTCGAGGGCACCGTGAAGGCCCACCCGAAAGCGCCCGGCGGCTTCGAGGTGCAGGTCACGGCGTTCCGGGTGATCAGCGCCGCCACCACCGCGCCGCCCGTGGAGATCCCGAAGATGGACTGGCACGTGAACCCCGAGACCATGCTGGACTACCGCGTGGTCACCGTGCGCGGCCTGAAGGAGCGCGCCGCGCTGAAGGTGCAGGCGGAACTCGTCGCGGCCTTCCGCGACCACCTGAACACCGAGGGATTCACGGAGATCAGCACGCCGAAGATCGTGTCGGCCGGCGCGGAGGGCGGCGCGAACCTGTTTCCCATCGAGTACTTCGGGCAGCAGGCGTTCCTGGCGCAGAGCCCGCAGCTGTACAAGCAGATCATGGTGGGCGTGTTCGAGCGGGTGTTCGAGGTGGCGGCCGTATACCGCGCCGAGGAGCACGCCACCAGCCGCCACCTGAACGAGTACCTCTCCCTGGACGTGGAACTGGGCTTCATTCAGGACGAGGAGGACGTGATGGCGCTCGAAAACCGCCTGCTCGGCGCGATCATGGTCCGCCTGCGCGAGCGCTGCGCGGCCGAGTTCACGCTGCTCGGCGCGCAGATCCCGGACGTGCCCGCCCACATTCCCCGCATCACCCTGATGGACGCCCGCCGGCTGGTGAGCGAGAAGTACGGGCACGCCGTGGGCGGCAAGGACCTGGACCCCGAAGCCGAGCGCCTGCTCTCCCAGCACTACGCCGAGACTGAAGGCAGCGACTTCGTGTTCGTGACGAAGTACCCGCGCGCCGCCCGGCCCTTCTACACGCACGCCGACCACAACGAGGACGGCAGCCTGAACCCCGACCTGACCCGCGGCTTCGACCTGCTGTTCCGCGGCATCGAGATCACCAGCGGCGGGCAGCGCATCCACGACCACGCCATGCTGATGGACTCCATCACCTCGTACAAACTGAACCCCGCGAGCCTGGAAGGCTACACCGAGGTCTTCAAGTACGGTATGCCGCCCCACGGCGGCTTCGCGATCGGTGCCGAGCGCCTCACGGCGAAGCTGCTGGGCATCAGCAACGTGCGCTACGCCCGCGCGTTCCCCCGCGACCGGCACCGCCTCACGCCCTGAGCGGCGCGGCGTGAAGCACGGGGTGGGGTGAAGCGCGGGGCAGGGTGGCCGGCGTGGCCCCCTGCCCCGCGTGGCGTTCCGCCCGGGTCTGGCAGAATCCCGGGATGGAAGCGTTCGCGCAGTTCACGGTGGAAGGTCAGCGGGTGTACGGCATGCTGCACGTGCCCGACGGAGACGCGCCCGCACAGGGCTGGCCCAGCGTGGTCATGCTGCACGGCTTCACCGGGCACCGCATGGAAGGCCACCGCAACTTCGTGCTCCTGTCCCGCCTGCTGGCAGCGCGGGGCGTGGCTAGCCTGCGCTTCGATTTCCGGGGCAGCGGGGAAAGCCAGGGCGATTTCAGCGAGATGACCGTGTCCCGCGAGGTGCAGGACGTGGTGGCCGCCTTCGAGTACGTGCGCCGCCAGCCGGGCCTGGACCCGCAGCGCGTGATGCTGCTGGGCTTCAGCCTGGGCGGTCTGGTCGCGGCGCTGAGCGCCGGGGAGGTCCGCCCGCACCGGCTGGCTCTGTGGGCGCCCGCCCTGCCGGACCTGTGGCTGCCCCTGCTGCGCGGCGGGGCGTTCCCGCCCACCGTCACCGATTACGGCGGCTGGCCGGTGGGGCGGGCCTTTCTGCAGGAGGTGGTGCGCCTGCGGCCCCTGGACGCCGCCGCCGCGTGGGGCGGCCCGGCCCACGTGTTCCACGGGGACGCGGACACGGTCTGCCCGCCCGCGTGGGGCGTGCGCTACGCCCAGGCGCTGAACTGCGACGCCACCGCGATCCCCGGTGCGGGCCACACCTTCGACTCGCTGGAGCACGTGGAGACGCTGCACCGCGTCACTGCCCGCTTCCTGACCGGGCAGGGCTGAGCGTTACAGGCTGAGGAGGACGCCCAGCACGGCCGCGCCCAGCACCACCACGGCCGAGTTGACCTTCGCGTACCACAGCAGCCCGAACGCCACGGCCGTGATCAGCAGGTCCGTCCACCCGTGCAGGCTGGTGCGGGCCAGCACCAGGGTGCTGGCGAGCATCACGCCCGCCCCGAAGGGCAGCAGGGCGCTGCGCAGGGCGTTCACCCAGGTGTTCGCGCGGTGCCGGTCCCACAGCCGCGCCACCCCGGCACTCAGGGCCGAGGTGGGCACGTAGAAGGCGGCCGTGGCGATCAGGGCGCCGCCCAGGCCCTGGATGGCGTACCCGTAGTGCGTGACGGCCAGCAGGTTCGGGCCGGGCATGAGCTGCCCCAGCGCCAGTCCACTCGCCAGGGTGCGCGCGTCGATCCAGCCGCGCAGGGTGACCAGCACGCGCTCCATCTCCGGCAGGTTCGCCGCGCCGAAACTGATCAGCCCGATCCGGATGAACTCCCACGCGAGCTGAAGGGGGGCGGCCTCAGGCATCCGGCACCCCCGCCGCGCCCGTCCCGGAGGCTGCGCGGGGGCGGTGAATCAGCAGGCCCACACCCACGGCGGCCAGCAGGACCGGCAGCAGGTCCAGCCGCAGCACGCCCAGCGCCAGGAACGTCAGCGCGGCCACCACCACACCCCCGCGCACGTTCACGCCCACCCGCAGCACCGGCAGCGCGGCCGTGAGCATCACCGCGACCGCCGCGCACGCCGCGCCGCGCAGCGCGCCCTGCACCCAGCCGGGCAGCGCCGCGCCCTGCCCCACCGTGACGGCCGAGACCGCCAGCATTACGATCAGGCCGGGCAGCAGAATCCCGCCCACCGCGCACACGGCGCCGGCCACGCCGCCCAGCCGCATGCCGAGGACCGCAGCGAGGTTCACGGCGTTCGGGCCGGGGGTCAGGGACGCCAGGGTGAAGGTCTCGGCGTAGTCCTCGTCGGTGATCCAGCCCCGGTCGCCCAGCAGCCGGCGCGTGTGGGCGGGCAGGCCCCCGCCGATCCCGGACAGGGCGACCTGCACGAAGGCCACGAACAGCCCCCCGGGCGTGGGAGCGGGGCTTGGGCGCGTCATGCCCTGAGCTTAGGCGCGGCCGGTGGCCGCAGGCAGGACTGCTTGGGGGACACGGTAAACAGGTGAGCCGGTCACCGCCCGGGAGTGCCTACGCTGGCCCCATGGCGAACCACGAGCGGCACCCGTTCAGGCCCCCCCAGCCCGGGCGCGGGGCGCAGGCCAGCCCTCCCGGCGGGCCGCGCCTCCTCCCGCTGGCGGGTTCCCGGGAGGGCCGATGCCGGACCACATGACCTTCATGCGCTCCATCACGACCGTGCACCTCCGACCGGGCGACGACGCGGTGACGGGCGAGGCCTTCTGGCGCGAACTGCTGCCCACCTGGACGTTCCTGCCCGTCCGGGACGCCCAGGGGGAGTACACCCCCCGGATGCGGGACGTGATCGGTCGCCTGAACCCCACCGCGCTGGAAAAGGTCCTGGACGGGCAGGTGATGCTGCTGGAGGACGTGGACCGGCCCGCACCGAACGAGTGCCTGCTGAGCGTGAACGCCGCGCGGCACGAGGTGAGCGTGCGCATCTTCGGCCGGTACCTGACGGACATCCAGAGCACCAGCGAGTGGTTCCTGCACCGCCTGCTGGACGCCCAGCAGCATTTTCTCCTGACCCCGCACACGCGGTGCTTCATCGCCCTGGACTTTGGTGGGCGCCGCACGGACCTCACGACCGGCCGGGTGATTCCGCTGCGGCACAAGCTGTGGCAGGGCTTTTACCGGGAGCACCTGTACAACGTGAACATCACCGCGGCCGTGGTGCTCCTCACGCTGGCGGTGGTGCTGCTCGTCACGCCGGACGGCACGCACACGCCGCTGGGGAAGGCCTACGGCATCTGCGAGCGGGTGCTGTCCGCCGCCCTGATGAACGTGTTCCTGCTGGTCGGCGCCTTCTACACGTACCGGCGGGGGCGCCGCGTGGTGGAATGGGAAAAACCCTGACGGCCGTTACGTCAAGTGGCCTAGGCCGGGGCGGGCATTCCGCCCGTGGCGTACCCTGGGGACACTATGACCAGCGACCACGCGGGCCACGCCGTGCACGTGCAGGGCCTCATCAAGCAGTACGCCGTTCACGAGAAGGAACCCGGCTTCATGGGCAGCCTGCGGGCCTTCGTGAACCGCCGCACCCGGATGGTGGACGCCGTCAAGGGCGTGTCCTTCGATCTCGCGCCTGGCGAGGTGGTAGGCTTTCTCGGGCCGAACGGGGCAGGGAAGACCACCACCCTGAAGATGCTCTCCGGGCTGCTGCACCCCACCGGCGGCACCGCCGTCGTCGCCGGGCACGAACCCCGGCGCCGGGAGGCCGCCTTCCTGAAGCAGATCACGCTGGTCATGGGGCAGAAACAGCAGCTGATCTGGGACCTGCCCGCCCTGGATTCCTTCCTGGTCAATCAGGCCATCTACGAGATTCCCGACGACCAGTACCGGGCCACCATGCGCGAGTTCACGGAGGTGCTGTCCCTGGACGGCATCCTGAAAAAGCAGGTGCGCAAGCTCTCGCTGGGCGAGCGCATGAAGTGCGAACTGGCCGCCGCGCTGCTGCACCGCCCCAAGATCCTGTTCCTGGACGAACCCACCATCGGGCTGGACGTGAACATGCAGCAGGCCGTGCGGGACTTCGTACGCGAGTACAACCGCCGCTACGGCGCCACCGTGATCCTCACCAGCCACTACATGGCGGACGTGACCGCCCTCGCCAACCGCGTGCTCGTCATCGACCGGGGCGACCTCGTGTTCGACGGGGACCTGCGCCACCTCGCCGGGCAGAGCAGCGGCGGCAAGACCGTCAAACTGCAACTGCGCCGCCCCGCCGACACCGCGCAGCTCGCCCGCTACGGCACCGTCATCCACAACGAAGGCCTCAGCGTGGAACTCGGCGTGCCCCGCGCCGAGGTCAGCACCCGGGCCGCGCGGCTCCTGGCGGACCTGGACGTTGCCGACCTGACCGTGGAGGACCCGCCCATCGAGACGGTCATGGCCGAACTGTTCGGGAAGAAGGACGCCGCTCCCCAGCCGCCGCAGGAGGTCCCCGCGTGAGCGCGCAGCCCCTGTGGCGCAAGTTCCGGGTGCTGTTCGCCACGCAGTTCGCCAGCATGGCCGAGTACCGCGCCGAGATCATCATCTGGATGTTCTCCGGCACGCTGTCCCTGGTCATGATGCTGGTGTGGATGGCGCAGGCCGACGCCGCCCCGGGCGGGCAGGTGCGCGGCTACAGCCCCGAGGAGTTCGCCGGGTACTTCCTGAGCATCTGGGTGGTCTCGCAACTGATGGTCGTGTGGGTGTCCTGGGAGATCGACTACGCCATCCGCCAGGGCCAGCTCTCCCCGCAGCTGCTGCGGCCCCTGGACCCCATCTGGCCGCACTTCATCGGGCACGTCACCGAACGCTTCGTGCGCGCGCTGCCCATGTTCGCGCTCGTGTTCGTGTTCACCCTGCTCACCGGCGCCAAATTCACCACCCAGTGGTGGGCGTACCCGGCCGCCTTCGGGCTGGTCACGCTGGGCTTCACCGCCCGCTTCCTGTGGGAGTACACCCTGGGCCTGCTGGCCTTCTGGACAGAGAACACCACCAGCTTCCAGGAGGTCGTGTGGCTGATCTACGCCGCGCTGGGCGGCATGCTCGCGCCCCTGACCTTCCTGCCGGACTGGGCGCAGGCCATCGCCCGCTGGACGCCTTTCCCGTACATGCTGGGCCTGCCCGCGCAACTTCTGACCGGCAAGGCCACGCCTGACCAGGCACTGCACGGCGCCGCCATCCTCGCCGGGTGGCTGGTGCTGTTCTGGTTCGTGCGCCTGTGGGTGTGGCGGCGCGGTCTGAGCCGCTACGGCGCGGTGGGCGCGTGAGGGGGCTGCGGCGCGCCCTGCGCCTGATGCGGGTGTTCATCGGCGCGACCATCAGCGCGCAGCTGGAGTACCGCGCGAACTTCCTGGGCGCCCTGATGGGCACCCTGGTCGCCACCGGCACCTCCCTGTTCGCGCTGGGCCTGGTGCTGGGACAGCCCGGCACCACCGGCGTGGGCGGCTGGACGCTCCGCGAGGCGCTGCTCGTCACCGCCTTCTACCTGCTCACCAGCGGGTTCATCGCCGTGTTCATCCGCCCCAACATGAGCAAGATCGCCGAGGCGGTCCGCACCGGCAACATGGACTTCACTCTACTCAAACCCATCGACGCGCAGCTGAACGTCAGCACCCGCAACGTGGACATCCTCCGCTTCCCCGACCTGCTGATCGGCGCCGGCCTGATGGTCTACGCCGCGTCCGGCCTGACCATCACAGCCAGCGGCATGCTGGGCGGCACGCTGCTTTACCTGTCGTCCCTGGTGATCGTGTACTGCATCTGGCTAGCCCTCAGCACCACCGCCTTCTGGTTCGTGAAAACCCAGAATGCCACGGAGCTCTTCCAGGGCGTGTTCAGCGCCGCCCGTTTCCCGTCCACCGCCTTTCCCGCCCCGGTGCGCGCCTTCCTGACCGTGGTGGTGCCGATCGCGTTCATCACCACCGTGCCCGCTCAGGCCCTGCTGGGGCGCCTCACCCTGACCCAGGCGCTCGCGTCCCCATTGGTCGCCGCGGTGCTGTTCGCCGCGACCCGCTGGTTCTGGCTGAAGGCGGTCGGCAGCTACACCAGCGCCAGCAGCTGACAGGCGCCGTCAATCCTGTGGCTGGTCGCTTCGCCGGGCGTCGTCGCACCGGAGCATGGCGTTCCCGCGCCGCATCCCGGACCACTTGGAGAACGGCACGAGGTCGTCGTCGCAGACCGTGCCGATCATCGACAGGCCCTCCAACTGCGCGAGCAGACGGGCAATCAGAACCGGCGCGACACTCTGGCCGCGCCACTCGGTCGGACCTCCAGCCCCGGAATGTACGCGCTCAGCACGCCGTCACTGACTGCATACACGAAGCCCACCACCTGCCCGTTGTCTACTGCCACGGCGACGTGTGGCACGCAGCAGGCGCAGGAACGAGTCCGGGCCGGGCGGGTGCAGCCAGCTCTCGAAAAGGTAGCCCAGCATCTGCGGGGTGATTCCAGTCAGGTCCGTCTGAAGGGGCAGACCGCCAGTGTCCCTCAAAGGGAACCCGGGGCATCCGACAATCGTGGGCGGCCCGCGCGGGATAGCTTCTGGGCATGACCGCCCCCGCGCCCCTGCTGTTCACCCCCCTGACCCTGCGCAACCTCACGCTGCCCAACCGCATTGTGCTGTCGCCCATGTGCATGTACTCCTCGCAGAACGGCCTCGCCAACGACTTTCACCTCGTGCACCTGGGTCAGTACGCCCTGAGCGGCACCGGCCTGATTCTCGCGGAGGCCACCGCCGTCTCCCCGGAGGGCCGCATCAGCCCCGAGGACCTGGGCCTCTGGGACGACGCGCACACCCTGCCATTGGGGCGCATCGCGGACTTCGTGCACGCCTACGGCGGGCGGCTGGGCGTGCAGCTCGCGCACGCCGGGCGCAAGGCCAGCACCTACGCCCCGGGCCGCGGCCGCGGGGCCGTGCCGCCCGAGCGCGGCGGCTGGACGGTCATCGGGCCGGTCGGGAACGCCTTCAGTGACCTGTACCCGCAGCCCCGTGCCATGACCGTGGACGACATTCACCGTGTCACCGCTGACTTCGCGGCGGCCGCCCGGCGGGCCGAGGTGGCGAACCTCGACACCATCGAGATTCACGCCGCGCACGGCTACCTGCTGCACCAGTTCCTGTCCCCGCTCGCGAACGCCCGCACCGACGAGTACGGCGGCGTGTTCGACAACCGCGTCCGGTTCCTGTTGGAGGTCGTGCGGGCCGTGCGGGCCGCGTGGCCGGCCCACAAGCCGCTGTTCGTGCGCGTGAGTGCCACCGACTGGGCCACGGGCGGCTGGGACCTGGAGCAGACGACCGAACTTGCCGCGCGGCTCCGCGACGAGGGCGTGGACGTGCTGGACGTCAGCAGCGGCGGCCTGACCACAGCGCAGCAGCTCCAGGTGGGGCCCGCGTACCAGACGCGCTTCGCGGAGCACATCCGCGCGCAAGTGCCCGGCCTGCACATCATGGCGGTGGGCCTGATCGAGACGCCCGAACTGGCCGAGAGCGTGCTGCAGTCCGGTCAGGCGGACCTGATCGCTCTGGGCCGGCCGCTGCTGGGCGACCCGCACTGGCCGTGGCATGCCGCGCAGCGCCTGGGCGTCACGCCGCACCTCCCGCAGGCGTACCAGCGCGGCACCCGCGTGAAGGACTAAACCCCCAGGGCCGGTGGGAGGGACAGGTTCTCGGTGATCTGCCCGTCGAGCAGGTGAAGGGTCCGGTCTGCCTGGGCACTCAGGCGGTCGTCGTGCGAGACCATGACCACGCCCGCGCCCTCCTCGCGCGCCAGGGCCAGCAGCAGGGCGGCCACTGTGTCCGCGTTCGCGCGGTCCAGGCTGCCGGTGGGTTCGTCTGCCAGGATCACCGCCGGCCTGGCCGACAGGGCGCGCGCCACCGCCACCCGCTGCCGCTCCCCGCCGCTGAGGACGCCGGGGAGCGCGGCCTCCCGCCCGGCGAGGCCCACCCGGGCGAGCAGGGCCCGCGCCCGGTCCGGGTCGCTGCGGCCGGACAGCTGCGCGGGAATCAGCACGTTCTGCAGCACGGTCAGGTCCTCCAGCAGGTAGTGGTGCTGGAACACGAGACCCACCCGCCCGGCCCGGCGCACCGCGCGGGCCTGCGTGTCCAGGGTGTCCACCCGCTCGCCTGCCCACCACACGCCGCCCTCCTGCGGCACGTCCAGGCCGCCCAGCAGGTGCAGCAGGGTGCTCTTGCCGCTGCCGCTCGGGCCGGTCACGGCCAGCACCTCGCCGGCCGCCACGGCCAGCGACACGCCCTTCAGCACAGGTGGGCCCCCGAACCCGTGGACGAGCTGGTCAGCCGCGAGCGCCGGGGCGGGTGGGTGGGCGGGGTCGGTCACGCGGCGCATGGTAGTGC
Source organism: Deinococcus ficus (assembly GCF_003444775.1). Taxonomy (NCBI): domain Bacteria; kingdom Thermotogati; phylum Deinococcota; class Deinococci; order Deinococcales; family Deinococcaceae; genus Deinococcus; species Deinococcus ficus. The sequence goes on along the minus strand of NZ_CP021081.1, from coordinate 1,484,732 downwards.
ATGGGCCCGGGCCGCCCGGGGTGGGTGGGGGTGACGGGCAGCCCCGGCCGCCGGGTAAACTGGTGAGGAATGTCACGACTGGACCAACTCCGGGCATCGCCACTTTTCCGCAACGTTCCCCTCGACGCCCTTCAGGAGGCGGAGAAGGTCGTCACGTCCCGCACGTACCGCGCGGGGGACGTGATTCTCGAACAGGACGAACCGGGCGAGGCGCTGTACCTGATCGTGGACGGCGTGGTGCGCGTCTCCCGCGTCAGCCTGGGCAGCCGCGAGCGCGTCCTGGCAGACGTGTACGCCCCGGGCCTGATCGGGGAGACGGCCGTGCTCTCCCGCGGGGAGCGCAGCGCCACCGTGACGGCGCTGTCGGCCACCACCATCTTGATGCTGTACCGGGACCACTTCTCCCGCATCCTGCGCCGCCATCCGGACGTACTGTGGAATCTCGCCACGCTGCTCGCGGACCGCATCACGCAGCAGAACGACGAACTGATCGCCTTCGGCCTGAACACCGAGGCGGCGCTGGCGCACGTCTTCTGCGGGCTGTACGAGCAGCGCCGCGTGGCCGGCACCCTGCAGCCGGAGGTGCTGCCCCTGAGCACGCAGGACATCATGCAGCGCATCAGTGCCAGCCGCGAGACGGTCTCGCGCGTGCTGCGGAAGATGGACCGCCAGGGCCTGCTGCGCGTCACGCCCAGCAGCGTGACCCTGCTGGACATCACGGCCCTGCAGCGCCTGGGCCTGGACGACACCGACAGCGACTGACCCCCGCGCCCCGCGTCCTGCACGGGCTATCCTGCCCGCATGCGCATCGTGCACGTGACACACCAGGGTGAGGCCCGCTGGGGCACCCTCAGCGGCGACACCATCACCCTCACAGGCAGCCTCGGCGGCGCCCCCACCGGGGAAACCCTTCCCCTGGAAGGCGCCGCGCTGCTGCCCCCCGCCACGCCCAGCAAGGTCGTGTGCGTGGGCCGCAACTACCTGGACCACATCCGTGAACTCGGGAACGACACCGGCGACCTGCCCAAGGAACCCGGCATCTTCCTGAAGGGCCCGAACACCCTGGCCGAACCGGGCGGCGCGGTCGACAGGCCCGACTGGACTGAGAACTTTCACTTCGAGGGCGAACTGGCCCTGGTGATCGGGAAGCAGGCCAAGGACCTCACGCCCCAGAACGCGCTCTCGCACGTGCTCGGCTACACCTGCGGCCTGGACCTCACGGCCCGCGACCGGCAGAAGACGGACCTACAGTGGTTCCGCGCGAAGGCCGCCGACCGCTTCTGCCCGCTGGGGCCGTGGCTGGAAACCGACCTGGACCCCCGCGACCTGCGCGTGCAGACCCGCGTGAACGGCGAGACGAAACAGGACAGCCGCACCAGCCTGATGATCTTCCCGGTCGTCGAGATCCTGACCTACGTGACCCGTTTCGTGACCCTGGAACCCGGCGACGTCGTCCTGACCGGCACGCCCGAGGGCGTCGGCCCGCTCGTGCCCGGCGACACCGTCGAGGTCGAGGTCGAGGGCATCGGCGTGCTGACCACCCACATCCGCTGACCCCCGCGTCCGGCCCGGTGGCCTAGACTGCCGGCCGTATGCCCAGCCAAGCCCAGCGCCTCGAAGGCACCTACCGCCGCAACCTCAACACCTTCCTGAAGGCCGGGGCGGACCTGCCGCAGGGCGCCGAACACGCCCGCGTGAACGGCGCGAGCAGCCTGAACTGGGTGACCGGGCACGTCCTGGGCAGCCGCCTGCTGATCCTGAGTTTCCTGAGCGCGGCGCAGCCCGGCGTGGACATGCAGGACGTCCGCGCCCGCTACGGCAAGGGCACCTCGCCGGACCCGGCCGCCGCGCTGCCCCTCGCGGACCTGCTCTCGCACCTCGCCGCCACGCAGGAGACATTGGCCGCCGCCCTCGCCACCGCCGACCTGACGCCCACCGTCCAGTCGCCCTTCGGCCCGATGGTCCTGGGTGACTTCATCGACTTCTTCGGGTGGCACGAGGGCTACCACGCCGGGCAGGCCATCCTGCTGCACCACCAGCTCACCGGGCAGTAAGGCCGGAACTCAAGGAAAAGGGGAGACCGGGCATGCCCGGTCTCCTCCTCACGTTGCCCCTGGGGGCGGCGCTTACTTCAGCAGCTGACGGCTGATCACCACGCGCTGAATCTCGTTGGTGCCCTCATAGATCTGGTTGAGCTTGCTGTCGCGCAGCAGTTTCTCCACCGGGTACTCCCCCACGTACCCGTACCCGCCGTGCACCTGGATCGCCTCGTTGGCCGCGTTGAAGGCCATCTCCGAGCAGTACGCCTTGGCGATGGCGCTCTCGTACCCGTGCGGCTGGCCCTGGTCCACCAGCCACGCGGCCTTCTGGTACATCAGGCGGCCCGTCTCGATGCCCATCGCCATTTCTGCCAGCTTGAACTGAATGGCCTGGAAGTTGCTGATGGGTTTGCCGAAGGCCTCGCGTTCCTTGCTGTACTTCACGCTCTCGTCTAGAGCGCGCCGGGCGATCCCGACCGAGCCGGCCGCGACCGGAATGCGGGTCTTGTCCAGGGTCTTCATGGCGATCTTGAAGCCGTCCCCCAGGCCGCCCAGCTGGTTCTCGCGGGGCACGCGGACGTTCTCGAACACCAGTTCACTGGTGAGGCTGGCGCGCTGGCCCATCTTGTGCTTGATCTTGTTGTACGTGAAGCCCGGCGCGTCCTTCGGCACGACCAGCGCGACGGTGGCCTTGTGGCCGCCCTGCCGGTCGGTGGTGGCGAACACGACCGTGATCTCGGCCAGCCCGCCGTTGCTGATCCACATCTTCGTGCCGTTGATGACCCACTCGTCGCCGTCCAGCACCGCGGTGGTGCCCATGGCGGCGGCATCGGAGCCGTTGTTCGGTTCGCTCAGCGCGAACGCGGCCAGCCCGGCCTTCTCGGTCAGCGGGCCCAGGAAGCGTTTCTGCTGCTCCTCGGTGCCGCCCACCAGGATGGGCGTGATGCCCAGCTCGCTCGCCATCAGCACGGTGAAGATGCCCATGCAGCCGTAGGCGAGCTCCTCGCCGACGATGCACTCGTCCAGCATGCCCAGGCCGATCCCGCCGGCATGCTCGGGGATGCCCACATTCAGCAGGCCGACCTCGAAGGCCTTCTCCACGACCTGCCAGGGCGTCTCTTCCTTCTGGTCGTACTCGGCGGCGATGGGCGTGATCTCCTTGCGGGTGAAGTCACGGGCGAGCTGCTGCAATTGACGCTGTTCGTCTGAGAGGGTGAACTCCATGCTGAACTCCTTGCTGTGATGAGGGAAATGGTGGTGTGATGGGGCGGCGTGCGCTTGGGTGCCCTGATTGTGCCATTCCGCACCCTTGAGGGACGCGTGGCGGGGCTGAACGTGGGATGGAGCCGCCGATGAGTGGGCCAGCGGCAGCCGGCCAGCGCCCGAATATTGAACCAAGTTCAATCTAGCAGCCGGCCGGACCCAGGGGTGCGCGTCACACGCTCAGTTGCACGATCAGCCGCTCCAGCGTCACCGCCGGATCCAGCCCACGTTTCATGCTCAGGTCCGCGTCCAGGATCCGCGACAGCTGCGCGCGCACCTTCGCCTCACTGAGCCGCCGCGCGACCTCCAGCGCCTTCTTCGCTGGGAACGGCTTCACGCCCAGCCGCTGCGCCGCCACCGTCTCGTTCACGCGGCCCTCCTGCGCGATCAGGCCCACACACCGCGCCACCAGGCTGTACTGCCACACCACCGCGCCCATCAGCTTGAAGGGATCCTCCCCGGCCGCCAGGAGCCGCCGCAGCTGCCCCAGCGCCTCGGCCGCCCGGCCGGTCGTCGCCGCGCCCAGCATCGCGAAACTGTCGCCGGGCGGTTCACGGCCCACCACGCGCTGCACCGCCTCCCGGGTGAAGGGCCCGGGCAGCAGCGTCAGCTTGTTCAGCTCCCCGGCAATCCCGGTCAGGTCCGGCCCGAACACCTCAGCGAGGTACAGCGCCGCGTCCCGGTCCAGTTTCAGGCCCAGGCCCTTCACGCGGCCCGCCACCCAGCCGGCGACGTCCCCGGTGCGGGCCGGCGCGGCCGAGGCCAGGACCTCGCCGTGCTTCTCGTACAGCTTCACGCGCGTGGCCGGCGGCGCCTCGTCCAGCACCGCCACAGTCACGCCCGCGCCGCTCAGCGCCTCCAGCAGCGCCTTGTCGGGCTTCACGCCGTCCAGGTCCACGATCAGGCCGCCGTCCCCGAACAGCCCGGGCGTCAGGTGCGGCAGCGCGGCCTCCAGGGTGACGTCGTCACCCGCCAGACGCGGCAGGTCCCGGGGGGGCAGGCCCCGCGCGCTCAGGGTGTCGCGCAGCAGCTCGTCCGCCAGGAACCGGTTACCGGTAAAGGCCAGGATCGGCACGCGCGGCCCTACCCGTCCAGGCCGGTCACGCGGCCCAGCCCCAGCGCCTCGCGCGCCACCTGAATCGCCTCGATCATCGCCCCGGCACTCCCGGGCCGCTCGTCCGGGTCGCGGGCCAGGGCCGCGAGCATGACGGGGTGTAGCGCAGCCGGGCCCGGAAGGGCCGCGCGGTTGTCCCGGATGCCCGCCAGCCACCCCAGCGCATCCTCGTAGGGCGGGTGCCCGGCCAGCGCATCGAACAGCAGCACCCCGGCGGAGTACAGGTCGCTGCGCGGGTCGCCCCGCACGCCCTGGAACTGCTCCGGGGCCATGAAGTGCGGCGTGCCCATGCGCGTGCCGCTGTGGATGTCCAGCGGCAGGTTCCGGGCGTGGCTCATGCCGAAATCCACGATCCGCACAGCCGCGGCCGTGGGCTCTCCGCCGGCCAGCATCACGTTCTCGGGTTTCAGGTCCTGGTGCACCACGCCGCAGCGGTGCAGGTACGCCGCGCCGCTCAGCACGCCCAGCGTGACCGCGGTGGCCTGATCGGCGTCCAGCTGCGTGCCGTCCAGGTACTCGCGCAGGGACCCGCCCGTGATGAACGGAAAGATCAGCTGCCGGGGCGTGACCGCGAGCAGCGGCACGATCCGCGGGTGAGCGAGCGATTCGGCAACCGCGCCCTCGTGCCGGAAGCGGGCGACGTCCGACGGATCGTCGGACACCAGGGTCTTGACCAGTACCGCCTGATCCCGCCAGCGGCCTGACTGCGTGAGGACGCTTCCCAGGCGGCTCACCGGGACCGGCGATTCCACGCTCTGGAGCTCCTTCAGGTGCAGCACGTCACGCATCATAGACCATTTCCTTTCCGGCGCCCGGACCGGGCGAACAGCGGAAGGGGACACGCGGCGTGTCCCCTCTGAAGCCCGGAACCGGCCGGGCCCACCCGCCCGACGCTTCCGGGAGCGCGTAACCCTGCTCAGTCCAGCTTGATGCTGCGCAGCAGCGACTGCACGACCGCCTCGTTGCGGCTGTAGTCCTTCACGGTGCCGGCCACGGTGATCACGAACATGCGGCCCTGCAGGCTGGTGACCAGCATCTCGCGGCGCAGGTCGTCCGTCTTGCCGGGGGTGGTGAACACGAACTGCGCCCAGGTGGACCCGCCGGACTCCAGCGTGCCGGACTTCAGGCTCTTGAGGTTCGGCACCTGGCTGCGGATCACGCTGGGAAACTGGCTGACCAGTTTCGTCACGTCCGCGCCGCTCAGTTTGCCCTGACGCCACTCGAAGGACATGGTCACCTTGCGGTCCTCGGTGAGGAACACCGCGTCCGGACGGCCGGCGGCCGAGGGGTACGCCTGCGCGATGCCCGCCTGGTTCAGGGTCAGGAGTTTCGCGTTGGGTTCCAGGCTGAGCGGCAGGGTGCCGAGCTTGACCGGCACGGCGCCGGCCAGGCCGGTCAGCAGGGCCCCGGCGAGCAGGGTGGTGAGAAAGGTTCGTCTCATGCTCCCGCCACCCTACCCGCCGCCCTGAGCGCGCTTATGAAGTGAACATGAGGAACATGCACTTTCCGTCACCTGTCCGTCAGGCTTGCTCACAGGCCGCCCGCCACGAACGCCGCTGCCCGCTCGCCGATCATCATGCTGGTCGCGTTGGTGTTCGCGTGAATCACGCGCGGCATGACGCTCGCGTCCGCCACCCACAGCCCGGCCGTGTCGCGCACCGCCAGCTGTCGGTCCACCACCGCCTCCGGGCCGTCCCCCAGCACCGCTGTACTGGTTGGGTGGTACAGCGTGGCCGCTTCCGCGCGCAGGTAGGCGCGCAGCGCTCCGACCGACTGCACGGCCGCCCCGGGCACGGCTTCCCCGCGGGCGTGCCCGGCCAGGGGCGGCGCCCCGGCGATTTCCCGCGCCAGCCGGATGCCGGAAACCATGCTCCGCATATCCCGCTCGTCCGAGAAGTACGCCGGGTCGATCAGGGGCGCGGCGCGCGGATCCCGGGACGCCAGCGTGATCCGGCCCCGGCTGTGCACGTCCACCAGCACCGGCCCCACCGAGAAGTGATGCCCGGGTGCTTTCCGGAACCCGTGGTCCCGGAAGTACGCTGGGCCGAACAGGAACTGGATGTCCGGGTCATCCTGCGCCGGGTTCAGGTCCGCGCGGGCGTGCGTAAACGCGCAGGCCTCGGCCACGTTGCTGCTCAGCGGCCCGCGGCGGGTCAGCGCGTAGCGGGCCAGGGCCTCCAGTTCCGGCATGGCTTCCAGGCTGGGCGTGCCGGAGCGGTAGATCACCGGGATGGCCGGGTGATCCTGGAGGCCCACGCCCACGCCCGGCACCGCGGCCACGGGCTCGATGCCGTGCCGGGCGAGTTCCCCCAGGGGACCCACCCCGGACAGCAGCAGCAGTTGCGGCGTCTGCACGGCGCCGGCCGTGAGCACCACGCCGCCTGCCGGCGCGTCCAGCGTCCGGCCCTGCCAGCGCAGCCGCACGCCCACCGCCCGCGTCCCCTGAAACAGCACCCTGAGGACGTGCGCGCCGGTCAGGACCGTCAGGTTCGGGTGGGACAGGACCGGGCGCAGGAACGCCCGGAAGGCGCTGAACCGCTCGCCGCGGAGGTGGTTGCTTTCCAGCAGGGCCGCGCCGGCCAGTGTGCCGTCGTTGAAACTCGCGGCGGCCGGGACACCCAGCGCCCGCGCCGCCGACTGCACGAACGCGTGCGACAGGGCGTGCGAGTCGCGGCGCAGCCCCACCGGCAGCGGCCCGTCCGTGCCGCGCGTGTCGCCGGGCGTCCCGCTGAAGCGCTCCAGCGTCCGGAACGCCGGGAGGACGTCCGCCCAGCGCCAGCCCTCCCCCCACGCGTCGAAATCCCGGCGGGACCCGCGAATCCAGATGGTCGCGTTGATGGCGCTGCTGCCGCCGAGCACCTTCCCGCGCGGCCAGAAGAACCGCCGCCCGTCCGCGTGCGCCTGCGGCACTGTCTCGAACGCCCAGTCGTACCGGGAGCGGTACAGCCGCGGGAACGCCGCCGGCGCACGGATCAGCGGGCTGCCGTCGCGCTCCCCGGCCTCCAACAGCAGCACCCGGAGCCCCCGGTCCAGCAGCCGCCGGGCCAGCACGCACCCGCCCGATCCGGCCCCGACGACGATCACGTCCGCCCTGCGCCCCAACTGACCTGTCATGTGCGCCGAGTATAGGCGGGCGTGCGCCCCGCCCGGCCGGACACGTACACTCGGACCATGACCAGTACGCCCCCCGACCTCACCTTCCCGCAGGGCTTTCAGGCGGCCGCGATGGCCGCGGGCATCAAACCCAGCGGCCGCACCGACCTGAGCCTCGTCACGTCCAGCCACGACTGCGTGTGGGCGTTCGCGGGCACCCGCAGCACCACCGCGGCCGCCTGCGTGACCCGCAACCGCGCCCTGGCCGGCACCGGCGCGCCCGTGCGGGCGCTGCTGGTGAACGCCGGGAACGCGAACGCCGCCACCGGCGAGGGCGGCGCCCGCGACAACGCCGGGATGGCCGACGCCGCCGGCAGCGTCCTGAACGTCCCGGCCGAGGCGGTGCTGACTGCCAGCACCGGCATCATCGGCCACCGCCTTCCGATGGACCGCGTGCTGAGCGGCGTGGAGCACCTGCCCGACGAGCTGGGCCACGCCGCCGCACCGTTCGCGCAGGCGATCATGACGACCGACACCCACCCCAAGACCGCGCACGCCACCCTGAGCACGGGCGCGCGGCTGGTGGGCACCGCCAAGGGCAGCGGCATGATTCACCCGGACATGGCGACCATGTTCGCGTTCGTGTTCACCGACGCGCAGGTGGGCCAGGCGGCCCTGCGCGCCGCGTTCCCGGGCGTCGTGGCCCGGACCTTCAACGCCGTGACCGTGGACGGCGACACCAGCACGAACGACATGGCCGCCGTGCTCGCCAACGGCCTGGCCGGCCCGGTGGACGAGGCCGAGTTCCTGAGCGCGCTGGAGGGCGTGATGCGGGACCTCGCCCGCCAGATCGCCGCGGACGGTGAGGGCGCCACGAAACTCCTGACCGTGAAGGTCCGTGGGGCGCGCAGCGAGGCCGAGGCCCTGACCGCCGCCCGGACCTGCTGCGTGAGCCCCCTGCTGAAATCCGCCGTGCACGGCAACGACCCGAACTGGGGCCGCGTGATCATGGCGGTCGGCCGCAGCGGCGCCGCCGTGCACATCGAGGCGATGACCGTCGCGGTGCAGGGCCAGCCGGTCTTCGCGGGCCAGCCGCTCGCCTACGACGCCGCGCAGGTCAGCGAGAGCATGAAGGCCCAGGAGGTCGTGTTCGACGTGAACCTTGGCGTGGGCGACGCGACCGGCGAAGCCTGGGGCTGCGACCTGAGCGCCGAGTACGTCAGCATCAACGCCGACTACACCACCTGAGCCCCGCCGCACGCCCCTTCCGGTGCGCCTGCGGGAGGGGGCGTGCTCTACACTCGGGGGATGGATTTGAAGGCTCAACTCAAGGCCGCCGTGGAGGCCGCCGCCGCTGAACTCGGGATGCCCGTGGACGCCGCCATTCAGGAAACCCCCGCGAACAAACCCGGCGACTACGGCACGCCCGCCGCCTTCCAGATGGCCAAGGCCGCCGGCGGCAACCCCGCGCAGATCGCCGCGCATCTCGCGCAGACCGTCAAACTCCCCGCCGGTATCCGCCGGGTGGAGGCCGCCGGGCCCTTCCTGAACTTCTTCCTGGACGTGGGCGCGTTCGTCCAGGCGGTCGTGGACACGCCGTTCACCCTGCCCAGCCAGGGCGGCAAGGTGATCATCGAGCACACCAGCGTGAACCCCAACAAGGAACTGCACGTCGGGCACCTGCGGAACGTGGTGCTTGGGGACAGCATGGCGCGCATCTTCCGCGCCGCCGGGCACGAGGTAGAGGTCCAAAACTACATCGACGACACTGGCCGGCAGGCGGCCGAGTCCATCTACGCCATGGAACACTACGGCCGCACCTGGGACGGCGCGCAGAAGTACGACCACTGGCTGGGCGAGGGCTACGTGAAACTCAACGCCGACCCGCAGAAGGCCGAGCTGGAAACCGAGATCCGCGAGGTCATGCACAAGCTCGAGGCCGGCCTGCTGCGCCCGGTGGTCGAGCAGACCGTGAAGGCCCAGCTGGAGACCTGCTTCCGCATCGGCGCGCACTACGACCTGCTGGTGTGGGAGTCGGATGTGGTGGGCAGCGGCTTCCTGGACCAGGCGATGAACATCCTGGAAGGCAGCCCCTTCGCGTCCCGGCCGGCCGAGGGCAAGTTCGCCGGGGCGTTCGTGATGGACGTCTCGCAATTCATGCCGGGCCTGGAGGAACCGAACGTGGTGCTGCGCCGCTCGGACGGCACGGCCATGTACGTCGCCAAGGACATCGGGTACCAGTTCTGGAAGTTCGGGCTGTTCGAGGGCATGAAGTTCGCGCCGTTCATGCAGGACCCCGCCGGACACACCATCTGGACCAGCCACCCCGCCGGGGAGCCCGACACGGCCAGGCGCTTCGGGCACGCGGCCGAGGTGATCAACGTGATCGACTCCCGCCAGAAGCACCCGCAGATGCTGGTGAAAAGCAGCCTGGGCGTGGCGGGTCATCAGGAACGCGAGGCGCGCAGCATTCACCTCAGCTACGAGTTCGTGAACCTGAACGGCCAGACCATCAGTGGCCGCAAGGGCATCACCCTGGCCGTGGACGAGGCGCTGGAGGAAGCGGCCCGGCGCGGCTTCGCGGAACTCTCCGCGAAGAATCCCGACCTCGCCTCCCGCGACGATGCCCCCGAGATCGCCCGGCGCATCGGCGTGGGCGCGCTGCGTTTCGCCATGCTGAAGAACGAACCCAGCCGCACCTTCGACTTCGACCTGGAGAAGGCCAGCAGCCTGAACGGCGACACCGCGCCCTACGTGCAGTACGCCGCGGTGCGCGCCGCGAACATCCTGCGCCGCGCCCAGGAAGCCGGTCACGCCGTGGACGGCCGCGGCGCCGACTGGGACGCCCTTCCAGACGTGGACCTGATCCTCGCGAAGCAGGTGGCGCGCCTGCCGGAAGTCGTGGCGCAGGCCGTCCGGGCCCACAGCCCGCACGGAGTGGCGCAGTACGCCCTGGACCTCGCCACCAGCCTGAACGCCTGGTACAACGCCAAGGATAGGCAGGGCAAACCCGCCACGAACGTCCTGCAGTCCGACGAGGGCCTGCGCGAGGCGCGGCTGGCGCTGGTGGCCCGGGTTCGCCGCGCCTTCGAGGACACCCTGGACCTGATCGGCATCGAGATTCCCTCCGCGATGTGACCGCCATAGGAGAGGCGCCGCGTCCCTAACGGGAGCGGCGCCTCTTTACTGAAATCGGCGGCTTACTTCTTGCCGATCAGGCTGATCTTGTTGAAGGCCTCGCTGCCCAGCGGGCTGGGCGTCCAGCCTTTCACGTACGTGCGGGCGGCGGCCAGGGGGCTGCTGTGCACGATCGGGAGGCGGTAGTTGGCCTTGTAGGTCATCTCGTGAATCTGGGCGTAGAACTTGGCGCGTTCGGCCTGGGCGACGGCGGCGCGGCCTTTTTCCAGCAGGGTCTGCAGTTCGGCCGGGTTCCAGTTGATGTCGCTGCTGCCGTTCGGGCCGTAGTACGCGCCGTAGAAGTTGTCCGGGTCGCCGTAGTCGCCGGTCCAGCCGATCATGTACATGTCGAAGCCGGGTTCCTTGTTGCGGTCCTCGAGGTACTTGGCCCAGTCCTCGGTCTTGAGGTTCACCTTGACGCCGATGGCGCTCAGGTCAGCGGCGATGGCCTCGGCGATGGGCTTGGGCTGCGGGAAGTACGGGCGGGACACGGGCATGTACCACAGGTCCAGCGAGAAGCCGTTGGGGTAGCCGGCCTCGGCGAGCAGCTTCTTCGCGGCAGCGGGGTCGTACTTGTAGTCGGCGGGCACGTTCTTGCTGTTCGCCCAGCCCAGGACGGGCGGCACGAAGCTGGCGTTGCTGGTCCCCAGTTCACCCCAGAAGGCGTCCACGATCGCCTTCTTGTTGATGGCCATGCTGACCGCCTGACGGACCTTGTCGGCCTTCAGGTACTGGTTCTTGGCGTTCAGGCTCACGAAGCCCACGTTGAAGCTGGGTTTCTTCACGGCGACCAGGTTCTTGTCGGCTTTGACGCTCTTGAGGGCGTCGGGCGCGAGGTCGGACGTGAAGTCGATGGTGCCGGCCTTGAGTTCGTTGAGGCGCTGGCTGGGGTCCTTGATGCCGCGGATGATCAGGGTGTCCACGCGGGCCTTGGAGCCCCAGTAGGACTTGTTGGCGGTCAGGGTGATGCGGTCACCGGTGCGCCAGCTCTGGAAGATGAAGGGCCCGGTGCCGATGGGCTTGCTGGCGGGGGTGCCGTATTTCGCGCCGTCCTTCTTGATGGCGGTGGGGCTGGCGATGCCGAAGTACCCGGCGCCGATCACGTCGGGGAACACGCTGCTGCCCTTGGTCAGGTCGAAGCGCACGGTGGAGTCGTCGACCTTGACGATGTTCTTGATGACGGAGGTGGCGTCGCCCTTGTAGCCGCCGAGCAGGTCGCCGACGATCTCGAAGGTGCGGCCCTGGTCACGGAAGCCGTAGGGGTGCGCCTTGTCCCACCAGCGGCTCACGTTGAAGATCACGGCGTCGGCGTTGAAGGGCGTGCCGTCGTGGAACTTCACGTTCTTGCGCAGGTTGAAGGTCCACTGGGTGCCGGCGGCGTTGCTCTTCCAGCTGGTCGCCAGGCCGGGCTCGGTGTCGGTCTTGCCGTCCTTGAAGTGGACGAGGGTGTCGTAGACCTGGTGCTGCACGAGGATGCTGATGCCGTCCGTGATGTTCCCGGATTCGAGGCTGACAGGTTCACCGTTCCCGCCGTACACGAGCGTGCCCGCGGCAGACGCAGCGGAAAGGGTGGCGAGCAGGGCAGTGAGAAACACTTTCTTCATGGAACCTCCGGAATCCCGGGAGCCTGCGGCCTCCGGGAGGTGAGAACGAATTCGGTCGTTCCAGCCTATGTGGGGGGGTGCGGGGTGTCAAGCAACCTCCCCGCTGCCCCCGGACGGAGGGCCGCGCTCAGCGGCCGCCGATCAGGGTCAGGCCCAGCAGCGTGGGGTTCGCGCCCCGCCCGGCGCTGCTGAGCGTGAGGGCCTGAATCGCCACGCCGGGTTTCGGGTTGGTCCAGTCCAGCACCAGCACGTTCACGTCCAGTCCGTCTCCGGTCTTCCCGGTCCAGCCGGGCGCGGGGATCATGCTGAGGTTCTCGGTGGTGCCGGCCACTTCCGTCCAGGAGCGCAGGTGCCGCCCGTACTCCAGCGGTACGCTGAGCAGGCTGCCGTCGGCGTACTTCACGTCCAGCTTCCCGATCACCTCGCGGTTGTTCGCGCCGGCCCAGCCGGTCGTGAGCAGCAGCGCCAGCGCGTCGGCCTTCCTTCCGCCCAGGTCCAGGGCGACCTGTTCCGGCAGCTCGCGGGCGGCCGGGCGGCTGCCGCGCAGCATCACCGCGCCGCTCACGTTGAAGCGGTAGTCGCCCAGCGCGACGTCCTTCCCGGCCGGCAGATTTCGCAGGTCGGTGGAGGCGCCCTTCTGGATCCAGCCGCTGCCGCTGTCGTCCTTCAGGGTGCGGGTCACGGCGGGGGAGAGGTCCACGAGCTGTCCGGCGGCCTTCGCGTACGCCTGCGGCTGGTACAGGCTGCGGTACACCTGCACGTCGTTCGCGACGGGCGGGGCGTCCGGGTTCCAGAAGGCCGCGCCGGCCCGCACGAGCGCCACGCCCTGCTCGGCCATGCCGTCCCACACGCTGGTGTTCCCGAAGTACCCGCTCCAACGGGTCTGGATCATGCCGTCCGCACCCGCCTGCGCGGCGGCCTTCGCCATGCCCTCGGCGTTCCCGGCCTTCCACCAGCTCGCGCCCAGCACCGGGAAGCCCAGGGCGCGGATGCGGCGCATCAGGTCCGGGTTGGCGTCCCCGGTGTAGTTCCAGAAGCCCACCTGAATGTCCTTCGGGAGTTTCGCGGGCACGCTGCCGATCAGGCTGTCCGCGAACGCCACGTCGTGCCAGATCATGGTGCCCACCCCGCGCTCTTTCAGGAACGCGTGCAGTTTCAGGGTGTCGTCCGTGAACAGCTTCTCGAAGCCCACCGCCACGCCGTTCGGCCGGCCCGGGAAGCGCCCGCGGCCGTCGGCGCGCGCCTCGTCCCGGCCGATGTGCACGGTTCTGGGCGCGAAGGTCTCCACGATCTCCTTCAGGGTCGGCAGGATGACGCGCTCGTAGGAGGCGGGGTTCAGCGTGTCGTACGCGTAGGGTGCGGGCACGTCCGGGTCCTGCGCGAGGTCCAGGTTCTTTCCGTTGTTGAACATCCAGGTGGCGTGCCCCGGCGTTTCCAGCAGCGGTATCACGTCCATCCCGTAGCTGCGCGCGAGCTCCGCCACGCGCTTCGCTTCGGCCTTGGTCGCGCCGCCCGGGTGGGCCCAGCCGCCGGCCTTCGCCACGTCCCACTGCACGTAGTTGCTCATGACAAGCACCGAGTTGTACTTCAGTGCGGCCAGCAGGGGAATCAGGCGGTCGTTCACGGGTTTGCTGGCGGCGTCCAGGTACAGCATCGCCATGCGCCGCTTCAGCGCCGGGGCGTCCTGAATGCGGGCGAACCGCAGGCCCTCGGGGGTCAGCAGCTGCCGCAGTGTCTGCGCGCCGTAGTACGCGCCCTTCGCGTCCGCACCCACCACGAACGCGCCGCCCGCGTCCACCCACAGCGCGTACCCCTCGGGCGCCTCGGTGTACAGCCCCGCCGCCTTCGCTCGGGCGGCGAGATCGGCATCCCCCCTGGTGCCGATGGTGATGGACTTCCCACCTCCGTCCGGCAGGGGGATACCCAGACGCACCTTCCACTCGTCCCGCAGGTCCCGCGCGGCCCAGGCCAGTTCCGGAGCCGCGCCCACGGTCTTCACGCCCAGCCCGGCCAGGGGCAGGCTCCCGGCCGGGTAGGTCGCCTGCCGGGGCGTGGGCACCACCGCCGCGAAGGGCCTCACGGCGCGCGCCTCGGGCGTGGCGGTCAGGGCGAGGGGCGCGGCCTGGGCGGCGTCGAGCAGCAGGGCACCCAGCAGGAAGGGCAGGCGGAAGGCAGGGGTCATGACAGCAGGGCTCCTTGGGAATCAGGCGGGTGCCGGCCGGGCCGGACCGCCAGGCGAATCGGGTGAACGGGAGGCAGTATGCCCGCCCCCAGCATGAAAAAAACGAGGACCAACAGCGGAGGGGGAGCCGGTCACGACTCCCCCTCCGCGCGCCCAATCCGGGGTTACAGGCTGGCGTTCCAGGCCTTGACGATGTCGTCCAGCGCCTGCTGGGAGGACTTCTTGCCGGCCATGGCGGCCTCCACGTTGTCCTTGAAGATCTTGTTCAGCTTGCTGGCGTCCGGGTACAGCATGGTCAGGTCCTGGGCGCGCTTGAGCAGCGTGCTGGACACCAGTTTGCCCTGGTCGATGGCGTTGTTGCCGCCCTGCTTAAAGAACTTATCGGCGCTGGCCTTCACCGTGGAGGGGAAGGTGGTCTTGGTGACCTTGCTGAACTGCAGCTGGTTCACGTCGTTCGTGAGGAACAGCGCGAGTTTCTGCGCCAGGGCCTTGTCCTTCACGCCCTTGGGAATCGAGAAACCCATCAGGGGCGTGTGAATCACGTTGCCGCCCAGGTCGATGGGGTAGGGCGCCACGCGGGTGGCGTCGTAGATGGCCTTGTTGTCGTTCGCGACGCGCAGGATGAACTGCGGCCCGGTGATCAGCATGGCGAGCTTCCCGGCCGAGTACAGCTCCGTCGCGGCCGTGAAGCCGCGGCGCATGGTGTCCTCGGGGATGTAGCCCTTCTTGTACAGGTCCACGTACGTCTGCAACAGGCGCACGTGCGCCGGGCTGTTGAACACCGCCTGGCCCTTCGCGTCGAAGATGGGCAGGCCCGCCTCGCGGAACACGTACAGCATCTTGACGTTGTCGATGTTCGGCACGAAGCCGTACATGCCGGTCTTGTCCTTGATCTGCTTCGCGGCGGCGATCAGCGTCTGAATGGTGCGCGGGGGGTTGCTGGGGTCCAGGCCCGCCTTGCGGAAGATCTCGGTGTTGTACGCCACGACCTTCGGCGCCCAGTACCACGGCACGCCGTAGAACTTCCCGTCGAAGGTGAAGGTCTTGAGGGTGTTCGAGAAGAAGACCTTCTTCTGCGCGTCGGACAGGCTCATGGGTTCCAGCGCGCCCTGGTCGTACAGGCGCACCGTCATGTCGCTCGACAGGTTCACGACCGTGGGCGGCCGGCCCGCGGCGATGGTCGCCAGGAGCTTCTGCTCCAGGGTGTTGCTGGGTACGTCCACCCACTTGAGGTCCACGGTGGGGTTTTCCTTCTCGAACTGCGCCACGAGGCGGTTCATCTCGTCGTTGAACAGCGGCGCGAGGCTGATCGTCCAGAACTCCAGCTGGGTCTTCTGGGCCTGGGCGGACCCCAGGGCGAGCAGGGCGGCGGCAATCAGGGCTTTTTTCATGCAGGCTCCTTGACAAGGGGCCCCGGCCGGGGCACCCAGGACATGAGGGATTGGAATGCGCCGGAAGTCTAGCGCCTTGACGCGCCGCTGACCTGAGAAATTGCACGAAACCGCTCCGCGTCCCGGCCTGCCAGGGCGGACGCTGCCGTACCCTGTCAGGCATGAGTGAAACGCCCGCCCCGCTGCTGCCCGGTCACCTCACCATGGTGGACATCCCCGGCCCGGACCTCGACGCGGACACCGCCGAGTACCTCGCCCGGCACCAGATCCGCGGCGTGTGCCTGTTCGGGAAGAACGTGCAGAGCGCCGCGCAGCTGCGGCAGCTGTGCGGGGAACTGCGGCGCGTGATGGGCCCGGACGCCCTGATCGCCCTGGACCACGAGGGCGGCGCGATCCTGCGGCCCACCTTCTGGCCGTTCGCGCCGAGCGCCATGCTGCTGGGCGCCGCCGACGACGTGCAGCTCACCGAGGACGTGAACGCCGCCCTCGCCCGGCAGCTGCGGTCCGTGGGCATCAACTGGAACTTCGCGCCGGTGCTGGACGTGAACGTGAACCCCGCCAACCCCGTGATCGGCGAGCGGGCCTACGGCGCCGACCCGGCCCTGGTCACCCGGCACGGCCGCGCCGCGCTGGCCGGGCACGCGCGGGCCGGCGTGGCCGCCTGCGCCAAGCACTTCCCCGGGCACGGCGACACCAGCCTGGACAGCCACCTGGCCCTCCCCAGCGTGCGCAAGGACCGCGCCGCGCTGGAGGCCGAGGAGTTCGCCCCGTTCCGGGCGCTGCTGCCGGTCACCCCGGCGCTGATGACCGCGCACATCGTGTACCCGGACCTGGACCCGGCCTACCCGGCCACGCTGTCCCGTGTGATCCTCACGGACCTGCTGCGCGGGGAGTGGGGGTACGAGGGTGTGGTGATCACGGACAGCATGGGCATGCAGGCCATCGACGCGAACTACGGCCGCGGCGAGGCTGCCGTGCTGAGCCTGCAGGCCGGCGCGGACATGGTGATGGCCCTGGGCCGCCGCGAGGTGCAGGAACAGACCCTGGGGGCCATCCAGGGGGCCCTGGACGGCCCTGGACTGGATCACGCCGCCCTGCGCCGCAGCCGCGAGCGCCTCACCGCCCTGGCCCGGCAGCACCCGGCCGAGGCCGACCCGGCCCTGGACCCGGCCGCGGACGCTGCCTTCCTGCGTGGCGCCTGGGCGGCCGGACTCGCCACCCTGGGCGACCCGGTGGCCCCAAGCGCCGGTTCGGCCGTGACGCTGGTCGCGCACCGCACCCCCCAGCGCGAGAACGTCAGCGAGGCCGCCGCCGACGCGGAGACCCTCGCGCGGGAACTGGGCGGGCTGTACGACGTGCACCTCGTGCCCTTCGAATCCCCGGACGAGCTGGACTGGGCGGCCATCCGCGCGGCCGGCCGCCCCGTAATCCTGGCCACCACCGCCCGCCACCGCCACCCCGCGCTGGTGGGCGTGCAGCCGGACCTGCACGTCGCGCTGTATAACCCGTACGCCGCGCTGGACGTGCAGGCCCCGGCCGTGGTCACCTTCGGCTTCCGCCCGGAGGCCCGCGCCGCCCTGCTCGCGTGGCTGGCGGGCGACTCGGCCGCCCGCGGCCAGCTGCCCTTCCGGGCGTAAGGCCCCGGGCGCTTACGGCCGGCCGAACACCTGCACCCAGTACGTGCTGAAGGCCGAGCCCGGCTCGCCGTTCACGACGTCCGCGCCCATCACCGTCCACTCCGGGTTCATGATGATCCGGCAGTGGCCGGGACTGGCGAGCAGGCCCTGCAGCGCCTCCTCAGGCGTCAGGCTCTCGTAGGCGATCGTCTCGCCCACCGAGGGGCCCGGGAAGCCGGCCGCCCGGGCCCGTTCCATCGGCCCCTCGGCAGTGTCCGGGGCGAGGTGCCCCCGGAAGTTCAGGCGCACCAGCTGGGCGGCGTGCGCGCTGGCCGCCCGGCCCAGGGGTTCGTTCCAGGTGAGGGGCCCGGTGGACGCGAACAGCGTGTCGCCGCAGCGGTGCCCCCGGTAGCGGGCCAGGTTGGTCAGGCGCAGGAACTCCTCCAGCCACGCCGTGCGGCGGGTGAGGTCCACCTGGGCAGGCTCGGCATAGACGAGCGCGAAACGGCCCTGGTCGGTGGCCACGCCGTACCGGGAGTACCCCAGGCGCTGCCCGCACTTGTTCGCCAGGGCCGCGGCGAGTTTCGGGGCCGTGATGGTCCCGGTGAGCAGCTCGGCCCCGCCGCGTTTGGCGCGGTATCCGACCTGCGCGGTCGCCTGGGCGAGTTTGAAGCCTCGCAGCACCAGCCGGGCCGCCTCGTTCAGGGCCGGGTCGGGCCGGGCGGTCTGCCCGCAGGACAGGAAGTCCTGCTCGACCACCGCGGTCAGGGCGTCCGGAACGGTGGCAGTGGGCGCAGCGGCAGGTAACCCCGCCTGGGCCGGGGCGTAGAGCAGGGCGAGCAGCAGGCAGGTGAGGTGGGCGCGCACCCCTTCAGGCTACGAACAGAGGTTTACCTTTTTCTCACACCGGCCACATCAGCGGGAGGGGTTGCACCGCCAGTATTCAGCGTTCCCAGGGCCAGGCGCCCGGCGCGGCCGCAATGCCCAGCGCCCGGGGCCCCGTGTGAATGTTCAGCACCGGGTTCACCGGCGCCTTGCCGCTCCACACGATCGGGTGCCGCGCCTGCAGGAGTTCCAGCGCCTGATCGGCGTCCTCGGTGATGTTGCCGTACAGCAGGCCCACCCGCAGGGGCGTGCCCTCACCGTACTTCTGCGTGACCTGCGCCGTCACGGCCTCGATGCCGCCCCGGTACGTGCGGGCCCGCGCCACGTTCGTGTACTGCCCGGTGCCCTTGTCCACCGTGATGACCGGCTTGAGGTTCAGCAGGCCCCCCAGGGTCGCCGCCACCCGGCCGATCCGCCCGCCGCGGCGCAGGTATTCGAGCGTCTCGATGGTGAAGTACAGCTCGGTCTCCTCGTGCACCCGCGTCATCCAGTCCACGGCGGTCGCCAGCGTCTCGCCGCGCTCGGCGGCCGTGACGGCCGCGTGCAGCTGGAAGGCCTGCGCGGCGCTCAGGGTGCGGGAGTCGTGAATGGTGAGGTTCACGTCCGGCAGCAGGCTGCGGGCCTGCTCGGCCGCGTTCCGGCTGCCGCTCAGGCCGCTGCTGATCGTGACCGCCAGCACGTCCTTCACGCCGGTCTGCTGAATGGCGGCGCTCCAGTCCTGCGGGGTGGGCTGGCTGCTGGTGGGATGCTCCGGGTTGGTCTGCAACTGCCGGTACAGGTCCTCGCGGCTGATCTCGTGCGTCTTGTACGACACGTTCCCGAAGTTCACCGAGAACGGCGCGACCGGCGCGTCGTTGCGCAGCCCGGCGTAGGCGTCCAGGCCGCCGTCCGTGACCACCGCGAACCCGGGCGTGGGCGCGCTCACCGGATCTCCCGGGCGTTCATGCGTTCCACGAATTGCAGCGCGGCCGTGTGGTCCACGTCCGTGCCCACGTTCCGCGCCGCGGCGTCGTACAGCGCCCCCGTCTGCGCGAGCACCGGGGCGCTGCCCTTCGCGGCGTGCACCACGTCCAGCGCGATGCCGATGTCCTTGGCCAGGAGACCCAGCGTGAAGGTCACCGGGAACTGCCGGGTCACGACCCGCTGCGGGATCAGGTTCTCGGTGGCGTTGCTGCGTCCGCTGCTGGTGTTGATCACGTCCAGCGCGGCGCTCACGTTCACGCCCAGGCCTGCCAGGGCCGCCAGGCCCTCCCCGGCCGCCCAGAGGTTCACGGCCAGCAGCACGTTGTTGATGGCCTTCACCGCGAAGCCCGCGCCGGTGTTGCCCACGTGCACCACCTTCGCTGCGAAGGGCAGCGCCGCGCGGGCCTCCTCGACCTCGTCGGCGGGGCCGCCCAGCATCACCGTCAGGGTGCCCTGCTGCGCGCCGCTGGTGCCGCCACTGACCGGCGCGTCCAGGAAGCGCACGCCGTGCGCGGCCAGCCGGGTCCGCTGGGTGCGGGCGGCGTCCGGGTGCCCGCTGGTGCAGTCGATCCAGAGGGTGCCGGGGCGCAGCTGGCCTTCCAGACGGCCGATCATCTCGTCCACGCTGGCGCTGGTGGGCAGGCAGCTCAGGATCACGTCCGCCTGCGCCAGCTCGGACAGGCTGGCGACCCGGGAGCCGTGCTCGGCGGCGTGCTTGTGGGCCTTGCTGGCAGTGCGGTTCCAGACGAGGGCCGCGCCGCCGTGCTCGGCAGCGTGGCGGCTCAGGTGGGCCGCCATGGGGTAGCCCATCGCGCCCAGGCCGATGAAAGCAGTGGTGGTCATGATCCCCACAGGCTAGTGGAAGCGCGCCCCGCCACCGGGAAACCTGAACCGAGTGTAAATCCGGTGCCGGCGGGCGGCGCGACTCTCAGTCCCGGGAAGGGTCGCCGACCGGGAACAGCGCCTCACCCGGCCCGAAACGCTCCCGCAGAAAGCGCCCCTGCGTGAGCAGACGGTCGGCGGCGGCGTGCTCGTGCCGCAGCGCCTCCCGCACGCCGTCCGTCATCAGGTCCAGCTGCTCCTCCAGCAGCTGCTCGGCCGGCTGCCCCTGGGCCAGCAGGGCGCGGCGGGCGCCACTGGACAGGCCCAGGTACGCCTCCACGGTGTCCGGCAGGTACCGCTCGCGGGTCTGCGTGAGCAGGAACCGCGTGCGGGCGTCCGCCTCCACGTTCGCCTGCGCCGCGTCCGCCAGGCTGCACAGCAGCGTCCACGCGCGCGTCCGGGCGGGTTCCGGCAGCCGCAGCACCAGCCGCTCCACGCCCGGCCCCTCCGGCGGCAGTGGGGCGGGGGCCGGGGGCCGGGCCTCCCCGGGCCGCGTCACACGCAGCAGGCCGGTCAGGGCCGCCACGACGATCACCGCCAGGACCAGCAGGAGAATCAGCAGGGCCGACATGACCCCATCTTAGGCCGCGCCGTCACTGCCCGGACTTCGCCGGGGCGGGCGTGGCTGGCGTGAGGGATTCGAGGTTCAGCAGGAAGTTCCCGTCGCTGGGCAGCATCACCGTGCGGATTCCGGGCGAGAGCTTCTCCGCCACCGTCAACTGGATCAGCTGCGGGTTTTCCCGCAGGGCCCGGCCGCGCAGGGACAGCGCCTCGGCTTCCCCGCGGGCCTTGGCGACCGAGGCCTTCGCCTCACCCTCGGCCTCCACCACCGCGCGCTTGGCGCTGATCTCCGCCTGCTGCAGCCGGTTGCGTTCCACCGCCACCTGCTGCTCGGCCGTCTGCTTCTGCTCGATGGCCTTGGCGACACTCTCCGGGATGCGCAGCTCGCGCAGCAGCACCGAGTCCAGCAGCAGGTTGTTGCGCCCGAACACCTCCGCCAGGGACTTGGTGATGCTGGCCTCCACCGCCTGCCGCTCCGTGCTGATCAGGTCCGCGGCGTTGAACTGCCCGATCGCGTCGCGGACCTTGCTGCGCACCTGAGGACGCACCACGGTCTCCAGGTAGTTGCGGCCCAGTTCCTTGTGCAGCACGGCCGCCTGCGCGCGGTTCAGGTGGAAGTTCACGGTGACGTCCGCCGTGATGTCCAGGCCCTCCTTGCTGCGGGCGCGGATCGCGTCCTCGTCGCCGCTCTGCGTGCCCTTGCCGAGCGTCACCTCCTGCAGCCGCGCGTCGTACAGCGTCACGTGGTCCACGAACGGCACCACGAGGTGAATGCCTTCCTGCAAGGGCGAGGGCTTCACGCCGCTCACGGCGCTGAACACCACGCCCACGTACCCGGCCGGAATCACCCGCACCGCCTGCCCGACCAGCAGGCCCGCCACGATCAGGCCGCCCACCCCCCACCCCAGGCTGCGGGGCGCGCGGGGCAGACGCAGGGACACGGACGGGGTGCTCTTGCCGGAGAGGTCGTTCGTCATGCCACCGGTACGCTTCCCGCGCCCTCAGGGTTGCCGGCGCTGCCAGCCGGTCCAGCCGCGCCTCACCCGTCCTGGACGTCGCCGTCCAGGTACACCCACGCCCCGTTCAGGCGCACGAAGCGGCTGCGTTCGCGCAACTTGGCCCGTCCGCCGCCCGGCAGGCCCAGGCGCGCCGTGAAGTTCACCCAGTCCTCGCCCGCGTCGTGCACCGTGAGGTCCAGGTACCGCGTGCCGTCCGCCAGGTCCAGGTCGGCGGGGCAGGTGTCCGGGTGCCAGGTCCGCCGCAGGTACGGCTCGTCCTGCAGCGCGAACGCCGCGTACCGCGAGCGCATCAGCGCCTCCGCGGTCGGGGCGGGCCGCTCGCCCGTGTGGGCGGGCCGGCAGCACGCCTGGTAGCTGCGCCCGGACCCGCACGGGCAGGGCTTGAAGGGCGGGTGGGGCAGGACCATGCCCCCAGCCTAGCCCGCCCCGGGGCGCGTGTTCTAATGGCCGGGATGAGCGGTCCGGACGTGATCACCTCCCTGCAGAACCCCCAGGTCAAGCACCTCGTGAAACTCCGCGCCCGCCGGGACCGCGAGGCGCACGGCGTGATCCTCGTGGAGGGAGGGCGCGAGATTGCCCGCGCCCTCCAGGCCGGCCTGAACCCCCAGGCGGTGTTCAGCTGCCCCGCGCTGCACAGCCCGGACGCCGCGGCCACCGCCGCCTCCCTGGCCGGCGTGACGGAACTGTCCCGCCCCGCCTTCGAGAAGGTGAGTGGTCGGGAGAACCCGGACGGCCTGCTCGCCGTGTTCCCTACGCCCGCGCCGGTCCTGCCGGAGCCCGGCGCCGACGCGGTGGTCGTGCTGCTGCACGGCCTCGAGAAGCCCGGAAACGTGGGCGCCATCCTGCGCACCGCCGACGCCGCCGGCGCGCACGCGGTGATCGTGCTGGGGCGCGGCGCGGACCCGTACAGCCCGAACGTGATCCGCGCCAGTCAGGGCAGCGTGTTCCGGGTGCCGGTGGCCGCCCTGCCCGAGGACGCGGCGCTGGAGTGGCTGCGCGCCCACGGCTTCCGCACGGTGGCCTGCACGCCCGACGCCCCCCGCACCTACTGGGACGCGGACCTGACCGGGCGGGTGGCGCTGCTGTTCGGCACCGAACACGAGGGCCTGCCCGAATCCTGGCGGCAGACGGATCAGGCGGTCAGCATTCCCATGTACGCGGCCGGGAGTGCGGACAGCCTGAACGTGGCGACCGCCGCCGCCCTCGTGATGTTCGAGTGCCGGCGGCAGGCGCGCTGAGGGCCCCCCGGGGTCAGCCGGGCAGGCGGACGATGGTGAGCATGTACCGCCCCAGGGCCTGAATCGCCGAGAAGAACTGCTCGAAGTCGATGGGCTTGACCACGTAGCTCGCCGCGTGCGACTGGTAGGACCGCAGGATATCCTCTTCGGCGCTGCTGGTCGTCAGGACCACCACCGGGATGGTGCGCAGCGCCGGGTCGGTCTTGAGCACGTTCAGAAGTTCCAGGCCGTTCATGCGCGGCATGTTGATGTCCAGCAGGATCAGGTCCGGGCGGTAGTCCAGTTCAGGCCCGGACTGCAGCAGTTCCAGGGCCTCCACGCCGTCACGGGCGACGTGCATCACGTTGGCGATCTGCGCGGCCTGAAAGGCCTCGCGGGTCAGTTCGATATCGGCCTCGCTGTCCTCCACCAGCAGGATGTTGATGGGCGGACAGCTGGGCGCGTCGGAAGGGGAGATCTGGGCAGTCATTCGTACGTCCGGAGGAGAGAACCGCCGGAAACGCCGGCCGCGCCGGGCCGCAAATCGGCCCCCTGAGATGCCTTCCAGCCTGCCGCCCCCACCTGCGAACGGAGCGTGGACTGGGTTAAGTGGCGGGCGCGTCCCCTTGGGCTGTTCTTGACAGCCCGTTTAGGAAGCTCCGCCCTGGTGCGGGGTGGCCCCTTCTCACGCCCAGCGTTTACGCTGTCAGCCATGATTCTGCGCAAGTGGCTGCTGCTCGGCGCCCTGCTGGCCGGGGGGGCCGGCGCGTACACCGTGAAGACCGGCGACACCCTGTACTCCATCGCCCGGCGGTACGGCACGACCGTGACCGACCTGCAGCGGCTGAACAACCTGACCAGCACCACCCTGGAGGTCGGTCAGGTGCTGCGCGTGCCCGGCGAGGCCACCCTGACCACCCCGGCCGGTACACCCGTGCCGGCCCCGGCGCCCACGCCCGCCGCCCCACGCCCGGCTCCGCTGCCGGAAGAACAGCTGCGCCCCACCGCCCCGGACGCCCGGATTGCCGGCGTGAACATCCAGGTGCCGGACAGCCTGCGCATGGGGGACGCCTTCGTGGTCCGGCTCAGCGGGGCGCGGGCGGGGCAGGCCACCGTCCGCTTCCCCAGCGAAGTGGGCGAGGACGTGCGCAAGCCCAACGAGGTCCTGAAGCCCGTGGGCGGCGCAGGCGAGTACCTCGTGCTGGGGCGCGTGGTGCTGGGCAAGACCACGCCCGTGGTGTACGAGGTCATGGTGGGCGGGGAGCTCATCCGCGGCCGCATTCCCGTCCGGGGCCTGGACCAGCCGATCCAGCACCTGAACCTCCCCCCGAAGATCGGCGGGCTGCTCAAGGACCCCAAGAAGGAAGCCGAGGACGCCGCCGTGAACCGCGCCTACGAGCGCCGCACCCCGCAGGCCTGGACCAGACCCTTCGCGCCCGCCCTGAAGGGCGCCAAGGCCACCAGCAGCGGCTTCGGGCAGCCGCGCACGTACGTGGCCGGCAGCGACATCACCTACCACTACGGCACCGACTACCCCGCCAGGACCGGTACGCCGGTCCTGGCCGTGAACGACGGCACGGTCGTCATGGCCGGCATGTACACCGTGCGTGGCGGCCTGGTCGTGATCGACCACGGCGCCGGCCTGACCAGCCTGTACTTCCACCAGAGCCGAGTGGTCGTGAAACCCGGCCAGAAGGTCACGCGCGGGCAGAAACTCGGGGAGGTGGGCACCACCGGCCTCAGCGCCGGACCGCACCTGCACCTGGAGATGCGCGTGCGCGGCGAGAGCACCAACCCAGCCGGCTGGATGAACCGCCTGTGGCCCCGCTGATACCCTGGGACGCATGACTGCCCGCCCGCCTCTCCCCACCCTGGACGACCTGAACGCCCGCGGCGAGGGGTACCTGCCCGGCCTGATCGGCCTGCGTTATACGCACGTGTCGTACGAGGTGCTCCGCACGGAACTCACGGTGCGCCGCGAGCTGCTTGCCCCGAACGGCTTCCTGCACGCCGCCAGCGTGATCGCCCTGGCCGACACCACCTGCGGCTACGGCACCAGACTGCACCTGCCGGAGGGCGCCGAGAGTTTCACCACCATCGAACTCAAGAGCAACCACCTGGGCACCGCGCGGGACGGCGTGATCACCTGCGAGGCCCGGCCCGTGCACACCGGCCGCACCACCCAGGTCTGGGACGCCGAGGTCCGGGGCGCCCAGGGCCGCGTGATCGCTCTGTTCCGCTGCACGCAGGCCGTGCTGTACCCCAGAGGCTGACCCCCATGCCCACCGCGGCCGCCTTCCTGACCCACCCGGACCCCATCACGCGGGAGGTCGCCCGCGCGTACGCGGAGGGCGGCTTCCTGATGGACAACGGCGAGGGCGTGCAGTTCTACACCGTGGAGACCCGGGCCGTGGTCCCGCTTACCCCCGGGGACGGCCTGCACGTGCCTCGGCGTCTCCAGCGCGACCTGAAGCACTTCGAGCCGCGCACGGACACCGCCTTCGCGGACGTGGTCCTGGGCTGCCGGGGCGTACTGCCCGGCAGCCCCCCGCGCGACGGCGAGTGGATCTCCCCGCCGCTGAGCGCCCTGTACGCTCACCTGCACGCCACCGGCTTGGCGCACTCCTTCGAGGTGTGGCGGGGCGGGGCCCTGGCCGGCGGGGTGCTGGGTATCGCGCTGGGCGGCGTGTTCTTCGCCGAGAGCAAGTTCCACCGCGTCACAAACGCCAGCAAGGCCGCCCTGGTCCACCTGGCCGCGCACCTGCACGCGCGGGGGTTCACGCTGCTGGACGCGCAGATCCAGAACGAGCACGTCGCCCGGCTGGGCGTGCGGGAGGTCCGGCCGGCCGCGTTCCGCCGGGACCTGAAGGCCGCCCTGCAGGTGAACGCGGACTTCTGACCCCTGGCAGCCGCAGAGGCCCCAGGCTGTCCGGACCCTGTGGTTTGTCCAGTCACCTGCGGAGTTCCGTCTAGCCACGCGGCGCGCCGGGGGGCCCCCCGCCCCGTAGGCTGTCCGGTATGACCGATCAGCAGACTCTGCCCGCCCGCCAGGACGGCAACCAGGCCCCACCCCTGCGCGTTCTGATCTGCGACGAGATGAACCCCGGCGACCTGAACCACGAGGGTTTCCAGGTCGATTACGAGGGCAACCTGGACCGCGCCGAGACGCTGCGGCGCCTGCCGGAGTACGACGCCCTGATCACCCGCAGCCGCACCCGTGTGGACCGCGAGCTGATCGACGCGGCCGGCCCTCGCCTGAAGGTCATCGGGCGCGGCGGGGTGGGCGTGGACAACATCGACCTGGACTACGCGAGCCTCAAGGGCCTGCTCGTCCTCAACGCGCCGGAAAGCAACAACGTGTCCGCGGCGGAACTGGCCGTGATGCACCTGATGGCCGCCGCCCGTGGCCTGACCCGCAGCGACCGCAAGACCCGCGCCGGGGACTGGGACCGCAAGTTCCTGGGCCTGGAACTCAAGGACCGCACCCTCGGTATCGTCGGGCTGGGCCGCATCGGCAGCATCGTCGCGGACCGCGCGCAGGGCCTGCGCATGCGCGTGATCGCCTTTGATCCGTACGTGCCGGACAGCAAGTTCGGGCGCCTGGACGTGGAGCGCGCCGCCACCCTGGACGAGCTGCTGGACCGCGCGGACTTCCTGACCGTGCACACCCCCCTCACCGACGAGACCCGCGGCATGATTGGCGCGCGCGAACTGGCGCGCCTGCACAAGGACGCGGTCGTCGTGAACGCCGCGCGGGGCGGGATTATCGACGAGGCCGCCCTGGTCGCCGCGCTGGAATCCGGGCACCTCTTCGCCGCCGGGGTGGACGTGTTCGTGGACGAACCGCCCGCGCCGGACCACGTCTTCCTGCACGCGCCGAACCTGGGCATCACCGCGCACCTGGGCGCCAACACCCGCGAGGCGCAGGAGCGCGTCGGCGCGGAGATCGTCAGCCGCGTGCTCGACGCTCTGCACGGCGACGTCAGCAAGGGCGCCGTGAACGCCCCCGCCCTGGACCCCAAGACCCTGGAGCAGCTCGGCGGGTACCTGCAACTTGGGGAAAAGCTGGGCCGCATCCTCGCGCAGCTGCTGCCGGCCGCGCAGGACGTGCAGGTCACCTTCCGGGGCGAGTTCCCCACCGACCCCACCCCGGTCGTGACCAGCGTGCTGGTGGGCTACCTGCAGGGCAGCACCGAGGACCACCCGAACATGATCAACGCCCGCGCCCTGGCGAAGGAACGCGGCCTGAACGTGGGCGTGCGCGAGGAACCCAACAGCCCCGACTACGTGAGCGAGGTGGTGGTCAGCGTGTCCCGCCGCGTGCAGGAGAACGGCCAGGAACGCACGCGCACCCGCACCGTGGGCGGCACGGTGTTCGGCCGCCGCCCCCGCCTGACCCGCCTGCGCGACTACCGCGTGGAGGTCGAGCCGGAAGGGTACATCCTGATCGCCAGCAACCAGGACAAACCCGGCGCCGTGGCGAAGCTGTCCAACCTGCTCGGCACCTGGGGCGTGAACATCGCCGGCATGGCGCTCGGCCGCGCCGAGAAGGGCGGGCAGGCGCTGTTCACCCTCACCCTGGACGACAACCTCACGCCCGAGCAGCTGCAGGCCATCCGCGACCTGGACGTCATCGACAGCGCCTACCTCGTGAAGGGCTGAGGCCCGCCGGAGACCCCATGACCCAGGTTGCCCCCGCCCCCACCACCCAGCCCGACCTCCCCGCGTACACGCCCCTGCACCGCCCCCGCCTGATCGCCCCCGGCCCGGTGGAGGTGGACCCGCGCGTGCTGCTGGAACTCGCGCAGCCGCAGATGCACCACCGCGCGCAGGCCGGCATCGAGAAACTGATGGAAGCCCGCGCGAAACTCACCGCGCTGCTCGGCGACCCCTACGACGCCGTGATCACCACCAGCAGCGGCACCGGTGCCTTCGAGGGCGCGCTGGTCAGCACCACCCCGGTTGGCGCGAAGGTCGTGAACGCCCAGGCCGGCAAGTTCAGCGAACGCTGGGGCGAGATGGCCGCCCGGCTCGGCTACGACACGCACCGCGTCGCGCGTCCCTGGGGTGCGCTGCTGGATGCCGACGAGATCGCCGGCGCCTGCCAGGACGCGCACACCCTGACCATCACGCACAGCGAGACCAGCACCGGCGCCCTTCACGACCTGGAAGCCATCACCCGCGCCGCGAAGGCCGCCAACCCCGACCTGATCGTCATCGCCGACTGCATCACCAGTTACGGCGTCGCGGAACTGCGCCCCGCCGCCTGGGGCGTGGACGTGATCGTGTCCGGCAGCCAGAAGGGCACCGCCACCCCCCCCGGCCTGGGCTTCGTGCTGTTCAGCCCCGAGGTGCAGGCTCGGATGATCCGCGACACCCCGCGCGGCTTCTACCTGGACCTGACCCGGGAACTCGCCGGGCAGAAGGCCGGGAACACCCCGCAGACGCCGGCCATCAACCTGATGTACGCCCTGAGCGCGGCCCTGGACCGCCTGCTCAGCGTGCCCCTGGAGGTCCTGTGGGCCGAGCAGCGCCGCAAGACGGACGCCCTGATCGCCGCCGGGACCGCCCTGGGTGCCCCCGCGTGGGCGACGCGGACCAGCCCGGCCGTGGCGGTCCTCACCCCACCCCCCGGCCTGACCGGGCGGGCCATCGCGGGCGCGCTGGCGGGCATGGGACAACGCGCCCTGCCCGGTCAGGCCCCCCACGAGGATAGCGTGTTCCGGGTCAGCACCATGGGCTACAGCGACCGCTACGACGCCCTGGGCATCGCCGGCATCCTGGAGGACGCCTTCACGTCCCTGGGCGTGCCGTTCACGCGTGGTGCGGCCGTGGGTGCGGCCTGGGCCACGCTGGGCTGAGTGCCGTACCACACGCCCTCCCCGGGCGGCGCGAGTGTGGAGGAATCCTCACGGCTTCCTGAACGGCCCTTGTCGGCCCGCTCACGGCCGAGGTTGCCCACCCGGACACAATGGCCCCCATGAGACATTTCGTGTTCCCCAGCAGTGCCCAGGCCGACGCCTTCATCGCTGACCTCCGCAGCCAGAACCTGATCCAGCAGGACATCCAGACGGCCAGCTTCCGCCGCCGGACGCCCGTCACCACCGGCACCACCACGCAGACCGTCACCACCGAAGTCGTGGACGGCGGCGGCGACACCGGTGAGATGGTCGGCGGCGCCCTGAAGGGCGGCGCGATCGGCACGGCGGCCGGCCTCGCTGCCGGCGCGGTCGTCGCGGCCACCGGCGGCCTCGCGGCGATTCCCGTGATCCTGGGCCTCGGCATCGGCGCTACCGCCGGCATGACCGATGCCGCCCTGCACGGTGACGGCAACGAGGAACACGCCCGCCGCACCGCCCTGGAACGCCACACCGACTACGACCTGGACGACGATCACTACGACCGCCTCAACGCGGCCGCCGTGAACGACAACCGCCTGGTCGCCGTGGAGGACAACGTGGACCGTGCGGCCGTGGACGCCGCCGCCGCCCGCCACGGGGGCCGCGAGGCCTGAACCCTTCCGAAATGCACGGGCGCCGGGTTATCACAACCCGGCGCCCCTTTGGGTTCAGCGCTTACAGCACCTTGATGCCGGCCGCCTCGACGCGGGCACGCACGCCCTCCACGCCCTCGCCCCCCACGCGCAGCACGAAGCGGCGGTTCCCGCCGGGGCCGTCCGCGTCGTACGTGGCGACACTGATGATGTTGCTGGGCATGACGGCCTGCGTGGCGCGCTCCAGGCTGCCGGGCACGTCCGGCATCTCCAGCGTGAGGCGCTGGCCGCCCTCGCGCATGCCCAGGATGTCGGTGAAGGCGCGCAGCACGTCACGCGTGGTGATCACCCCAGTCACCCGGCCCGCCTGGTTCAGCACGGGCAGGCCGCCCACGCGGTGCTCCAGCATGCGCAGCGCGGCGTCTTCCATGTACTCGTCCTCGTGCGCGGTCACGACCGGGCGGCTCATCACCTCGGCCACCGTCAGCTTGCTGAGCATGTAGTTGAGTTCCCACACGCTCAGGGTGGTGGCCTTGCTGGGCATGGCGTCTTTCAGGTCCTTGCGGGTGGCGATGCCGATCAGCTCGCCGCCTTTCATGATCGGCAGACGCCGGAAGCCGTGTTCCTTGATGATCTGCAACGCCTCCATCACGGTCGTGTCGGGGGAGACAGTGATCGGGTCCTTCGTCATCCAGTCGCGTACGAGCATGCCCCGATTGTATGGCCTGTGCGTTTCCGTGTCGTCCCACCCCCGTCCGGACGACCCCGACACTGTCTGACCGGCAGGTGATGCGCCGTTCAGACAGCCCCTGCTCCCCTTCATTCGGCTCAGAAATCACCATGGTACGGTGCCCCTCATGAAAGTGAACGCCAAAGCGCTCGCCCCTGTCGCCCTCGTCGCGGCTTTCGGTCTCGGTTCCCTCGCCCCCCACGCCCAGACGCCCGCTCAGAAGATCGGCTTCGTGGACGTGGACGGCCTCCTGCAGACCCAGGCCGGCCCCAAGGAAGCCCGCGCGATCGAGAACAAGCTCAAGACGGAAACCGCCGACCTGCAGAAGCAGGCCAACGCGATCATCGCCAAGGGCAATGCCGCCACCGCCGCCGAGAAGGAAAAACTCAACCAGCTGAACGCCACCTACCAGGCCAAGGCCCAGGCCGCCGCCAAGCAGGTGCAGGCCCTGTCCACGAAGATGGAGGCCGCCACCAAGGTCGTGGACACCGCGATCTCGGCCGCCGCGAAGGCCAACGGCTACAGCGTCGTGATGGACCGCGCCGTCGCGGCCAGCAGCGGCCTCGTCGTGTACGCCGACGACAGCACCGACCTGACCGCCGCCGCCCAGAAGAACATCAAGTAACCCTCACAATCCTGAGCCTGCGTCCCCGCCTCGCGCGGGGCGCTGCCTTTCAGGGCCAACCTAAAGAAACCCCGAGGACCCACTCATGACTCTGAACAAACGTTTCCTGCCCCTGCTGCTCCTTCCGCTCGTCGCCGTCGCCCCCCAGGCCCAGACCCCCAAGGGCAAGCTCGGGTACCTGAACGTTCAGGCAGCCGTGAAGGCCATGTCCGGCAGCGCCAACTATCTGAGCGTCGTTGCCAAGGCCGACAGTGACCTGGCCGCCCGTCAGAAAACTATCCAGAACCTCGCCAAGACCGCGAACGCCACCAAGGCCGCCAAGGACATCACGGCGCTGCAGAACGCCCAGAAGGCGTACGCGCAGGCGCAGAGCTCCCACATGCAGGCCATCAACAAGGCCATGCAGCCGCTGGCCGCGAAGCTCAACCCCGTGGTCGCCAAGACCGCGAAGGCCAACGGCTACACCGTGATCCTGGACCAGCGCGTGGCGGCTCAATCCAACCTCGTGGTGTACGCGAACGCGGGCGCCGACCTCACGCCGGCCGTCATCAAGGCCCTCAAGTAACGCCACCGAGCAAAAGCAGGGACCCGGCCACTGGCCGGGTCCTTTTCGTGTGAGTCGGGCTGGTTAGAGGCGCACAGTTTCGTTCGTGCCGAGGTCGTCGCCGCCCTTCCCGGTGAGTTTCTGGCGGGCGAACGCGAACAGCGTGTGCAGCTTCCCGTCACTCTCCCAGAATTCCGCGCCGTTCGCGTTGACGCGGATCAGCTGGATGTCCGGGTCGGTCTTGCCCTGCGGGAAGTACGCCTCGTAGAAGTCGCTCCACAGCTCGTCCAGTTTCGCGGGGTCCTCGACCAGCGCGGCCGTGCCGTTGATACTCACGTACAGGCCCTTGCCGGGGTTGGAGTAGCTGACGTTCACCTGCGGACGGGCGCGCATGCAGGCCACCTGCTCGCTCTTCCTGCTGCCGATGAACCACACGTCCCCGTCGAACTCTGTCTGCTGGGTCGTCATGGGGTGGCTGTGCAGGTGCCCCTCGTCGGTGCTCACGGTCAGCATCGCGAACTTGATGTCCTTGATCATGCCGGCGATCTGCGCGATGCGTTCCTCGTGGGTCAGCTCCTTCTGGTCGTGTTCGCTCATGGGCCTACGCTGCCGCCTGCCCTCCCGGCAGATTGGGAGGCGGGGTACCCTCTGAACGGAACCGTTACGAACGGTGAAGTGCGCCGCCGTTCAGACCAGCCCGCCGCGCGCCCGCATTTCCACCTGCAGGGCCGGCACGTCCACCGCGCGCACCGCGCCCCCATGCGCCCGGGCCGCCCAGGCCGCCGCGATGCCGGCCGCCTCCCCCATGGTGTGACAGTTCTGCTGCACCCGGATGCTGGACTGCGCCTCGAAGGAACTGGAGGCTGCCCGGCCCGGCACGAGCAGGTTCGTCACGTCCTGGGGGATCAGGCAGCGGTAGGGAATCTCGTGGTACTGGTCCCTGGCGAAGTAGGGCGCCTCGCCGTCCCGTTCGTGCAGCAGGGTCGCGCCGCCCTTCACACTGTGGATGTCCACCGGGTAGTGGTTGCGACACACCGAGTCCGGGAAGCGCGCGCAGTCCAGGATGTCCGGCAGGGTCAGGGTGTACTCGCCCACGATCCGCCGCGTCTCCCGGATGCCCACCATCGGCGCCACCACGCCCAGGAACGCGTCCTCGCAGCCGGGGAGGAACGCCCGGCAGAAGGCGACCAGCCGCCGGATCGCCTGCCGGCCGTCCACCTGCGCGGCCGACAGCTGCCAGGGGTCCGCGCCGTCGTTCAGGTCCGCGCGGATGCGGGGGCAGTTGAAGCTCAGCTCGCCCGGGCGGCCCGGCACGCTGAACGCCTGGAAGTAATCCCCGTCGCGTTCCAGCAGCACGCCCTGGCTTACCGCGCGGCGGAACAGCGGTTCCAGGCTGGAGTTCCGGCCCCACACCATCCAGAAGTGCAGGAAGTCGGCGCTGTCCTGCCCCTGCCCGTGCTCCCGCAGGAACGCCATCAGCCGCCCGGTGTCCACCCCGGCCAGCGTGAAGCGCAGGCTCATCGCCTGATGCAGGCCGTCCTCGTCGCCGCCGGTCACGGGGGCCCCTGCCAGCCGCGCCAGGTCGGCGTCCCCGGTCGCGTCGATGAACGCCTCCGCGTGAAGCGCTTGAAGGCCGCCCTTGTTGTGCACGACCAGCGCCTGCACCTTGCCCCCGTCCATCACGGGCGCGACCACATGCGTGTGGAACAGCACCTCCCCGCCGCTCTCGTGCAGCAGGTCGTCCAGCACGAACTTCAGGCCCTCCGGGTTGAACCAGTTGTCGTTCCCGTGCCCGTCCCGCGCGCCGTCCCCCTGCCTCAACAGCCGGGCCTTGATCTCGTCCGTCAGGCCGCGGTTCAGGTTCTCGCCCGCGGACACGTTGCGCATCAGGGGCGTGACCCAGGCGTTCGTGCCGGTGCCGCCCAGGCTGCCCTGCGCCTCCACGACCAGCACCCGCGCGCCCGTGCGGGCCGCGGCGATCCCGGCCACCGCGCCGGCCGTGCCGCCCCCGGCCACGATCACGTCCCAGGTGCGGTCCAGGGTGCGGTAGGGCAGCGTCATCAGCCCTTCACCGCGCCTTCCAGGCCCTTCATGAAGTATTTCTGGCCCAGCAGGAACACCACCAGGATGGGAATGATGGTGATGACAGCCCCTGCCATCACGGCGCGGCTGTTCGTGCTGAACATCCCGCTCAGTTCCAGCAGGCCCGCCGAGAGGGGTAGCGTCTGGCTACCGGGCGGCAGGATGATCCGCGCCCACAGGAAGCTGTTCCAGTACGCCACGAATTCCAGGATCGCGAAGGCCGCGATGGTCGGCATCGCCAGGGGCAGCAGCACCCGGCGCCAGATGGTGAGCTCCCCCGCGCCGTCGATCCGGGCCGCCTCGATCAGTTCCTGCGGCACGCTCAGGTACGCCTGCCGCAGCAGGAACAGGCCCACGATGCTCGCCAGCCCGGGCATCACGATGGCGAAGTACTGCCGCAGCGTGTCCAGCACCGGATTGATCTCCTTCAGGAGGCCCAGTTTGGTGGTGGTCACGTAGTTCACGATCAGTCCGGACTCGTTCGGCAGGACCATCAGCGTGAGAATCGCGTAGAAGATCAGGTTCCGGCCCGGGAACTGCATCTTGGACAGCGGGTACGCCGCCAGGGCCGCCAGCGTCACGCTCAGGGTCACGCCCAGCAGGCAGATCGCCACGCTGTTCAGGATCAGCCGCCAGAACGGCAGGGTGGTCCCCGTGAACACTTCGACGTAGTTCTTCAGGCTCACGCTGCTGGGCAGCAGCTTGGCCTGGTAGATGTTGCCGGTCTCTTCCAGGCTGGTGATCAGCGTCCAGTAGAAGGGGTACAGCGTGATCATCGCGATCACGATCAGCAGCGCGTATGCGCCGAGGTTTCCCAGTCGGGCGCGCCGGGCACGCCGGGCCTTCAGGTCGGCGGCCAGTCGGGCGTGAGCCAGCATGTCGGGCGTGGCACTGGCCTCGGCGGCGCCTCCGGGGGCGGGCAGGGTGGCCGGCTCAGCCATCGGCCTTGCCTCCCTTGGTCAGCTTGAAGTTCAGGATGCCGAACAGGATGCTGATCACCGCGATCACGATGCCGCCCGCGGCCGCCAGCCCGTAACGGAAGTCCCCGAACGCGCGGGAGAACGTGTAGAACAGCGCCGTGTAGGTGCTCCCGGCAGGGCCTCCCTGCGTCATCACGTAGATCTCCTCGAACACCTTGATGGCGCTGATGGTGCTCATCAGGCTGCACACCAGGATGGTGGGCCGCAGCCCTGGCAGGGTGATGTTCCAGAACACCTGCGCGCGGCTCGCCCCGTCGATCACGGCCGCTTCCTCCAGTTCTGGGCTGATGCTCTGCAGACCCGCAAGGTACAGCACCATGTAGTACCCGATGCCCTTCCACAACGTCACGAACATCACCGCGTACAGGGCGGTGCTGGGGTTGTTCAACAGGCTTCCACCCTTGTACAGGCCCAGCGCGCTCAGCACCGCGTTCACCGCGCCGTCCTGCTGGTACATCCAGGTCCAGATCAGGCCCACCACCGCGAAACTCGTCACGACCGGAACGTAATACGCCGTGCGGAAAAACCCGATGCCTTTCAGGGGCCGGTTCACCAGCAGCGCCACCAGGATGCTGATCACCTGAATGACCGGCACGACCAAGATGTACGTCAGGCTGTTGCGTAGCCCGGACCAGAACTGCTCGTCGGCGAACAGCTCCCGGAAGTTCTCCAGCCCCACCCATTTCGGCGGGTTGATGATGTTGTACTCCGTGAACGCCAGGTAAGTGCCGAAGATCACCGGCCAGGTGTGAAAGGCCAGCAGCATGATCAGGAAAGGCAGCAGGAACGCGTACGCGATCAGGGTGTTGCGCGCGGTGCGGCGGGCTCCAGCCGTTCCGAGTCTCAGCTCTTCTCGGCGCGACAGGCGCCGGGGTGTGGAAGTCATGAAGGGAAGTGTACGCATTCCCGCCCCGGCCGGCATGAAAAAACCTCCCCTGGGACGGGGAGGGCGGAGGGGAGGAGATCGGGGCTCAGCGGTCCGGCCGGCCACCCCCGGCGGGAGTCCGCCCCCGGGCGGCGTCCGCCAGCCGCTCCTGGAACCCGCCCGGGGGCGCTCCGGACGAGCCGGCCGCCCGTTCGGCGTCCTGGCGCATGCGGGCTGCGGCGTCCTGCATGTCCTGTCCGGCCTTCCGCGTCATGTCCTGTGCCCGTTCGGCCGCGCGGGTCGCCTCCACGCGGGCGCGGCCGGCCAGTTCGCCGGCCTTCGAGAGCCCCCCTTCCACGCCCCGCTCGATGCTCTGGCTCAGGTCAGTCATGTCCGCCTCATACTCGCCGCGGCGCACGTCTGCGCGGGCTCGGGCCTCGGCGGCCGCGAGGCGTGAGCGTTCATTGGCGGCCTCGTCGGTGCCGGTGCGGGCGGCCACGTCGTGCGCGACGGCGCGGCCCCGGTCGAGCAGTTCCTCGGTGCTGGCTTTCGCCACGTTCACCAGACTGTCCATCAGGCCCTTGCGGGGTGGGTTACTCATGGGCTGATGGTGCGCCCGGGATGGCGTGGGGGTGTGAATGCTGCCTCAGGACCGGTTCACGGTCCCGGGGCACACGGCAGGCGGCCCGCCGGGTGGGGCGGGCCGCTTCGGTCGGGCACGAAGGTCAGTGGCCGTCGCCGTCCTGCGCTTCGCGTTTGCCCTCGTTGAATTCGGCGTGGGCTTCACGGTTGTGCACTTCGGCCTTGGCGCGGTCCTCCAGGGCGCGGGCCTTGTCGGTCGCGTCTCCGGTCACGGCGTGCGCGACCTCGTGCCCGGCGGCGCGGGCGCGGTCCGTGGCTTCGTTCACCTTGGCGGCGGCGGCGTCCAGCATGTTCTCGGCAGCAGATTTGTCACTCATGAATAGAGACCTCCTGAAATTGAACTTGCCCCGCGCAATCGGAGGTGACTTGCCGTGGGCAGGCATTCAGTGTGGCGGGCTCGACCGTGGCCTGGATGAAGGGCGCCCTGGGCAAACGATCACGCTCGGCACCCCAGAGCCCCCGCAAGCCTGCACCGGGTCCAAACGCACGCAGTAACACCCGCCGCGTGGCGGCAGCTCACCCGGCGGGGGTACAGTGTCAGGTCATGGACAAGCACATCAAGGTTCCCGCAACGGGCGAGAAGATCACCATGCAGAACGGCAAACTCACCGTTCCGAACCACCCCATCATCCCCTTCGTCGAAGGGGACGGCACCGGTCCCGACATCTGGCGGGCGTCCGTGCGTGTGTTCGACGCTGCGGTGGAGAAGGCCTACGGCGGCGAGCGCAAGCTCGAATGGATGGAGGTGTACGCGGGTGAGAAAGCCCTGACGGTGTACGGCGCCAACGAGTGGCTGCCCGAAAGCACCCTGGTCGCCTTCCGCGAGTACCTGTTCGGCATCAAGGGCCCCCTGACCACCCCGGTCGGCACCGGCATCCGCAGCATCAACGTGGCGCTGCGTCAGGAACTCGACCTGTACGCCTGCGTGCGTCCCGTGCAGTACTTCGAGGGTGTGCCCAGCCCCGTCAAGCGTCCCCAGGACGTGGACATGGTGATCTTCCGCGAGAACACCGAGGACATCTACGCCGGCATCGAATGGAAGGCCGGCACCGACGAAGCCGAGAAACTCCGCGGCTTCCTGATGCGCGAGATGGGCGTGAACAAGATCCGGTTCCCGGACAGCAGCTCCTTCGGCGTCAAGCCCGTGTCCCGTGAAGGCACCGAGCGCCTCGTGCGCGCCGCCATCCAGTTCGCCATCGACAACGGCCGCAAGAGCGTCACGCTGGTGCACAAGGGCAACATCATGAAGTTCACCGAGGGCGGCTTCCGCGACTGGGGCTACGAGCTCGCCAAGCGCGAATTCGGCGGCGTGGAACTCGACGGCGGTCCCTGGCTGCAGCTGCCCGGCGGCATCGTCATCAAGGACGTCATCGCCGACAACTTCCTCCAGCAGATCCTGCTGCGCCCCACCGACTACGACGTCGTCGCCACCCTGAACCTCAACGGCGACTACCTCAGCGACGCCCTGGCCGCCCAGGTCGGCGGGATCGGCATCGCCCCCGGCGCGAACATCAACTACGTGACCGGCCACGCCATCTTCGAGGCCACCCACGGCACCGCGCCCAAGTACGCCGGCAAGGATGTCATCAACCCCAGCAGCGTGATCCTCTCCGGCGAGATGATGCTGCGCTACATGGGCTGGACCGAGGCGGCCGACCTGATCCTGAAGGCCCTGGACGCCACCATCCAGGACAAGACCGTCACCTACGACTTCGCCCGCAGCATGGAAGGCTCCACCGAGGTCAAGACCAGCGAGTTCGCCGACCGCATCATCGGCCACATTCAGCAGGGCTGAGCCCCGCCACCGCCGGCGCCGGACCAGGGGACCTTCCCCGGTCCGGCGCTTTCCCTCGGTTGCTGCGGCATACTGTCCGGCGTGCTGCGCCTCGTGTTTGCCCTGGTGGGCGTGATTCTGCTCGCCGTGACCGCCCTGGCCGTGATCTGGCTGGCCGGGCAGGTGCTGGCTGGCCTGGGCCTGGTGGTGGCCGGCACGGCCGGCGTGCTGTTCAGACTGCTGTGGTTCCTGATCGTGGCCGGCGTGCTGGGCGGGCTGGTGTACTTCGTGACCAGCGCCTGGCGTCCCGCCGGGCGGGGGCAGGGGAGGGCCGCAAGCCCGGCACCGGCCAAGGCCGCCCCGCCCGTCATTGTGGCCACCGCGGCGCCCCTGGACACCCCGGCCGAGAGCCCGTCCACACCTGGCCGCTGAGCCGGGCGGCCTGCTGCTGGCGTGAGCTGCGCCGCAGTCCATGCGGTTTCGCGCGGTATACTGTAAGGCTGTGACGCGCCACGCCTCCACCTGACCGAACAGGGGCACTCCGGCGTGATCCGGGTGTCTCACGGCATATCAGGAGGACTTTTGAGTTACTGGCGCAACGAAATCAAACCCCTGCTCGACGCGGAGACCGGCACCCTGTTCAAACAGGCGCCGATCCGCGTGACCCTGGCCTTCCCGAACCGCTACAGCGTGGGCATGGCTTCCCTGGGCTATCAGGTCATCTACCGCATGTTCAACCAGGAGGAGAACGTCGCCTGCGAGCGCGCCTTCCTGCCCGACGACGTGGACGCCTTCGAGAAGACCGGCCAGGCGCTCCCCACCGTGGAGTCCGGCCGGGCCGCCGGGGACTGCGAGCTGTTCGCGATCAGCGTGTCCTTCGAACTGGACCTGACGAACATCATCCGGCTGCTGGACGTGGCCGGCATGAAACCCCTGCGTGAGGAACGCGACGAGGCCGACCCGGTCGTGATGATCGGCGGGCCCTTCACCAGCAGCAACCCCTACCCGCTGACCCCGTTCGCGGACGTGATCATCATCGGGGACGGGGAGCAGATCATCCCCGTGGTCAGCGAGGCGATGCGCGAGTCCGCCACCCGCGAGGAGTTCTACGACCTCGTGGACGGCATGCCCGGCGTGTTCCTGCCCGCGCGGCACACGCACGAACCCAAGTGGGCGACCGCCCCGAAGGAACTGCTGCCCGCCTACAGCCAGATCGTCACCCCGCACAGCGAACTGAGCAACATGTTCCTGGTCGAGGCGCAGCGCGGCTGCCCCCGGCCCTGCACCTTCTGCCTGGCGCGCACCATGTACGGCCCGAACCGCAACAACCAGGCGCAGGAACTGCTGGACGTGATTCCGGACTGGGTCCAGAAGGTCGGGCTGGTGGGCGCGGCCCTGTCGGACTTCCCGCACACCAAGTACGTGGGCCGGACCCTGACCGAGCGCGGCGTGAAGCTGGGCGTGAGCAGCATCCGCGCCGACACGGTGGACGCCGAACTGGCCGAGATCCTCAAGGCCGGTGGCCTGCGGACCTTCACGGTCGCGTCGGACGCGCCCAGTGAGCGGCTGCGCCGCTGGCTGAAAAAGGGCATCACCACCGAGGACCTGCTGAAAACTGCACAGATCAGCCGCGACCTGGGTTTCAGCGGCCTGAAGGTGTACATGATGATCGGCCTCGGCCCGGAAACGGACGACGACATCACCGAACTGATCAGCTTCACGAAGGATCTCGCGAAGGTGAACCGCATCGCGCTGGGCATCAGCCCCTTCGTGCCCAAGCGCCACACCCCGCACTTCGCGGACCCCTTCGCGGGCGTGCAGACCATCGAGAGCCGCCTGAAGCGCATCCAGAAGGAACTGCGCACCACGGCCGAACTCCGCAACGTGTCCGCGAAGTGGGCCTGGGTGGAGAGCGTGATCGCGCGCGGCGGCGCGGAGGTCGGCATGGCCGCCTACCGCATCTACCGCAACGAGAGCATCGGCGCGTGGAAAAAGGCGCTGGCCGAGGTCGGCTGGAGCGACACCTTCGAGACGAACACGCCCAGCATCGGCCTGCCGCCCGGGCAGTACGAGAGCCGGGACGTGAGTGCGCACGCGCAGGGCCTCGCGGTCTGATCGTCACTGGCGAATCGACACACGGCTGCCTTTCATTCGAATAGCCATTTCTCCTGAATCCAGGCAAGCGGATAGCGCTTCGCCTGGATTTCCTTCAGAATGACAGGCATGACCTCCCAAGCCTCCCGCCCGCAGACCATGGCGGAGAAGATCCTCTCCAGGCGCAGCGGCCAGGCCGTGTACGCCGGGGACCTCGCCGTGGTGGACGTCGACCAGGTGATGGTCGTGGACTCCATCGCCCAGAGCTTCATCGAACGCATGCAGCGTGACCTCGGCGCCCTCCCGAAACACCCGGAGCGCGTCAGCATCGTCATCGACCACGTCGCCCCGGCCAGCACCGTGTCCGTCGCGCAGGCGCAGAAGGAAGCCCGCGAGTACGCCGCCGCGACCGGCGTGCGCCTCTTCGACGTGGGGCGCGGCATCTGCCACCAGGTCCTGATGGAAGAAGGCCTCGCCCGGCCCGGCTGGATCGTGCTGGGCAGCGACAGCCACAGCACCACCTACGGCGCCGTGGCCGCCTTCGGCACCGGCATGGGCGCCACCGACATCGCCCTGGCAGCCGCCAGCGGCAAGACGTGGCTGCGCGTCCCGGAGAGCGTCAAGGTCATCTTCACGGGCGAGCTGCAACCCGGCGTGACTGCCAAGGACGCTGCCCTGGAAATGATCCGCCGCCTCGGCGCGGACGGCGCCACCTACCAGAGCATCGAGATGCACGCCGGCGACCGCTTCACCCGGGGCGAACGCATGACCCTGGCGAACCTGTGCGTGGAGGCCGGCGCGAAGGTCGGGCTGGTCGTACCCGGCGGCGAGATCCTGACGGAGTACGGGTACGACATCCCGGACTGGGTGTACCCGGACGCGGGCGCCGCGTACGTGCAGGAAATCCACATCGACCTGTCGGCCCTGAACCCCCGCATGAGTGCGCCCAGCGAGGTGGACAACGTGCACGACGTGGCCGAGCTGCGGGGCCTGAAGGTGGACCAGGTGTTCATCGGCACCTGCACGAACGGCCGCATCGAGGACCTGCACGCCGCGGCCGACGTGCTGCGCGGCCGGCAGGTCGCCCCGGGCACCCGCCTGCTGGTGATCCCGGCCAGCAGTCAGGTGCTGGAAGAGGCGCTGACCGACGGCACGCTGCTCACCCTGCAACGTGCCGGGGCGGTGCTGGGGACGCCCGGCTGCGGGCCGTGCATGGGCCGGCACCAGGGCGTCCTGGCGCCCGGGGAGGTGTGCGTGAGCACCTCGAACCGCAATTTCATCGGCCGGATGGGCGACAAGGACGCGAAGATCTACCTCGCGTCCCCGGCCGTGGCCGCCGCCACCGCCGTGATGGGCCGCATTGCCCTGCCGCAGGACCTGACCAGGGCGCCCGCATGAGCACCGACCCCCACTTCTGGACCGTGCTGGACACCCTGGTCAGGGAGGCTGAGGTGGTGATCGAACGGCCCGCCGGAACGCCCCACCCGCGCTTCCCCGGGTCGCTCTACCCCCTGGATTACGGCGCCCTGCGCCACACCCGCTCCGGGGACAGCGCGGACATCGACGTGTTCCGCGGGACGTCTGGCCGTCATGACGTGACCGGCGTGGTCGCCACCGTGGACGCCCGCAAGCGGGACGCGGAACTCAAGGTGCTGCTCGGCTGCACGGCGCAGGAGGCCGAGGCCGTGCGGGCGTTCCTGTCCTGGCCCGGGTCGTTCGGCTGTCTGGTGCTGCCCCGCACTCCCCACCAAGTTCAAGGAGGCCAGTAAGCATGCCCAGAATCTGGAAATTCGGTGACAGCGTGAACACGGATGACATCCTGCCCGGCAAGTTCGCGCCGTTCATGGCCGGTGAGGACGTGTTCCAGACCTTCGCGTTCCATTACATCCGCCCGGAGTTCGCCGCGGCGGTGCAGCCCGGGGACGTGCTGATCGGCGGGCGGAACTGGGGCCTGGGCAGCAGCCGCGAGTACGCCCCGCAGGCGCTGAAGAAACTGCGGATCGGGGGGATCGTGGCGCCCAGTTTCGCGCGCATCCACTACCGCAACCTGCTGAACCTGGGCATCCCGGCCTTCGCGTACGACCTGACCGGCGTGCTGGAGGACGGCGCCGAGGTGAGCCTGGACGCCGCCAGCGGGGAACTGCGCCACGCGGGGGGCGTGATCCAGCTGCCGCCCCCGCCGGAGTTCCTGCGGGAGGCCCTGGCGGCCGGGAGCATCCTGGAGTTCTTCAAGCAGCACGGCCGCTTTCCCGGGGAGAAACCCGCCGGGGAGTAAGGGGAGACAGGTCAGGGGGCGCCCGCAGGGGCGCCTCTCTTCGTACACTGGGGCATGCCCATTCTGGAAATTGAGTGCCCGATCTGCGCGGAGGTTCTGGAACTGACCGATGAGGACCGCGCCGAACTCTCGGTCGGGGACGTGATCGTGTGCGATTCGTGCAACGCCGAGATGGAGGTGACCCGCAGCGGGGAGGGGGAGGACTTCGAACTGGACCTGCTGGGCGTGCTGACGGTATGCCCGGGCTGCGGGGAGGAGTTCGACGTGACGGACGAGATGCTGGCCGCCGCGCCGCTGCTGGAATCGCCGGACGGGTCGCAGGTGAGCGTGGTGGAGTGCCCCCACTGCCGGGCGAAGATCGAGCTGGAGTTCACCGAGGGAAGCGACGCGGAGTAATCCTGGCGTTGCTGGGGGTCCTGCTGTCCGCGAGGGGATCTGCCCTAGACGATTTCGTTTGTAAATCTATGATACGATTTAACCTGTCAAACGAGAGGAGTCATCATGTCTACTGTTCAATTTGAAAACCCGGACACCGGAGCGGCCATCGAACTCACCAACCCCGAACTCGGCGAACTCGTCATCGACGACGAAACCGGCGTCGAATACGAGGTCGTCAGCCTCGACCCCCCCCGCCTCCAGGCCGCCCCCCAGGAAGCCGAGGACTGGGGCGAGTAAACCCCACCCCCCCAGCGGTCAGCCCGGACGCCCCGGCTGACCGCTGAACCCTGCGCCCCCCGCCCCACCCAGGAGCCCCGCATGGCCGACCTCGCCGTCATCTATGACCGCATCCGCCCCGACGAGAAGATGCTCTTCGAGGCGCTCGACGACCTCGGCGTGCCCTACGACAAGGTGTACGCCCCCCACCTCACCCTCACCTTCGACGATCAGGGCGCCCAGCAGGTGCCCTGGAAGGTCGCCATCGAACGCTGCGTCAGCCAGTCGCGCGGGCACGCCGTCACCCGCGCGCTCGAAGCGTTCGGCGTGCACGTCATCAACCCCGCGCACGTCATCGAACTGTGCGGCGACAAGCTCGCCACGAACGCCCGCCTGCACGCCCACGGCCTGCCCACGCCCCGCACCGGCGTCGCGTTCGACGGCGACGCGGCGCTGCAACTCATCGAGGAGCTCGGCTACCCGGTCGTGCTGAAACCCACCGTGGGCAGCTGGGGCCGCATGGTAAGCCGCCTGAACGACCGCCACGCCGCCGAGGCCGTCATCGAACACAAGGAGGTGCTCGGCGGGCCGCAACACGGCATCTTCTACGTGCAGGAACTCATCGACAAGCCCGGGCGCGACATCCGCGCCTTCGTGGTCGGCGGGCAGTGCATCGGCGCGATCTACCGCACCAGCGAGCACTGGATCACCAACACCGCCCGCGGCGCCAGGGCCACCAACTGCCCCGTCACCCCGGACCTCGCCGACCTGGCCGTGAAGGCGGCCGCCGCGGTGGAAGGGGAGATCGTCGCCATCGACCTCGTCGAGGCGCCCGGACGCCAGAACGAGTGGGGCGGGCTGGTCATCATCGAAATCAACCACACCATGGAGTTCAAGAACAGCGTGGCCACCACCGGCGTGAACATCCCGCGCCTGATGGCCGAGCACGCCATCCGCCTCCTGGCCTGACCACCTGATGGAGAGGGCCCCACCGCATCTGCTCGGTGGGGCCCTCTCTGTTTGCCGCCTTCATGCGGAAAGCTGGGAAGTGCTGTTCAGACGTTGAAGCCGAACATGCGCATCTGGCGCTTGCCGTCCTCGCTCATCTTGTCCGGACCCCATGGCGGCGTCCACACGAATTCCACGTTCACGTCGGACACGCCGTCCAGGCGGCCCACGGCCATCTCCGCGTCCGCGCGGATCAGGTCCTGCACCGGGCAGCCGACGCTGGTCAGGGTCATGGTGATGTCCACGTGCCCGTCGGCGTTGATGTCCACGCCGTAGATGAGGCCCAGGTCCACCACGTTTACGGGGATTTCCGGGTCCTTGACGACCTTCAGCGCCTCGCGGATCTGCGCTTCGGTGGGCAGGGCGCCGCTGGCGGCCACAGTCTCGGGCTGCGCTTCGCCGGTCATGCGCGGTCCACCGGGAGGCCGGCCTCGTCCCAGGCCAGCGTGCCGCCCTGGAGGTTGGCGACGCGGGTGTAGCCCTGGTCCATCAGGAACTGCGTGGC
Organism: Deinococcus ficus; assembly: GCF_003444775.1. Lineage (NCBI taxonomy): Bacteria > Thermotogati > Deinococcota > Deinococci > Deinococcales > Deinococcaceae > Deinococcus > Deinococcus ficus. The sequence goes on along the minus strand of NZ_CP021081.1, from coordinate 1,440,455 downwards.
GCGGCCGCTGCGGGCGCCGCTGCGGCAGATCAGGACGATCTCCTGGTCCTGGGGCAGCTCCGCGTAGCGGCTCTCGAACTCGCTGAGGGGAATCAGCTGCGCGCCCTGGGCGTGAACTTCGTCGTACTCGTTCTGCTCGCGCACGTCCACGAGCAGCGCTCCGCGCTGCACGCGGGCGAGGCCTTCCTGGGGGGTGACTTCCTGCATGCCCCCAGCATACCCGACCCGGGCGGAAACCTGAGTAACCCAGTCGGGATGCGCCCGCGGGTGTCCCGCTATGCTTGCCGCATGCCAGTGCCCGCCGGCGTCACCCTGCTCGACCTTCGCCCCGAACCCCTGCGGGCCGCGCAGCCCCTGGGCGCCCTGCTGCCGCACCACCGGCTCGTGACCCTCAGCCTGGACGAGATCGAGGACGCCCGGCACGGCCTGACGCCCGCCGACGGCCCGCTGCTCGTCCTGTGCGAACGGGGCGTGCGCTCGCAGCTCGCCGCGCGCTTCCTGCGTGCCGACGGCCTGAACGCCGAGTCCTACCCGGGCGGCTTGCCCGCCCTGCTGCGCGAACTCCCGCGCTGAGCCGTCCTCATGCCCGCTGCACTAGACTGAGAGGATATGAGCCTGCCCGCTGGATTCATCAGCACCCGTGACGTTCTGGACGAGAAACTCAGTGGCCCCGAGGTCCGGCGCCTGGAATTCGCGTACGGCAACGAGGAACTGCTGTACGGCCTGGACCTGATCGGTGTGGGCGGCCCCTTCTACCGCGTCACCCCCTGGGAACTGGAGGACGAGCGCGGCGTGCGGCGCATCAACGTCAGCGGGTACTCCGCCGTGCCGTTCGGCGACATGCCGCCGGCCATCACGGGCTTCATCCGGGAATTCATGGAGAAAAACCGCGCCATGAGCCTCCCGCAGCAGTCCAGCAGCCCCTGGCGCGCCGCGCTGGAAGCGAACCTCGTGCGGCTGCTCGCGCGGGAACTGCCCAGCCACAGTGACGATCAGGTGTTTTTCTGCTCCAGCGGCACCGAGGCCATCGAGGGCGCCCTGAAGTTCGCCCGCGCCTACCGCCCCGGGTCGAAGTACAGCATCTCGTTCACCAGCGCCTACCACGGCAAGACCCTGGGCGCCCTGAGCCTCACGCCCAACCCCGAGTACCAGGACGCCTTCAAGCCGCTGGTGCCGGGCGCCGTGACCACGCCGTACGGGGACCTGCGGGCCCTGAGCACCCTGATCCGCCGGCTCGGGCCGGACAAGGTCACCTGCGTGGTCGTGGAACCCATCCAGGGCGAGGGCGGCGTGAACATCCCCCCGCCCGGCTTCCTGACCGGCCTGGGCGAACTGTGCGCCCGGCACGGCATCGTGGTCATCGCCGACGAGATCCAGACCGGCCTGGGCCGCACCGGACACTGGTTCGAATCGGCTGCGCAGGGCCTGGACCCGGACATCGTGACCCTCGCCAAGCCCCTCGGCGCGGGCCTGACCGCCGTGGGCGCCACCATCGTGCGCCGCAGCATCTACAAGAAGATGCTGCCGGGCCTGAGCAGCAAACGCCACAGCAACACCTTCGGCGGCGGGTCCCTCGCCATGGCCGTGGGCCTCAAATCCCTGGAATACCTGATGGAGAACGACTTCCCCGCCCGCAGCCGCGCCCTGGGCGAGGTGGGCCTCACGCGGCTGCAGGCCATGCAGGCCCGCCACCCGCGCCTGCTGGAAAAGGTCCGCGGGCAGGGCCTGCTGCTCGCCATGCAGTTCCAGCCCATGCTGGGCGTGCCGCTGCCGGGCGCCCTGAAGGAACTGCTGTTCGAGGCGACCGCCATCCTGGCCCTGCGGCAGATTCACGAGGCGGGCGTCATGGCGAACCTCAGCCTGAGCAGCAAGCGCACCGTGCGCCTCACGCCCGCCCTGGACATGCCCGAGGACCTGCTCACCCAGGTGTTCGACCGCTTGGACGCTTTCGCGGCGCGGCAGCCCACCTCCCGCCACATCCTCACGAATACGCCCGCCGGCCTCACCGCGCAGCTCGCCCGCTACGCCGCCACGCCCGCCCGCAACCGCGCCCGCTCCTACGAGTAAGGTCAGGCGAGGCCGCAGGCGCGCTGGAGCAGCAGGTGCAGCTCGTCGCGGCCCATCCGCCGCGTGCGCAGCGTCACCGTGGACGGCAGCGGGTCGGCGTTCTCCGGCAGGGGCGCGTACCGGAATTCCGGCCGCAGGATCAGGTCACGGCCGGCCGTGAGGGCCACCGTGAAGTCCAGCCGCAGCTCGTACCCGGCGTTCAGCGTGTCCCGCAGCGGCCCGGCGTCCCCGGCCATCAGCGCCAGCAGGGCCGGGTGCGTCTCGAACCCGTCCTCCAGGTCCCGCAGCAGGCGCTCGGTGTCCACAAACAGACCCGCGCCGCGCAGCGTGTACCCGCTGATGCGGCGCCGCGCGGCCTCCGGCGGGTCGCCCCGCACCACGCTCACGGTCCGCCCGGCCCGCCTGGCGGCGTCCAGCATGGCCCACAGCCGCCCCAGGCTGGAGTAGGTCGCCAGCCCCACGTACCCGGCCGGTTTCGCTGACAGCGGCCGTCTGGGCCGTTCACTGAGGCGGGGGTCCGTCACGGCTTCACACCACCACCACGCCGTGATGCTTGGCCTTCTCGGGCGGCTCCACGTGAATGGTGACCTGCGCGCCCGGCATCTCGGCGCGGATCGCTTCTTCCAGCACGTCGCAGATCACGTGGCTACGCGAGACGGTCATGTCGCCCGGCACCACCAGGTGAAACTCCACGAAGGTGACCTGCCCGGCCTGCCGGGTGCGCAGGTCGTGCATTTCCAGCGCGCCGTCCGCGTGTTGGCTCATGATCCGCCGCAGCCGGGCGGTGGTGTCGGGGTCGGCGCCGTCCATCAGGCCGCCCACGCTCTCGCGCACCAGATGCCACCCGCTCCACAGGATGTTCACCGCGACCAGCGCGGCCAGCAGGGGATCTAGCACGTGCCAGCCGGTGAAACGGGCCAGCAGCACGCCCGCCAGCACGCCCACGCTGGTCACCACGTCGCTCATGACATGCCGCCCGTCGGCCAGCAGGGCCGGGGAGCCGATGCTGCGGCCCTCGCGAAGCAGGAAGGTGGCCCACACGCCGTTGATGACGCTCGCCAGGCCGTTAACCAGCAGGCCGTCCAGCGGCGCGGCGCGCGCCCCCGGGTTCTGGATGGCGGGCAGCGCCTCACGCAGGATGGTGAAGGCCGCCAGCACGATCAGTACGCCCTCGGCCACGGCGCTGAAGTACTCAGCCTTGCTGTGCCCGTACGGGTGGTTGTCGTCGGCGGGGCGGGCCGCGATGCGCAGGGCGATCAGGGCCGCCAGGGCCGCGACGACGTTGATGATGCTTTCCAGCGCGTCGGAGTACAGCGCCAGGCTGCCGGTCATCTGGTACGCCACGAACTTCAGGCTGAGCACCACCACGGCGACCAGGACGCTGCCCGCGGCAATTCTGAGGGTCCGGCTGGTGGTCAGGGGCGCCATGCCCCGTCAGGCTAACAGGGTTAGGAGAGCCGAAGTTGACTTCCTGCGGCGCGAAAAATCCGGATGGGGCCGCCGGTCAGAACAGGAACAGCAGGAAGTACGTGACGCTGCCTTCCTTCCAGTCGGAAATCCGCACGCCGCGCCCGGTGGCGGTCACGTACTTTCGCTCCCCGTTGGGGTAGGTGCCTTTCAGGCGGTAGCCGAGCGCCGTCATGCCCTTGACCAGCGGGCCCTTCACGGTCTGCGGGTCGCCCTTCGTGGACCAGATCTCGATCCGCACGCCCAATGACTGGTAGCGCACGATCTCGCGCGCGTACGCGGTGAAGGTGCGGCCGCTGCACACGCGGGTCACGCCGGCCGGCCGGGTGATCTGTCCGTCCAGCATCCGGGAGCCGGTCGTGCAGGTGGGCGTGGCGGGCGCCGCCTGCGCGGCGGGCAAGGCCGTCAGGCTGGCCGTGCACAGCAGCCCGGCCAGGAGGGGAAGGCACTTCCGGCGGGCGGCCCGGTCGGGTCTGGCCGGGCGCACCGCACGCGGAAGGGATTGTTTCGACATCAAGTCACGGTACCTCAGGCCGCCACACTACCTGGGCCCCGCCCTCCGCGGATGGGGGCGGGCGGCCCGGGCCGTTCAGGCTCCCTTCACGTGACGGGGGACCTCACTCCCCGTGGCCCTCCGCCTCGGCGAACGCCGTGACCTCAATGGTGGGGTGGCGCTTCTCGAACCGCACCTCCAGGACCCCATGCGCCAGACGCGCCTCCCCGCTCTGCGGCACGACCTCCTGCGGGAACGCCAGGGTGCGGATAAAGCGCCCGTCCGGCCGCTCCCCCTGCAACCGCCGCGCCGGCGCCGCCCGCTCCCCCATCACGCGCAGCAGCGTGCCCTCCTCCTCCAGCACCAGAGAGTCCGTCTCCACGCCCGGCACGTCCAGCAGCAGGGTCAGGTGCGTGTCCGAATCCAGCCAGTCGGCGGCCGGAATCCACGGCCCTGTTCCGGACAGGCTCTCCACTCCCTCACGCAGGGTCATGAGTTGCTGCAGTCGTCCCAGCACCGGCTCGTTCATGCCGTTCACCGTAGCATCCCGCCCGCGGCGCCCGCCCTACAATTCGCCCGTGCCCGCCCCGCGCCTCCCCGTCCCGATCCTGAGTGCCCCGACCGCTGCCGGCAAGAGCGCCCTGGCCCTCCACGCCGCCCGGCAGGCCGGCTCCCCGGTGGAACTCGTGTCGGCCGACGCCTTCACCGTGTACCGCGGGCTGGACATCGGCACCGCCAAACCCGGCCCGGCGGACCTCGCCGCGGTGCCGCATCACCTGATCGACGTGGTGGACGTGGAGAGCGAGTACGACGTCGCCCGCTTCACCCGCGACGCCGAGGCCGCCATCGCGGACATCCTGGCGCGCGGGCACCGGCCGCTGGTGGTGGGCGGCACCGGCTTCTACCTGCAGGCCCTGATGCACGGCCTGCCCCTCACCCCGCCGGCCGACCCGGCCGTGCGGGAGGCGGTGGCCGCGGAGCTGGCCGAGCGCGGCTGGGAGGCGCTGCTGGCCGACATCATGGCCCGGGACCCGGCCGAGGCGGAGCGCATGCAGCGCAACCCCCGCCGCATCGCCCGGGCGACCGAGGTGCACCGCATGACCGGCCGATACCCCGGCGCGTTCGGGCGCAGCGCCCCCGCCTTCCGGTACGACCTGATCGCCTTCACCCTGGAGCCGGACGCGCTGGCCCGGCGGCAGGCCGGGCGGATCGCGGCCATGCTGGACGCCGGCTGGCCCGCCGAGGCGCGCTGGCTGGCCTCCAGAGTGGCCCCGGACCTTCAGCCCCGGCCGACCGTGTGGCAGGCCCTGGGGTACCGGGACGTGCTGGACCTCGCCCTGGGGCGCCGCTCCCGCGAGGCCGTGCAGGACGCCGTGGCCCTCGCGACCCGGCAGTACACCAAGCGCCAGCTGACCTTCCTGCGCACCCAGCTGGGCGCCGCGCTGCTCGGCCCGGCAGACGCCGGGGAGCGTCTCGGGGCGTGTTTGACTGCGAACAGATAAAGACCGGCGCAGCCCATCCCCATTTCCGGGCGGATAATGTGAGCCTATGCATGAATGCGCCGGCCAAGCGTGCCCAGCTCCGATTTCCTCTCCGGTCCGGCTTCCGTCTCGTCCCCCGGTCTGCCCGCGCCACCGGAATGCAAGGCGCGGTGGAGGGTGCGCATGAAACCCAGGGTTCTCGGAATGATTCTTGCCGGTGGGCAGGGCTCGCGCCTCGCGCCGCTCACCCAGAAGCGCAGCAAGCCGGCCGTGCCGTTCGGCGGCAAGTACCGCATCATCGATTTCGCCATCAACAACTTCATCAACAGCGGCGTGTTCTCCATCTACGTCCTCACGCAGTACAAGGCGCAGAGCCTCACCGAGCACATCCAGCGCGGCTGGCGCTTCGGGACCTTCCTCAGCGACTACTTCATCACCCTGGTGCCCGCGCAGATGTACCGCTACGAGGAACTCGGCGCGGTGTGGTACCGCGGCACCGCCGACGCCGTGTACCAGAACATGCACCTGATCGACAACTTCGAGGCGGACTACGTGGCGATCTTCAGCGGCGACCACATCTACAAGATGAACGTGGAGCACATGCTGGAGCAGCACATCCAGTCCCGCGCGGACGTGACCATTGCCGCCTACCCCATGCCGCAGACCGAGGCGCACCGCTTCGGCGTCATGCAGATCGACGACGGCTGGCGCGTCACGCAGTTCCTGGAAAAACCTGCCAACCCGCCCGGCCTCCCGGACGACCCCACCACCACGCTGACCAGCATGGGCAACTACATCTTCTCGCGCCGGGCGCTGGAGGAACTGCTGCACACCAGCATCAGCGGGCAGAAGGACGGCTTCGACTTCGGGCAGGACGTCATTCCCCGCGCGCTGTCGGACGGGTACCACGTGCAGGCGTACGACTTCCACCGCAACCCCATCCCGGGGCAGGCCGGCCCCAACCGCTACTGGCGGGACGTGGGAACCCTGGACGCGTACTTCGAGGCGAGCATGGACCTCGTGAGCGTGAACCCGGAGTTCGACATCTACAACCCGCAGTGGCCGCTGCGCACCAGCAGCGAGTTCTCCCCGCCCGCGAAGTTCGTGCATGAATCCGAGGGCCGCAAGGGGCAGGCGTTCAACTCGATCATGGCCGGCGGCGCCATCATCAGCGGCGGCACCGTGCGGGACAGCGTGCTGGGCCGCAACGTCCGCGCGCACTCGTACTCGCTGATGGAACACTGCGTGCTGTTCGACGACGTGGAGGTCGGGCGGCACAGCCACCTGCACCGCGTGATCGTGGACAAGGACGTGAAGATCCCCCCGGGCACGCAGATCGGCCTGGACCCCGACGAGGACCGCGCCCGCGGCTTCACCGTCACCGACAGCGGCGTCGTCGTGGTGCCCAAGAGCTTCACCTTCTGAGGCGCGTCAGCCGCCCAGCGCGGCGCTGACCGCCTCCACCACCCGCCGCCCGTACGCCTCAATGCGTTTCTCGCCCATGCCCGGCAGGCCCCGCAACTCCTCCAGCGTGCGGGGCTGCCGCTCGGCCAGGGCAGCAAGCGTGGCGTTCGGTAACACCACGAAGGGGCTGTGCCCGGTCTCCCGGCACAGCTCCTGACGCAGCGCCCGCAGCGCCTCGGTCACCGCCTCCTGCCGCGCCGGTTCAGGCACCGACACGGACAGCAGCGGTGCGCCTGGGCCTCCCGGGGCTGGGCTGGCCGACGCCGCCCGGCCGGCCCGCAGCACGTTCAGCACCGCGAGGTTGGCGGCGGTCCCGCGCTGCGCGTCGGTGAGGGGCGCCCCGGCCCGCGGCTCCCCGCCCTGGTCACGGACGACCTGCAGCACCTCGTCTCCGTAATCCGTGAGTTTGCGCTGCCCCACGCCGCTCACCAGGCCCAGCGCGGCGTGGCTGCCCGGCCGCGTCTCCGCGATGCCCTTGAGCGTCGCGTCGCTGAAGATCACGTACGGCGGCACCGCCAGTTCCTTCGCGCGGCCCAGCCGCCACGCCCGCAGCGCCTCGAACAGGCCCCGGTCCGCCTCGGCTACCGCGCCGCTCGCCCGGCTGGTCCGCTCGCGGCGCTTCACGGTCTCGCGCGGCAGCAGGCTGTCCTCCCGCACCCGGAATTCCGCCTCGCCCTTCAGGAGCGGGCGGGCCCGGCCGGTGGCACTCAGGCCGTGGTGCTCGCCGGCCGTCAGGTGGCCCAGGCTGGTCAGCTGCCGCAGGATGCCGCGCCAGAACTTCTCGTCATGCCCGGCTCCCACCCCGAAGGTGGGCAGCTGGTGGTGCCCCAGCGCCAGCACACGCTCGGTCTCCCGGCCCAGCAGAACGTCCGTGACGTGCGCCGCCCCGAAGCGGTTCCCGGTGCGGATCACGGCCGACAGCGCCATCTGCGCCTCGCGGGTGGCGTCGTGCACGCGCGGCGGATTCAGGCAGGTGTCGCAGTTCCCGCAGGGTTCCCGCAACTCCTCCCCGAAGTACGCCAGGAGCACCTGCCGGCGGCACGCGGCCGTCTCGCAGTAGGTGAGCAGCGCGTCCAGCTTCCCGGCCTCCACGCGCTTGACCTCCTCCGGCGCGTCGCTCTGCGCGAGCATGCGGCGCACGTTCACCACGTCCGCCAGGCCGTACACCATCCAGGCGGTGCTGGGCAGCCCGTCACGGCCCGCGCGGCCGGTTTCCTGGTAGTACCCTTCCATGCTCTTGGGCAGGTCCAGGTGCGCCACGAAGCGCACGTTGGGCTTGTCGATGCCCATGCCGAAAGCCACGGTGGCCGCCACGACCAGTCCCTCCTCGTTCAGGAAGCGCTCCTGCGCGGTGTTGCGCTCTCGGGGGCTGAGGCCCGCGTGGTACGGCACGGCCTCCACACCCTGCGCCGTGAGCCACCTGGCGGTGTCCTCCACGCTCTTGCGGCTCAGGCAGTACACGATGCCGGCGTCCCCGGCGTGCTCGCCCCGGATGAAGTCCAGCAGCTGGGACTTGGGGGCTTCCTTGTTCGCCACGCGGTACTGGATGTTCGGCCGGTCGAAGGAACTCACGAACTGAGGCGCGCCGTGCAGGTGCAGCACGTTCAGGATGTCCGCCCGGGTCCGGTCGTCGGCGGTGGCGGTCAGCGCCACGCGCGGCAGGTGCGGGAAGCGTTCGGGCAGCACGCCCAGCTGCCCGTACTCGGGCCGGAAGTCGTGGCCCCACTGGGACACGCAGTGCGCCTCGTCGATGGCGAACAGGGCCACCGGGGCGCGTTCCAGCAGGTCCAGGGTGCGGGGCAGGAGCAGCCGCTCGGGCGCCACGTACAGCAGGTCCAGCTCACCGGCCAGCAGCGCCTCCTCCACCTCGCGGACTTCAGGGAGGCTCAGGGTGGAGTTCAGGTACGCGGCGCGCACGCCGTTCTCGCGCAGGGCGTCCACCTGGTCCTTCATCAGGGCGATCAGGGGGGAGACGACGATGCCGGTGCCGTCGCGCAGCAGGCTGGGCACCTGGTAGCACAGGCTCTTCCCGCCGCCGGTGGGCATCAGGACCAGGGCGTTGCCGCCGGCGGCGACGGTGCGGACGATGTCGGCCTGCACGCCCCGGAACGCGCCGTACCCCCAGACCCGGTGGAGGATGTCGAGGGCGCGGGTGTCGAGGTTGGTGGGGGAGACGGCAGTCACCGGGAGAGGATACTCTTTCTGTTCCGGGCGTAACAGGAGGCGGACGACGGAATATATCCAATCCACCTATGGCTATATCAAGTTAAATCGGAAGGAGGCTGGCATGTCGTCGCCAGCCTCCCATCTTTCCCCCGCTTACTTGCGCAGGCTGGGGTTCAGAATTTTCTTGCGCAGGCGGATGCTCTGCGGGGTCAGTTCCACCAGTTCATCCTCAGAGATGTACTCCAGCGCGTCTTCCAGCGTCAGGCGGCGCGGGGGAATCAGCGTCAGGGCCTCGTCGGCGCCGGCGGAGCGGACGTTGGTGAGCTTCTTGTTCTTGCAGACGTTCACGTTCAGGTCGTTCTCGCGGGCGTTCTCACCCACGATCATGCCCACGTACACTTCCGTGCCGGCGTCAATGAAGAAGCTGCCGCGGTCCTGCAGCTTGAAGATGCTGTACGCGAAGGCCGGGCCGTCTTCCATGCTGACCAGCGAGCCATTCTGGCGGGTCTTGAGTTCCCCGGCCCACGGCGCGTACCCGTCGAACACGTGGCTCATGATCCCCTCGCCCTGCGTCATGCTGAGGAAGCCGGTGCGGAAGCCGAACAGGGCGCGGGACGGAATCTTGAATTCCACGCGCACGCGGTTGCCCTGGGGCTCCATGTTCACCATCTGGCCCTTGCGGCTGGACAGCACGCCGATCACGCTGCTGCTGTGCTGCTCGGGCACGTCGATGACCAGGTGCTCGAAGGGCTCGTGCTTCTCGCCGTCGATGTCGCGGGTGATGACGCGGGGGCTGCCGACCTGCACCTCGTACCCTTCGCGGCGCATGGTTTCCAGCAGGATGGACAGGTGCAGCTCGCCGCGGCCGCTGACCACGAACTCGTCAGGGCGGATTTCCTCGACGCGCAGGGACACGTTCGTCATGACTTCCTTCTTCAGGCGGTCATTGAGGTGGCGGCTGGTGACGTACTTGCCTTCCCGCCCGGCGAAGGGGCTGGTGTTGGGCTGGAAGGTCATGTTCACGGTGGGTTCGTCCACGGTGATGATGGGCAGCGCCTCGGGGTCGGCGAGGTCAGCGATGGTCTCGCCGATCTGCGCGTCCTCGATGCCGGCCAGCGCCACGATGTCCCCGGCGCCCACGACGTCGGACTCGATGCGCTTGAGGCCCAGGTGCGTGAACGGCTGCACCACGCGGGTCTTGGTCATCGTGCCGTCCTTGTGCATCAGCTGAACGAACTCGCCTTTCTTGACGGTGCCGCGGTTCACGCGGCCCAGCACGATGCGGCCCAGGTACTCGCTGTAGTCGAGGTTCGTGACCAGCATCTGGAAGGGCGCTTCCAAGTCCACGTGCGGCGCGGGGATCTTTTCCAGCACCATGTCGAACAGTTCCTCGAAGTCGTCGCGGGGGGCTTCCAGGTCCTTGAACGCCTTGCCTTCACGGGCGATGGCGTACAGCACAGGGAAGTCCAGCTGGTCGTCGTTCGCGCCGAGTTCGGCCATCAGGTCGAAGGTGAGGTTCACGACCTCTTCCGGGCGGGCGTCCTGGCGGTCGATCTTGTTCACGACGACGATGGGCTTGAGGCCCAGTTCCAGCGCCTTGCGCAGCACGAAGCGGGTCTGGGGCATGGGGCCTTCGGCAGCGTCCACGAGCACCAGGCAGCCGTCCACCATGCCGAGCACGCGCTCGACTTCCCCGCCGAAGTCGGCGTGGCCGGGGGTGTCCACGATGTTGATCTTGACGCCCTTGTACTCCACGGCGGTGTTCTTCGCCAGGATGGTGATGCCGCGCTCGCGTTCCAGATCGTTGCTGTCCATGGCGCGTTCGGCGATTTCCTCGCCGTGCTTGAGTTCCAGCGTCTGCTTCAAGAGGCCGTCCACCAGCGTGGTCTTGCCGTGGTCGACGTGCGCGATGATCGCAATGTTCCTGTATTCCATACTTGCTCCCTTGCTCGGAGCGGTCGGCCGCCGGCGCGTTTGCCTCCGGCCTTCTGCTCTCCCTGGCACGAAAAAGCCCGCCACACGACTCGGGGCGGGTCTCCCAAACGGGAATTCTATCAGATTGCGGGGCGTTCAGGTGTCCGGCCGTTCCGGGCCCCGCGGCGGCCCGCCGGATTCCGCGTTCCCACGGGGCGCCGGGCGAACCACGGGCGTGGAGTCGTGCTCGCTGTGTTCGTCCAGCACGGCCTCCAGGTCCAGCTCGCCCTCCTGCAGCTGCCGTTCCAGTTCCGCGTCCCGCACCTCCTGAATCGCGCGGTCGGCGGCCTTGCGCGCTTCCTCCTCGCGGTCCATCTGCTCCTCCACCACCCCGCTGATCAGGGCCATGGCGACCGCGTCGGGGATGTCCGGCGCGTCCCGCAGGTAGAAGTGCTGATACACCGCCTTGATCAGGATCAGGAACGGAATGGTCAGGAACGCGCCCACGATGCCGAACACGCCACTGAACAGCAGCACGCCCACCGTCACCGACAGTGGGTGCAGGCCGCCCGCGCCGCCCACCACGAAGGGCGCCAGCACGAACCCGCTCACCTGCTGGAACACCAGCACGAACACCGCCACCCACAGCGCCTTCTCCGGGTCGGACGCCAGCGTGAACAGCACCGGCGGCAGCGACGCCACGATGGGTCCGATGGTCGGCACGAGTTCCCCCAGCGCCGCGAGAATCCCGAACACCAGCCAGTTCTGCACGCCCAGCAGGTAGAACCCGGCTGCCGTGACCGTTCCCGTGACCAGCATGACCAGCACGGTCGCGCGGCCCCAGGCGCCCATCTGCTTCAGGGTCTGCGCCAGGGCGCGCGTGGCGTTCAGGCGGTAGTGGGCGGGCACGGCACCCAGGAACCCGTTCACGATGGGCACCGGGTTCCCCAGTGCGAACACCACCATGATCAGCGTGACCAGCGCCGTGAAGATCCCGCCGCCCACCAGGGTCAGCACCCCCGGCAGACGCTCGGCCAGAACATTGCCCAGCTTCCCGGCCTGCTCGGCCAGCCGGCCCGGAGCGTCGTCCGGGACCACGCGGTCCAGGGTGGGGTTCAGGCTCAGCCAGCTGTTCAGCCGCGCCTCGATCTGGTTCAGGTCGGTGGGCAGGCTCTCGCCCAGTCCGCTGAGCTGCTTCACGATGGGGGGCACGGCCAGGAACCCCAGGCCCACGATGGTGCCCAGCACCAGCAGCACCGTCAGCGTGCCCGCCAGGCCGCGGGACATCCACCGCTCGAAGAACCGCGCCACGGGGTTCAGGGCCGTGGCGAGGATCAGGGCCAGGGTGATCGCCAGCAGGGACGGCGCGACCCGCCCGAAAAAGCTCAGGAGCAGCAGCACGCCGATCACGGCCATCGCCACCGGCAGCAGATTCACCACCTGCACGTTCGGTCCCCGCCGGCCCGGGGCGGGCGAACGTATTGGGCCGCTCACGCCGCCCTCCGGGTGAGTCCTGCCTGAACCGCCGTGCCCGACGCTGCTTCTGTCATGTGCCGCCGAGTCTAGAGCAGGCCCCGCAGTAGCCCGGGCTTTCCCGAACGGAGCCTCAAGACGGCCGCGTCCGGTTCCCCTGGGCGGGGGGCTGTCTCACCTGCCCGGCACCGGGGCGGCGCACCGGTCTGCTACCCTGTCCAGTACCCTAACGGTCGTTAGTTTTGCCGTCCCGCGCCCCACCCCCCGCGCCCGCCCGGAGGTCCCCGCATGAAAACGAAAAACGAGTGGATGCAGAGCGTCTACAGCCCCGCCGCGCAGAAATTCCCTGAACGCAAGTACAACTTCAAGAACCTGTCCGACATGGACCCCGAGCCCATCTACACTGCGGACGACCTGACGGACTGGGACGCCGAACGCGACCTGGGTTACCCCGGCGAGTTCCCGTACACCCGCGGTGTGCAGCCCAGCGTGTACCGCGGCAAGCTCTGGACCATGCGCATGTTCGCCGGCTTCGGCAGCGCCGAGCAGACCAACGAACGCTTCCACGCCCTCCTGAAAGCCGGCCAGACGGGCCTGTCCACCGCGTTCGATCTGCCCACCCTGATGGGTTACGACAGTGACCACCCCTTCTCCAGGGGAGAGGTCGGGAAGTGCGGCGTGGCCGTCAGCAGCCTCGCGGACATGGAAATCCTCTTCCAGGGCATCGACCCGGAAGCAGTGACCACCTCCATGACCATCAACAGCCCCGCGAACGCCATCTGGGCCATGTACATTGCCAACGCCCAGAAGCAGGGCAAGGACCTCGGCCGGGTCGGCGGGACCATCCAGAACGACATCCTGAAGGAATTCATCGCGCAGAAGGAATTCATCTACCCGCCCGCGCCCAGCGTGAAGCTCGTCATCGACACCTTCGAGTGGGGCCCTAAGGTCGTGCCCAAGTGGAACTTCATCAGCGTGTCCGGGTACCACATCCGCGAGGCCGGCGCGACCGGCGTGCAGGAACTGGCGTTCACCCTCGCCGACGGCTTCCACTACGTGGAAAAAGCCCTGGAACGCGGCCTGGACATCGACGAGTTCGCGCCCCGCATCAGCTTCTTCTGGGACATCCACAACGACTTCTTCGAGGAGATCGCCAAGCTCCGCGCCGCGCGCCGCATCTGGGCCCGGCAGATGCGTGACCGCTACGGCGCGAAAAACCCCCGCAGCCTGATGCTCCGCACCCACAGCCAGACGGCCGGCGTGAGCCTGCCCGCTCAGCAGCCCCTGAACAACATCGCCCGCGTCGCCATCCAGGCCCTCGCGGCCGTGCTCGGCGGCACCCAGTCCCTGCACACCGACGCCTTCGACGAGGCCCTGGCCCTTCCCACCGAGGAGAGTGCCGCCATCGCCCTGCGCACCCAGCAGATCATCGCGTACGAAACCGGCGTGGCCGGCGTCGTGGACCCCCTGGCCGGCAGCTACTACGTCGAGAAGCTCACCAACGACATCGAGGCGGCGGCCATGGGGTACATCGAGCAGATCCGCATGATGGGCGGCGTGGAGGCCGGCATCGACAACGGCTTCTTCCAGCTGGAGATGGCTGAGGCCGCCTACCGCTACCAGCGCGAGGTGGAAACCAAGGACCGCATCATCGTCGGCGTGAACGACTTCGTGCAGGACGCCGTGGAGGTGCCCATCCAGATCATCGACCCGGCCGTGGAGGAGCTCCAGGCCCGGCGTCTGGCGCAGGTGAAGCGCGAACGCGACCCGCAGCGCGCCGAAGCCGCCCTGGCGGCCCTGCGCGACACGGCCGTGACCGGGGCGAACAGCATGCCTGCCTTCCTGGAGTGCGCGCACGCGTACTGCACGCTGGGCGAGCAGATGGACACCCTGAAGGCCGTGTACGGCGAGTACACCGAACCCGTTCTGGTCTGATCCGGGGCAGGGGAGAGGCGGAGCGTCCATCTGGAACGCTCCGCCTTTTCACGTCTGACAACCGAATATATCCAATCATAGCGGTCTGTCCGTACGTAGCCACTCCCCGGTCCCAGTGACCTACAGCCCCAGCGCCAGATCCACCGCCCCGATCAATCCCCCCTGATCCACGTGCCCCACCTGATACCGCGCAGCCTCCCGGGCCGGGGCGTCCGCGTTCCCCATGGCGACCGGGTGACCTACCGCCCGCAGGGCCGTCACGTCGTTCTCTCCGTCGCCGACCATCATCACGCGGTCCATGCCGAACCCGTACCGCTGTGCGATGCGGCCCAGGGCGCTGCCCTTGTTCACGCCAGCCCGCGTGACGCTGATGAACATCACGTCCCGCATGACCGGGCTGCCTGCCGGGTGCAGGTCCAGCCCGGGGTGAGGTGTGGCCGTGACCGTGCCCTCGTCCTCGCGGGGCACCACCCACTGCACGCGCACGACCGTGCCCTCCAGCGCCTCGGGCGGCTGCGGGCGGTACGGGATGCCCAGCAGGTCCGCGTGCCGCCGCGCCACGTCCCCCGGCTGCGTGACGGCCATGTCCGTGTCGGTGTACAGCTCCAGCAGCCACCCGCGTTCGTGCGCCATGTTCAGCAGGCCCGGCAGGGCCTCTTCCGGAAAGGCCGCCGAGAGGCTCTCGCCCGTGCGGGCGTGCACGATGCTCGCCCCGTTCTGGAAGACGTGCCAGCCGTCCGGATCGAGGCGCCGCGCGTACTCCAGGGCGTTGCCCACCGCGGGCCGCCCGGTGCAGATGGCAAAGTGCATGCCTGCTGCGCGCCCCCGTTCGATGGCCGCCCACACGTCCTCCCGCACGCGGTTGTCCGTGCCGACCAGCGTTCCGTCCACATCCACTCCGACAAGTCCCAGCATCACGGCAGTGTAGGCCCTGACGGAATCGCCGGGCCGGTGGCGGTTCAGATCACTGGGCGGTTGTGTCCGGCAGCCAGTGGCCCTCGCGGTCCATCACGGCGCGGCCGCCCACGCGAATGGCGGTCACGCGGTCGCCGCGGAGCAGCACCTGCACCTCCACCTCGCCGGGAGTGCCGAGGACGTGCCCCTGGTACACCGTGCCGGCCGCCCGGTCCCCGCGGACGGGCAGCCGGCCCTGGGAGGCCAGCAGGCCCAGCAGGGCGCCGCCGGCACTGCCGGTGACGGGGTCCTCGGGAATGCCCACAGCGGGCGCGAAGTCCCGTGCGGCGAAGCGGTTCACGCCCACCGGCGCGTACGCGTACACGCTCACGATGCCCAGCGACTCGCTGATGGTGCGGATGCGGTCCAGGTCGGGTTCCAGGGCGTCGAGGATCATCTGGTCCAGCAGGGGCACGAAGGCGCTCCATCCTCCGGCACTCGCGGCGGCCAGCGGAAGGCCGCGGTGTATCACCCGTTCGTTGATGCCCAGGGCCTCGGCGAACTCGGCGCGCAGCGCGCCCGGCAGGGGCCGGACGTCCAGTTCGGGCTGCTGCATCCAGATGCGCAGTTCCTGGTTGTCACCGTCCAGGCGCAGGGGCACGGTGCCCACCAGGGTGTGCAGCGGGTAGTCCTGCCCGTGCCGGAGCAGGCCCTGCTGGGCGAGCATCAGCCCCAGGGCCAGGGTGGCATGCCCGCAGAACTCGATCTCCTGAGTGGGGGTGAAGTAGCGGACGGTGGCGCCGCGCCGGTCCAGGTCCGTGACGAACACGGTTTCCGGGGCGTCCAGGTGGCGGGCGAGGGCCTGCATCTGCCGGTCGCTCAGGGTGCGGGCGTCCAGCACCACGCCGGCGCGGTTGCCGAAGCCGGGCGTGTCGGTGAAGGCGTAGACCTCGCTGTACCCGATCATCCGCTCACTCTAGCGCCTGGGGTCCCGCCCAGGCCGGTGGATGAATATATCCAAAACAGGGAATCTGCGGAACCGACCGAGGAAAGCGGGTGAGCAGGCCCGCGCCCACCCACCCGCACCCAAGCATGTCCTCAGGGTTTCATGCGCGTCAGCATCCGCGGGAACGGAATCGCCTCGCGGATGTGGTCGATGCCGGTGATCCAGGCGATCACGCGCTCCAGGCCCATGCCGAACCCCGCGTGCGGCACGCTCCCGGTGCGGCGCAGGTCCAGGTACCAGTCGAACGCCTCCAGCGGCAGTCCCTCATGCTCGATGCGGGACTTCAGCAGGTCGTAATCGTGGATGCGCTCGGACCCGCCGATGATCTCGCCGTACCCTTCCGGGGCGATCATGTCGTCACACAGGGCCACGCGAGGGTCCTGCGGGTCCGGCTGCATGTAAAACGCCTTGATGGCCGCCGGGTACCGCTCGATCATCACCGGCCGGTCGAAGTGATGGCCCAGGATCGTCTCGTGCGGCGCGCCGAGGTCGTCGCCCCACTCGACCGGCTGCACGTCGTCCTGCACGTTCGGGGGGAGGTCGCGGTCCTCGATGTGCTTGCGGATGATCTCCAGCGCGTCCGTGTACGTCACGCGGGGGTAGTTGCCCTCGGCGGCGCCGGCCAGTTTGCTCACGTCCCGGCCCAGCAGGTCCAGTTCCGCCTGGCATTCCGCGAGCGCGCGGCGCACGAGGAAGCTCACGAACCGCTCCTGAAGGTCCATGTTCTGCGCGTGGTTGCTGGGGGCGACCTCGGGCTCCACCATCCAGAATTCCAGCAGGTGCCGGCGGGTCTTGCTCTTCTCCGCGCGGAAGGTCGGGCCGAAGGTGTACACCTTCCCGAACGCGAAGGCGCCCGCTTCGGCGTGCAGCTGCCCGGTCTGGCTCAGGTACGCCTTGTCCTCGCCGAACAGGTCGATCTCGAAGAGTTCGGTGGTGCCCTCGGCGGCGTTCGGGGTGAAGAAGGGCGCGTCGAAGCGCACGAAGCCCTCGCCGTGGAAGAAGTCCACGATGGCGCGCTGCACGCAGTCCCGCACGCGCATGACTGCCCAGGGGCGGCGGTGCCGCAGCCACAGGTGGCGCTGGTCCATCAGGAACTCGATGCCGTGCTCCTTGGGGGTGATGGCGTACTCGCCGTGGTTCTCGCTGATGGGGGAGAGGTCCCGCACGCTGAGCTCCACGCCGCCCGGCGCGCGCTCATCCGCGCGGACCTCGCCGGTGATGCTCACGGCCTGCTCCTGCGTGAGGCGCTTGGCCGCCTCGAAAATCTCCTCGGTGACGTCTCCCTTGAAGACGGTGGCCTGCACGAAGCCGGTGCCGTCGCGGAGTTTCAGGAATTGAATCTTGCCCTTGCCGCTCTTGTCGGTCAGCCAGGCGTTTAGCGTGACGGTTTCGCCCACGTGCTCTTTCAGACTGCGAATGCTGCTCATCGGCGGTCAGTATAGGCGTAGGGAGCCGCGGCAAATTTTCTGGAATATATCCAATTGCAAAGCCCAGGAGCAAGAATACAAGGCCGACGGGCAAAAGGGAATATTGAGGTGAAAATTTTCACCTGTGCTGACCTTTGTTTTTTTCTACACTCAGCTCCACCAGCACACATTCCATAGGAGGCCCAAAGTGCGCAAACTCATCGTGACGGAATTTCTGTCCCTGGACGGCGTGATGGAGGAGCCTGGGGCCTGGACACGGCAGTATTCGCCGGAGGACAGGTCCTTCAAGCGGGAGGAACTGTTCGAGACTGACGCTCTGGTGTTGGGCCGCGTGACGTTCGAGGACTTTCTGGGGTACTGGCCGGGCCAGGAGGGCAAAGGTGAATTCGCGGACCGGATGAACTCTCTGCCCAAACACGTTACCTCAAGGACGTTGGTGCCCGGCACCCTTGGGTGGAATGCCGAGGTCCTGCCGGGGAACCTGGAGGAGGCCGTCTCTCAGCTGAAAGGTCAGGGGGAGGGGAGCCTGCTCGTGTACGGCAGCGCCACACTGGCGCAGTGGCTGTTGCGGCATGGTCTGGTGGACGAGTTGCGATTGATGGTGTTTCCGGTGGTGCTCGGACGCGGAAAACGGCTGTTCGGGGAAGGGGACCGGGTTCCCCTGAAACTCGCGGCGTCCCGGGACCTGGGCGACGGCGTGCTGCTGCTGACGTACGAACCGGACTCCACGCGGTAAACGAAATCCCCCATCTCAGCTGGGCTGGATGGGGGAGAGGCTGGACGCGTTTTACTGGAGGGCGCCCTGCATGCCGAGCACGTCCGCGACCTTCAGGCTGGCGCCGCCGACCAGGGCGCCGTTCACGTTGGGTTTGGCGCAGATCTCGGCGATGTTATCCGGTTTGACGCTGCCGCCGTACAGGACGCGGATGCCGTCGGCTTTCGCGCCGTACTGACCGCGCAGGGCGTCACGGATGGCGGCGGCGAGTTCCTCGGCGTCGTCAGCGGTGGCGGTCTTGCCGGTGCCGATGGCCCAGACGGGTTCGTACGCGACGACCACTTCGGCGTCCACGCCGCTGAGGCTGCCGGCGAGCTGCCGGAGGGTGAAGGCCACGTGCTCGCCTTTCTCCCGGATGTCGAGCTTCTCGCCCACGCAGACGATGGGGGTCAGGCCGTGCGCCTGCGCCTGGCGGGCCTTGGCGGCGACGGTCTCGTCGGTTTCGCCGTGGTAGTCGCGGCGTTCGCTGTGCCCGACGACGGCGTAGGTGCAGCCCACGTCCTTGAGCATGGCGGCGCTGGTCTCGCCGGTGTACGCGCCAGATTCCTGCGCGGAGACGTCCTGACCGCCGTAGCCCACGCCTGCGGGCAGGTTGGCGGCCAGGGTGGGGAGGTCGAGGGCGGGGGCCATGACGGCGAGTTCCACGCCGTCCACTGGGGCGTACTTGTCTTTGAGGTCCTCCGCCCAGGCGCGCGCCTCGGTGGGGGTCTTGTTCATCTTCCAGTTCAGGGCAAGCAGGATGGTCATGTGGATTCCTTCAGGTGGTCGAGCGTGGCGGTGAGGTCGCCCTGCCAGACGGTGGAGGCCATGAACGGGCGGAAGCCCATGGCGGTGTTGATGTGCAGCATGGGGCCGTTGCTGTCGGCGTTCTGCGTGCGGATCTCCCGGGCATGCGGGTTGAGGGTCAGGAGGCGCTGCAGGTTGGCTGCTTTCAGCCAGCGGCCCAGGCCGCGGCCGCGGTGGGCGTCCAGCACGCCGGTGTTGCCCTGCCCGACGATCTGCGGCTGCGCGGCGCGCCAGGACAGGTCGGTCATTCCGGCGAGGGTGCCGTCGGGCGCGCGGGCCACCACGGTCAGGGTGGTGCGCCCGCCGGCAGCGGACAGGCGTTCCATGGCACGCACTTCCTCTGGGGTGACGTGGCTGTCCTCGACGTTCAGGTCGTCGGTGGGGGCGCTGTTCATGACGTCCAGCAGGGCGGCGTAGGCGGGCAGGTCCGCCTCGGGCACGGCGTCCTGCCAGAACTCCAGGCGGTAGCCGTCCTCGGTGCGGGTCGTCCAGCGGTCCAGCAGGCCGGCGGGCAGGTCACGGAGCAGCAGCCGGTTGGTGTGGGTGGACTGCGCCGCCTGGAACCCGTGCCGCCGGGCGAACCGCTCACCGGCCGGGACGCGGTCGTTCGTGGCCGTGAGCAGCAGGGACCGGCCCTCGGCCTGCATGGCGTGGGCGGCCAGGCCCAGCAGCTGCCGGCCGAGGCCCTGCCCGCGCCGGTCCGGGGCGACCATGAGGTCGAGGTGCGCGAGGTGCTGGTTGTCCGGGCCGCGCATGAACTGCGTGCGGGCGTGGGCGTGAATGCCGGCGTCGTCCTCCACCGTCCAGAACTGCAGGTCCAGCAGGTCCGGCAGGTGCTGCATCTGCCCCCACACATTGTCCACCTGGACCGGCGGGTCCTCCGGGTGGCTTTCCTGCCGGAGGTGGTTCAGGTGGGTGACAAGGCGCTGCGCGAACGCCTCGGTGAACTGCCGGGTGGTCCGGTGGGTCACGGCGGAGGCGGCGGCGGTCATTTCATCGCCACGACGCCGGGCAGGTCCTTGCCTTCCAGCAGTTCCAGGCTGGCGCCGCCGCCGGTGCTGATGTGGTCGATCTGGTCGGCCTTGCCGCTCTTGTTGATGGCGCTGA
The DNA here is from genome assembly GCF_003444775.1 of Deinococcus ficus. Classification (NCBI taxonomy): domain Bacteria; kingdom Thermotogati; phylum Deinococcota; class Deinococci; order Deinococcales; family Deinococcaceae; genus Deinococcus; species Deinococcus ficus. The sequence continues at coordinate 1,420,000 of NZ_CP021081.1, read as the reverse complement.
CGGAGTCTCCACCGCCGACCACGGTGTACGCCTGGTTTTTCAGGCTGCCGACGGCGGCCGCGACGGCGTTCGTGCCGGCGGCGAACTGCTCGAACTCGAACACGCCCATCGGGCCGTTCCAGAACACGGTTTTGGCGCCTTTCAGGGCTTCGGCGTAGGCCTGCCGGGTGTCGGGGCCGATGTCCAGGCCCATCCAGCCGTCGGGGATCTGGTCGGCGGGCACGACCTGGCTCTGGGCGGCGGCGTCGAACCGGTCGGCGGCGACGGCGTCGGTGGGGAGCATGAGCTTGTCGCCGTACTGGTCGAGGAGGCCTCTGGCGTACTCGACCTGGTCGTCCTCGACGAGGCTGTTGCCGATCTTCCCGCCGCGGGCCTTGATGAACGTGAACATCATGCCGCCGCCGATCAGCATGCGGTCCACTTTCGGCAGGAGGTTCTCGATGACCTTGATCTTGTCGCTGACCTTGGCGCCGCCGATGATCACGACGTAGGGGTGTTCGGTGTTCGTGGTGAGGCGGGACAGGGCGTCCACCTCGGTCTGGAGGAGCGTGCCGGCGGCGTGGGGGAGCAGGGAGGCCACGCCGCTCACGGAGGAGTGCGCGCGGTGCGCGGACCCGAAGGCGTCCAGCACGAAGGCGTCCCCGAGTTTCGCGAGCTTCTCGTTCAGGCCAGCGTCGTTCTTCTCCTCGCCCGCCTCGAAGCGCACGTTTTCCAGCAGAGCCACGTCGCCCGGCTGCAGGGCCTGCACGGCGGCGAGGGTCTCGTCACTGCCGGGCAGGCCGGGGATGAACTTCACGTCGCGGCCCAGCGCGCCGGAGGCGGCCTCGGCGACGGGTTTCAGACTGTACTTGTCCTCGGGGCCGTTTTTCGGCCGGCCGAAGTGGCTCATCAGGACCACGGCGGCGCCGCCGTCCAGCAGGGCCTGAATGGTGGGGAGGCTGGCGGTGATGCGCGTGGCGTCCTGCACCTGGCCGTCCTTGACGGGAACGTTGTAATCGACGCGCACCAGCACGCGTTTGCCTTTCACATCCAGGCTGTTGAGGTTCTGCATGTCGTTTCTCCCTGTGAAGCGGGGGCAGTGGCCGCCTCTGCTGGTCCACTGCCCCCTGGTGGTCCGCGCCGGGGCGGGCCGGCGCGGCTGGTCTCAGCCTTTCTGCTGAACGAGTTCCACGAGGTCGGCGATGCGGTTGCTGTAGCCCCACTCGTTGTCGTACCAGCTGAAGAACTTCACAAGGTTGCCCATGGCCATGGTCAGGCCGCCGTCGATGATGGCGCTGTGCGGGTCGCCCTGGATGTCGGTGAGGACGATGGGGTCTTCGGTGTAGGCGAGGATGCCCTTGTACTTGCCGTTCGCGGCTTCACGGAAGACGCTGTTGACTTCCTCGACGGTGACGTCCTTTTTCAGGATGACGACGACGTCGCTGATGCTGCCGGTGGGCGTGGGCACGCGCAGGCTGGTGCCGTCGAACTTGCCCTTGAGGTTCGGGTACACCTGGGAGACGGCCTTGGCGGCGCCGGTGCTGGTGGGGATGATGTTCACGCCGGCGGCGCGGGCGCGGCGCAGGTCCTTGTGCGGCAGGTCCAGGACGCGCTGGTCGTTGGTGTAGCTGTGCACGGTGGTCATGATGGCCTTCTCGATGCCGAAGGCCTCGTCGATCAGTTTCATGGGCACGCCGAGGCTGTTGGTGGTGCAGCTGGCGTTGCTGATGATGTGGTGGTTGGCGGGGTCGTAGCCTTCCTCGTTCACGCCGAGCACGATGCTGAAGTCCTCGTTCTTGGCGGGGGCGGTGATCAGGACCTTCTTCGCGCCGCCGGCGAGGTGCTTGCTGGCGCCTTCGCGGTCGGTGAAGATGCCGGTGGATTCGATGACGATGTCGGCGCCCATCTCGCCCCACTTGATGTTGGCGGGGTCGCGTTCGGCCAGGGCGTGGATCTTCTTGCCGTTGACGGTGAGGCTGTCCTCGTCGTGTTCGACGGTGCCGTTGAAGCGTCCGGCGGTGCTGTCGTACTTGAGGAGGTGGGCGAGGGTCTTGTTGTCGGTCAGGTCGTTGATGGCGACGACTTCGATACCGCGCGCTTCCAGAATGCGGAACACGAGGCGGCCGATGCGTCCGAAACCGTTAATACCTACTTTCATGGGAACCTCCAGTCACTGAGGGCCGCCCCTGGGTGGGGCGGGCGCCTCTCATGGCCCAGTGTACGCCGAAACCCACAATCGGGGTTCGTGTCCGGCGGACACCAATCCGGGACGGCCGGCGCGCGCCCCCCTAACCCGCGCGGCGCGCGCCGGGACACGCGCCACCTATCATGCAGGACATGAGCCAAACCGGTCACTCCCTTCTGGTCATGAAGTTCGGCGGGACGAACATGGGCGACGCGGCCGCCATCCGCCACAGCGCCTCCCTGGCCGCCCGCAGCGTGGACGAGGGCGTGAAGGTCATCGTGGTCGTCTCCGCCATGGCCGGCGTCACCAACCAGCTTCTGAAGATCGCCGACGACGCCCAGAAAGGCGACATCGCCGCGGCGAACGACGAGATCGCCGCCATGCGCACCCGGCACTTCACGGCCGCGCAGGAACTCGGTGCCAGCCCCGACAGCGCCGCCGTGCGCGAGATCCGCGAGATGCACGAGACGCTGCGGCAGGCCGTGTACGGCGTGTACCTCCTGCGTGAACTCACGCCCCGCAGCCGCGACCTGATCGTGGCGTTCGGCGAGCGCCTCAGCGCGCCCCTGATGAGCCTGGCCCTCGAACAGTCCGGGCACCGCGCCAAGCACCTCACGGGCGGCGAGGCCGGCATCCTCACCGACACGAACTTCGGAAACGCCAAGCCGCTGCCCACCACCTACGAGCGCATCAAGGACCGCCTCAGCGGCTTCATGGCGGCCGGCGTCATCCCGGTCGTGTCCGGGTTCATGGGCGAAACCGAGAAGGGGGCGATCACCACCCTGGGCCGCGGCGGCACGGACTTCAGCGCCACGATCATCGGCAAGGCCCTGCACGCCGACGAGGTGTGGGGCTGGAAGGACGTGGACGGCGTCATGAGCGCCGACCCCCGCGTGGTCGCGGACGCCCGGAACGTGGACACCCTCAGTTACGGCGAGGTGATGGAACTCGCGTACTTCGGCGCCAAGGTCCTGCACCCCCTGGCCGTCACGCCCCTGCAGGACAGCGGCATTCCGCTGCGGCTGAAGAACAGCCGCGACCCGGACTTCCCCGGCACGCTGGTGCAGGCCGAACCGAACAACGACCAGGCGCACCCCGTGAAGGCCGTGACCGCCATCCGCAACGTGTCCCTGATCAACGTGACGGGCGCCGGCGCGCTGGGCGTACCGCAGGTCGTGGCGAGCCTGTTCGACGCGATCGCCCGCGTGAACATCACGCTGCTGATGGTCTCGCAGAGCAGCAGCATGAGCAACGTGTCCATCGCCGTGCAGAGCGGTGACGCCGAACGCACCCTCAGTGCCCTGCGCGAGGTCGGCGGGGACCTGCGCATCGAGGAGCAGGACGGCGTGGCCGTGCTCGCCATCGTGGGCAGCGGCATGCGCGGACAGAAAGGCGTGTCCGCCAGAATGTTCACCGCGCTGGCCGACGCGGACGTGAACATCCTGATGATCTCCCAGGGCAGCAGCGAGCTGAACGTCAGCGTGGCCATCAACGGCGCCGAGGTGGACCAGGCCACCCGCGCCGTGCACGCAGCCTTCCGCCTGAACGAAGCGCCGGTCGCCGCCGACTGACCTCCCGCCCGAACGGGGACCGCCTAGGGCACCTTCAGGCGGTCCCCGTCACCATTCCCGGCATCCTCCTGCGCCTGTTCCCGTTCAGCCTGCCGGGCCGCCTCGCGCGGGCGCACCCACACGCGGCGCATGGCGCGGTACAGCCCGGCCGCCCAGGCGGTGCTGGCCAGCATGCCCACCAGCACGTCCGTGGGGTAGTGCACGCCCAGGTAGTTGCGGCTCGCGGCAATCAGGAGCATCCACGCGCCGGCCAGTCCCAGGACCGCCCAGCGCGCCCGGGTGGGCCAGCAAATCAGGATCAGCGCCACCGCAAACGCCGAGTTCGCCATGGTGTGCCCACTCGGGAAACTGAACCCCGGCTCGACCAGCACGGCACCCAGCCCGTCCGGGCGGGGCCGCTGGAAGGCGACTTTCGCCAGGACGTTCAGCAGCGTGCCGCCGGCCACGCTGAGCGCCAGGTACCACGCCTTCCCGGGCAGGCGCTTCCAGGCCAGCCCGAGGGCCAGCGCCAGCGTGATGATCGGCAGGACCGTCACCCCGCCGATCACCCCCAGCGCCCGGGCAAAGGCCGTCAGGGCCGGCGTGCGGTTCTCGCGGTAGAAGTCCAGGATCGCCTGGTCCCACACGAAGCCGCCGTCCCGGAACACCTCCTCCGTGACGTTCGCCACGAGCACCAGCGGCAGCAGCACGCCCAGGCCGATCCACGCGACCGTCTTCCAGTACTTGCGGACCAGCGGCTGCCACCGCGCCTGCAGGTCCTCCCTGCGCCTCCCCGTGAACATCCCGTCATTACACGCTGTTTTCCCGCCCCCGGGCTTGCCGGATGCTTAACGCAGCGCCCGCCCGCTAGGCCACCTGGCGCAGCCGGCAGTGCGCCACTCACCGCATGCCCCGGAGCGCCCCCTTCGGGCACCATACATGCAGACGCGCCGACCACACAGCCCACCGGGCCCCGGCGCGCAAGGAGAGAACGTGAACGTCCAGTCCCTTCAGTACGGTGTCGAACGAGCCCAGCAGCTCCGCGACGAAGCGCAGCGCGACCGCGACGCCCGCAAGCTCCGCGCCCCAAGCCCCGAAAGTCCCCGCCTCGCCCTGAGCCGCCTGTTCCAACTCGGACGGCTCGCCGGATGACCCGCCGCCCCCACCTCAACGACCGCCCCCTTCCACAGTGAAGCGGGGCGGTCAAATTTGGGTCCCTAGTGGACTGATTCAGAAGAGTGCTGGGTGGGGAGGCGTACGATGGACTCGGAGGTGAGGCATGTCCCGCGGTCGCCACTCACCGGTTCCTCAACCCACACCTGACGAGCGTGCCCTCCTGGAGGCTCTCGTGCGCCGCCGCCAGACCCCGAGGGGTTTGGCCACCCGCGCCAGGGTGATCCTGCTGAGCACAGATCACCCTGAGTGGACGTTGAGCGACATCGGCGAGAAGGTCGGGCTGTGTGACGACACGGTCAGCGTCTGGCGCCGACGGTTCATTCGGGCGGGCATCGACGGGCTGAGTGACGCGCCGAAGAGCGGGGCACCGCGTTCTATTCAGGATCAGCAGGTGGAACAGGTCGTGCGCCTGACATTGGATACCCTGCCGGCACATGCGACGCACTGGACGACCCGCAGCATGGCCAGGGCCAGCGGACTCACGCAGAGTGCGGTGCACCGCATCTGGCGGGCGTTCGGATTGCGTCCCCACCTGACCTCCAGTTTCCAACTGTCCAAAGACCCGCTGCTGATTGAGAAGGTCCGCGACATCGTGGGCCTGTATCTGTCTCCTCCGGATCGGGCGCTGGTGCTCTGCGTGGATGAAAAGCCGCAGATTCAGGCCCTGGAACGTGGTGGAGTCACGTTCCCCATGCAGCCGGGTCAGGAAGAGCGCACCGGGCATACTTACATCCGGCATGGCACCACCACCTTGATCGCCGCACTGGATGCGAAGGTTGGCGCGGTGATCGGCCGCTGTTATCCCCGGCATCGGACCGTGGAGTTTCTGGACTTCCTTGAGGAGATCGATCGGCGAGTTCCTTCGGAACTCGCGGTGCACGTGATTCTCGACAACTACATCACCCATAAGACGAAAGCGGTCCAGGGCTGGCTGATTCAGCATCCGCGGTACACCTTTCACTTCACGCCGACGAGCGGGTCCTGGCTGAACCTGGTGGAATCGTGGTTTGCGCTGCTCAGTCGCCGGCGGCTGCGTCGCGGAGATTTTCATTCGAAGGATGACCTCGAACAGGCCATTGAGGCGTTCATCGCTCAAAACAACGAACATCCGCAGCCGTTCGTGTGGAAGCGGTCTGCAGACGACATCCTGGACAGCATTCGTCGGTTCTGCCTCCCGTATCTCAGGACGACAACTTCCCGAGATTCTTCTGAATCAGTCCACTAGTTCGTGATGGGTGCGGCGTTCGCTTCCCGCTGCTGCAGGAAGTCCTTCACGCTCTGCGCGGCGCGGGTGGTCATGCCGGGCACCGCCGCGATCTGCTCGACCGGCGCCGCCGCGAGGTCCTCCAGGCTGGTGAAGTGTTCCAGCAGCGCGTCCTTGCGTTTCTGCCCGATGCCGGGCAGGTCGTCGAACACGCTTTTCAGCATGTCCTGACCGCGGAGCTTGCGGTGGTACGTCACGGCGTAGTTGTGCACCTCGTCCCGCACGCCGATCAGGACCCGCAGCGCCGGGTGCGTGTGCGGCAGCAGCAACTCGCGGTTCACGCCGATCTCCGTGCCGCTCTCCAGCCACCACTGCGCCCCGAACCGCGCCGGCAGGATCAGGCGTTCCTCCCGCTTGGCGAGCCCCACCACCGGCACGCGCACGTTCGCCTCCCGCAGGGCGTCCAGCGCGGCGTTCACCTGCCCGCGCCCCCCGTCGATCAGCATGAGGTCCGGGAGGGGCAGCTTGTCGGCCAGGCTGCCGGTAAAGCGGCGCGAGATGGTCTGTTTCATGCTGGTGTAGTCGTCCGGGTGGTCCAGGCCGCGCACCTTGAAGCGCCGGTGCTCGCCGCGCCGGGCGCGTCCGCCCTCGAAGACCACCATGCCGGACACGATGTTCGTGCCGAACAGGTTGCTGTTGTCGTACCCCTCGATCCGCCACGGGCGGTCCGGGAGGGCCAGCACCTCCCGCAGCGCGTCCAGGCCCGGGTGGTCCCCGCGGCGTTCCAGCAGCGCCATCTCGGACTCCAGGCCCGTATTCGCGTTGCGCTGCGCCATGTCCACCAGGTCCACCTTGTCGCCGCGTTTGGGCGTGCGCATGCTGACCTTCCGCCCGGCCTTCTCGCTCAGGAACTCGCTCCACAGCGGCGCGTCCTCGAACTCGGCCGGCAGCAGGATCAGCGGCGGGACGTGCGTGGCCTGCGTGTAGTAGTCCTGCACGAACGCCTCCACGATTTCCCCCAGGCTGCTGTCCTCCGCGCCGGTCAGGAAGCGCTTGTCGCGGCCCACGACGCGCCCGCCGCGCATGCGGAACAGCTGCACCATGGCGAACTCCCCGGCCTGCGCCGCGCCGAGGAAGTCCAGGTCCGTCTCGTCACTCACGAAGGCGTGCTGCTCCGTGCCGAACAGTTTCTCCACGGCCTGCACGCGGTCCCGCAGGCGGGCCGCCTGCTCGAAGTCGCGGTTCTGCGCGGCGACCTTCATGTCGTCCTTCAGCCGGGCGATCACGGGCGCCGCGCGGCCCTCCAGCAGGTTCTTCACGTCCTCGACCACGCGCGTGTACTCGGCCAGGTCGGCGCGGTCCACGCACGGCCCCAGGCAGCGGCCCATGTGGAAGTTCAGGCACGGCCGGGCTTTTTTCTGCAGGGGCAGCCCGGAGTTCTTCCGCAGGGGGAACATGGTGTCGATCAGGTGCTTCACGCGCCGCACTGCCCCGGCGTCCGGGTAGGGGCCGTAGTAGTTCGCGCCGTCCTTGATGACGCGGCGGGTGACGACCAGCATGGGGTAGGCCTCGTTCGTGAGTTTCAGGAACGGGTAGTGCTTGTCGTCCTTGAGCAGCACGTTGTAGTGCGGGCGGTGCTGCTTGATGAGGTTCGCCTCGAGGATGAGGGCCTCGACCTCGTTGCGGGCGGTGATGAATTCGAGGCTCTCGGCGAGTTTGGTGAACTTGCCGCTCTTGCCGCCGGCCTTGAAGTGCTGGCCCACGCGGGAGCGGATGTTGTTCGCCTTCCCGATGTAGATCGGCACGCCGCCCCGCCGGAAGATGTACACGCCGGGGGTGACGGGCAGGACGGGCAGGTCTTCGAAGAGCATTCCCGCCAGGATAGAGGAGCGCCTGCACGGCGAAGGCGGGATGGCCCACGAATGGCACGAATAGTTTGTTCAATCAATTCACCTGTTTGCCAACAGGTGAAAAAAATTACTTATGGAACGCCTCGTGCAACTCCGCGCATTTTTACTTGCTTTGCAAAGCAAGTAATGCTACTGTCGATGCACGCCGGACTACCCCACCGACTCCCGGCAGGAGAGACCCATGCCGAAACTCACTCCACTGGAAGCCCAGGCCTGGCGCGGCCTGCTCCAGACCCACCAGCGCCTCTGGAACACCCTGGACCGCGAACTGCAGGACGAAACCGGCCTGAACCTCGCCGCGTACGAACTGCTGCTCACGCTGGAAGAGGGCCCGGACACCGGCCTGCGCATGACCGAACTCGCGCACGCGCTCGGCTACAGCCTGGGCGGCCTGACCCGCCTCGCGGACAAACTTCAGGCGCTGAACCTGATCACCCGCGAACGCTGCGAAACCGACGGCCGCGGCTACCAGGTCACCCTCACCCCGCACGGCGCGCAGCGCCTCAAGCGCCTGCACGTCACGCACCTGAACCGCGTCCGCGCCCTGTTCCTGAACCGCGTCACCCCCGAAGAGCAGCAGGTCCTGGCCAGCATCTGGACCCGGCTGCAGGAGGAGCCCGCATGACCCCCCTCACGTTAGGCGGCCTGCACCACGTCAGCGCCCTGAGCGCCGACATCGCCCGTAACCACGACTTCTACACCCGCGTGCTGGGCCTGCGGCTGGTGAAGAAGACCGTGAACCAGGACTCGCCCGGCATGTACCACCTGTTCTACGCCGACGGCCAGGGCGCCCCGGGCAGCGAGATGACCTTCTTCGACTTTCCCCGCGCGGCCCGCGAGCACCGCGGCAACGACAGCGTGACCCTCACGACCTTCCGCGTCACCGGCCCGGACGCCCTGGCCTTCTGGGTGGAGCGCCTCACCTCGCTTGGGATGGTGCACAGCGGCCTGCATACCCTGGACAGCCGGACGCACCTGACCTTCGAGGACGTGGACGGCACCCGCCTCGCCCTGTTCGACGACGGTGGTCACGGCCCCCGCGGCACCCCGAATCCCCAGGCGGACATTCCCGCCGCGTTCCAGATTCAGGGCCTCGGATACAGCGCCGCCAGCGTGGCCGACCTCGGCCCCACCCGCGCCTTCCTGGAAGGAGGGCTGAACCTGCGTGAAGTCCGGCAGTACGACACGGACGCCTTCACCACGCACGTCTTTCAGATAGGAGAAGGCGGTCCGCACGCCGAACTGCACGTCACCGAACGCGGCGACATGCCCCGCCACCGCCCCGGCGCGGGCAGCGTGCACCACGTCGCGCTTCGCGTGCCCGACGAAACGGCCCTCCAGGCGTGGCTGGACCACCTCGCCGGGGCCGGGTACGCCAACAGCGGACACGTGAACCGGTACTACTTCCACAGCGTGTACATCCGGGACGACAACGGCCTCGTGATCGAACTTGCCACCGACGGCCCCGGCTTCGCCAGCGACGAACCGCAGGGCGCCCTGGGCGAGCGGCTGGCCCTCCCGCCCTTCCTGGAACCCCGCCGCGCCACGATCGAAGCGCACCTGCGCCCCCTCACCCTCACGTAAGGAGACCCCGCATGACCCCCCTCACCCTGACCGGCATTCACCACCTGACCGCCGTCTCCGCGAACATCAGCGGGAACAGGCACTTCTACACCGGGGCGCTCGGCATGCGGCTCGTGAAGAAGACCGTGAACCAGGACGATGTGAGCGCCTACCACCTGTTCTACGCCGACGGCGCCGGCAACCCCGGCACCGACCTGACCTTCTTCGACTGGCCCACCCCGCCCGAACAGCGCGGGAACCACACCGTGACCCGCACCGCCCTGCGCGTGAAGGACGCCGCGAGCCTCGACTACTGGCAGGCCCGGCTCCGCGACCTGAACGTCACGCACGGGGAAATCGTGGAACGCGACGGCCGCCCCACCCTGGACTTCGAGGACCCGGAAGGCCAGCGCCTCGCCCTCGTCGCGGACGGCGGCGCCGGCGACCCACCCACTCCCTGGACCGGCAGCCCCGTGCCCGCCGAACACCAGCTGCGCGGCCTGGGGCCCATCACCATGACCGTGCCCAGCCTGCGCAACACCGACGTGGTGCTCCAGAAGGTGCTACACATGCGGCCCGTGCGCACCTACCCCGACCCGACCGGCCCGCAGCACACCGTGCACGTGTACGAGATGGGCGCCGACGACGGCACCCCGAAAGGCCCGCACGCGGAACTGCACGTCGCCGTCCGGCCCGACCTGCCCCCCGCCCAGCCCGGCGCGGGCGGCGTGCACCACGTCGCCTTCCGCACCCCCAACGACACCGAGTACCACGCCTGGACGGAGCACTTCAGCCACTTCGGCCTGCGCACCAGCGGCGAGGTGGACCGCTTCTGGTTCCGCAGCCTGTACTTCCGTGAACCGAACGGCATCCTGTACGAGATCGCCACCGACGGCCCCGGCTTCGCGGTGGACGAGGACCCCGCGCACCTGGGCGAACGGCTGATCCTGCCGCCCCGCTTCGAATCGCGCCGCGCCGCCATCGAGGCCGGCCTCAAACCCATCCACTGACAGGCCGCCTCCGCCATCCGGCGCATCCACTCCCGGCGGCCCGCCCCTACCCTCCAGGGACGCGCCGTCTACACGTCCGGCCACCGGAGGACCGCCATGAACCGAACCACTGAACTCGATACGGTCGCCCGCACTGACCGGCCCGGCACCCGCTCCAGCCTGACTGCCGACCTCCGCGCTCTGGGCGTGCAGCCCGGCGACGTCCTGATCGTGCACAGCAGCCTCAGTCGGCTCGGCTGGGTGGCCGGGGGTGCCGTGGCCGTCATCCAGGCTTTGCAGGACGCGGTCACGCCGGAAGGCACGCTGGTCATGCCGACCTTTACCCTGAATCTCACCGACCCGGCCGGCTGGCGTAACCCCGCCGTGCCGGAATCGTGGTGGTCCACCCTCCGCGCCGAACTGCCCGCCTTCGACCCGGCCCTCACGCCCACCCGGAAGATGGGCCGCATCCCGGAACTGTTCCGCACGGCACCCGGCGCGCAGCGCAGCCACCACCCGCACAGTTCGTTTGCCGCCTGGGGTCGGCAGGCCGGGTTCGTGACCGACGGCCACGCCCTGACTTTCTCGCTGGGAGAGAAGTCGCCCCTCGCCCGGGTGTACGACCTGAACGGCCGCGTGCTGCTGCTCGGCACGGAGAACAACACCAGTCTGCACCTCGCCGAGATCCGCGCCGGGACGCGGCCGGTCACGTCCTTCAGCGGACCCGTCCTCGTGAACGGCGAGAGGCAGTGGGTGACCTTCGACGAGATCGACTACGACGACAGCGCCTTCCCCCCCGTGAAAGCCGCCTTCGAGGCCACCGGCGCCGTCAGGATCGGACCAGTCGGCGCGGGCACGGCGAAACTCATGTCCCAGCGCGCCCTGGTGGATTTCGCCGTGCACTGGTGGACCACCCGACCCCACGAGACCTCCGGATGAACACGAACTGGATTCACCACCTGGACCGCGGCACCGGTCCCTGGACCCTGCTGCACCTGCACGGCACCGGCGGGAACGAGACCCAGCTGCGCGGCCTGGGCCGGGAGATCGCGCCGGACGCCACCCTGCTGGGCGTGCGCGGCCGCAGCCTGGACGAGGGCTTTCCCCGCTTCTTCCGCCGGTTCACGGCCGTGCGCTACGACCAGGCGCAGATCCGGGAGGAGGCCGCCGCGCTGGCGCAGTTCGTGCAGGATGCCGCCCAGGCGTACGGCCTGGACCCCGCGAAGGTGCTGACGCTGGGTTACAGCAACGGTGCGAACATGGCCCTGGCTGCCCTCGCCCTCCAGCCGCAGACCTTCCAGGGCGGGCTGTTCCTGCGCCCGGTCATGCCGCTGGACGACCCGCCCGGCGCGGACCTGAGCCACGCCCGCGCCCTGATCCTGCACGGCGCCCGCGACCCGTACGCCGCGCACGCCGGCGCGGTCACGCCCTACCTCACCCACTCGGGCGCGCAGGTGGAGGAGCACACCCTGAACGCCGGGCACGAACTCAGTCAGGCGGACGTGACGCTGGGCGCGCAGTGGTGGGCCAGACAAACGCAATAAACAGGCAGAGAGGAGCGGGACGCCCGTGAAAGCGTCCCGCTCTTTTCCGTGAATCGCTCAGGCTTCGGGGGCCGCGTCGTCCAGTTTCAGGCCGAGGTCGCCCAGCTGGGCCGTGTCCACGGGGGAGGGGGCCAGGGCCATCAGGTCCGCGCCGCGGTTGTTCTTCGGGAAGGCGATCACCTCGCGGATGCTCTGCGCGCCGCTCATCACCATGATCAGGCGGTCGAAGCCCCAGGCGATCCCGCCGTGGGGGGGCGTGCCGTGCGCCAGGGCGTCCATGAAGAACCCGAACTTCTCGCGGGCCTGCTCCTCCGTGAACCCGATCGCCGCGAACATCTGCGTCTGCACTTCCGGGTCGTGAATGCGGATGCTGCCGCCCCCGACCTCGAAGCCGTTGAGCACCAGGTCGTACGCCTGCGCGCGGATCTCGCCCTGCTGCGGCGTGCCGAACAGCTTGAGGTCGTCCGGGTGCGGCGCGGTGAAGGGGTGGTGCATGTACGTCCAGGTCTGGGAGTCCTCGTCGAATTCCAGCTGCGGGAAGTCCACCACCCACGATACGTGGAACTGCGGGCCGCCTGCGGCGAGGTCAAACAGGTCACGCAGCGCGAGGCGCACGGCACCCAGCGCGGACACGGCCTTCTTCCATTCGCCGGCGGCGAACAGCAGCGTGCCGCCCTCCGGCACGCCGGTGCGGGCGAGCAGCTCGGCCGTCTGTGCGGTCACGAACTTGCTGATGCCGCCCGTGAAGGCGTCGCCGTCGCGTTTGAGCCACGCGAGGCCCCTGGCGCCGTTCTGTTTCGCCACGCGTTCCAGTTCGTCGATCTGCTTGCGGGTCAGTTCCGGCGCGGCGATCACCTTGACGGTCTGGGCGTCCGCGAAGGCCTTGAAGTCGCCGCCCTGGAACAGGTCTGTGACGTCCTCGAACGCGGACCCGAAGCGCAGGTCCGGCTTGTCCGAGCCGTACCGGTCCATGGCTTCCTGGTACGACAGGCGCGGGAACGGCAGGGTCAGTTCCACGCCCAGCGCCCTGCGGAACACGTGCGCCATCAGGCGCTCCTGCAGCTCCAGCACGTCGTCCTGCTCCACGAAACTCAGTTCCATGTCCAGCTGCGTGAAGTCCGGCTGCCGGTCGGCGCGCAGGTCCTCGTCCCGGAAGCAGCGGGCCAGCTGGTAGTACCGGTCGAAACCCGCGATCATCAGCAGCTGCTTGAACAGCTGCGGGCTCTGCGGCAGGGCGTAGAACTCCCCGGGGTTCAGGCGGCTGGGCACCAGGAAGTCCCGCGCGCCTTCCGGCGTGGACTTCGTGAGCATCGGCGTTTCCACTTGAATGAAACCCTCGGCGTCCAGGAATTCGGTCACGGCGGTCACGGCCTTGCTGCGCAGGAAAAGGTTGCGCTGCATGTCTGCCCGGCGCAGGTCCAGGTAGCGGTACTTCAGGCGGATGTCCTCGGCGACGTCCCCGCCCTTTTCCAGCTCGAATGGCGGGGTTTTCGCGGTGTTCAGCACCTTCACCCGAACGGCGATCACTTCGAAGTCCGCCGCGCCGCCCTTGCGCTGCGATTCCGGGCGCTGTTGGTACACGCCTTCGATCTCCGCGACGTACTCGGCGCGCAGCCGGTCCGCTTCCGCGAACGCCGCGGAGTCCGGTTCCACCTGCACCTGTACCACGCCGCTGCGGTCGCGCAGTTCGAGGAAGATCAGGCCGCCCAGGTCGCGGCGGCGGTTCACCCAGCCCTGCAACGTGACGGTCTGCCCGGCGTGGGCGGGGGTGAGGTGGCCGATCAGGGCGGTGCGTTTCATGCGTTCTCCAGGGGGGTGGGGGTCAGGGCGAGCTGCCCCTTGAGGAAGGCCAGCAGGTCGCGGGTGGGCACGGTCGTCTGCTGCCCGGTGGCGAGGTTCTTCACGGTCAGGGTGTCCTGCTCGACCTCGTCGGAGCCGATCAGGGCGACGAACCGGGCGCGGCGGCGCTCGGCGTCCCGGAAAACGTTCCCTGGCTTCATGGCCTTGTAGGCGAATTCGGTGCGGGCCACCTGCCGGGCGGTCATGGCGACCGTGGCGGCGTACCCGACGTTCGAGTCGTCCAGCGCGGCCACGTACAGCAGCGGGCCGTCCGACTCGGGAATCACCACGCCGTCGGCTTCCATGGCGAGCAACAGGCGTTCCATCCCGAACGCCCAGCCGATCCCGGGCACGGGGTCCTTGCTGCCGAGTTCCTGCGCGAGGCCGTCGTACCGCCCGCCGCCGCACAGCGCGGACTTGGCGCCCACGCCCTCGTGGTGCAGTTCCCAGGCAGTGCGGCGGTAGTAGTCCAGGCCGCGCACGATGCTGGGGTCGATGTCGTACGCCACGTCCCAGGCGTCCAGGTGCGCGCGCACCTGCTCGAAGTGCGCCCTGGCCGCCTCGCCCAGGAAGGCCAGCATGGGTTTCACGCCCAGCTCCGCGATCAGTTCCTGGTCGCCGGGCGCCTTCCCGTCCAGGATGCGCATGGGGTTGCGTTCCAGGCGGGCTCTGCCGTCGTCCGACAGGCGGTCCACGTGAGGGGTGAACAGGTCACGCAGGTACGCGTTGTACGCCTCGCGGTCCTCCGGGTCGCCGATGCTGCCCAGCTTCACCTTCACCTGCTTCAGGCCCAGCGCCCTGACCACGTCCACCAGCAGGCTGATCGTCTCGGCGTCCACAAGGGGGTCCGTGGACCCCAGAACCTCGTAATCCACCTGATGAAACTGCCGCAGCCTGCCCTTCTGCACGTTCTCCGCGCGGAACATCGGGCCGTGCAGCCACAGCTTCAGCGGCGCGGGCAGCTGCTTCAGGCCGTTCTGCAGGTACGCGCGGACCACCCCGGCGGTCGCTTCGGGCCGCAGGATGAACCCGCCGTGGTCCCCGAAGTAGTACACGGTGAACATCTCCTTGCGGACGATGTCCGTGCTGCCGCCCACGCCGCGCTTAATTACCTCGGCGTCCTCGAAGATGGGCGTATCGATCTGCTGCGCGCCGGCGCGTTCCAGCACGCGCCGGGCGGTCTCCCGGATGAACTGAAAGGCCGCCGCCCGGGTGTCCAGCCCGAGCTTGGGGCTGCCGTCCGGAAGGTGGTCCTGGGTGCCTTTGGGGCGTTGAATCGCCATAACCTGCACAGTGTACCGCCCGTCACGCACCCCGCACGCCCGGCACAACAGGGGAGGGGGACCAGGCCGCGCAGGCCGGTCCCCCTCCAGAGGCGGTGCTCAGCGGGTGACGCTGAACGGCAGGCCCGTGGACTGCTTCCCGGACACCTCCACGAACAGCCACGACCCACCCACCGGGGCGTCCGTGGGAATCGTCGCGACGATCTCACTGTCCGTCCAGGACTTGATGGCGCTGGCGGGGAACACGTACCCGCCCTTGCCGTTCTCGTCGGCGCCCAGGCGGATGACGCCCTGGTTCGCCCCGCCCAGGTAACGGCCCTGGATGGTGAGCGTGCCGCCACGCGGCGCCGGATCGGAGACTTTCACGAGCACGGGCGTGACGGTGACCATCTGACCCGTGGAGGCCGAGGGGGCACAAGAGGCGAGCAGACCGAACGACAGTAAAGAAGCAACCAAGAGTGAGCGCATAGCAACAGCCTCCGTGAACGAAGTGTAATGAACGTGATGATACCCGGTCAAATTTCCCACGACGACGACGTTTCCGCTGAGAAGAATCCGTCAAAGCCGGAGGACGCCGTGCGCTCGCTGGAAGGCCGGCGCATCCTGGTCGTCTTCAACCCCAGAAGCGGCCACGGGGACAGCGGCCTGCCCGACTTCGTGCAGAGCCTCCGGGCCATCGGCGCAGACGTCACCGAACGAGAACTGCAGCCGGACACCCACATGGACAAGTACGTAAGCGACGTGCAGAGCTACGCGGCGGTGGTGGGCGCGGGTGGGGACGGCACGGTCAGCAGCCTCGCGTACGCCATGCGGTACAAGAACGTCCCACTGCTCGCGTACCCCGCCGGCACCGCGAACCTGATCGCGCAGAACCTCGACCTGCCCACCGACCCGTCCGAGCTGCTGGACGTCATGATTCACGGGCACGCCACCCGCGTGGACATGGGCGAGGTGGAGGTCAAGGGCGAGAAGAGCGGCTTCTGCATGCTGGCCGGCGCCGGCGCGGACGCCGCCATGATCCGCGACAGTGAGGAACTCAAGGAAAAATACGGCGTGATGGCGTACGTCCTCAGCGCCATGAAGCAGCTCAACCCCAAGAAGACCGTGTTCAACCTCGTCATCGACGGGGAGGAACGGCACTTCGAGGGCATCGGGGTGATGGTCGCGAACTTCGGCATGGCGAACTACCGCCTGCCGATCACCAGCGACATCAGCCCCAGCGACGGCCGCTTCACGGTGGTGCTGCTCAAGGCCGGGAACATCCTGCGGCTCGTCCCGAACCTGATCGACAGCGTGCGCGTGAAACTGAACCTCGGGGACCCGCTGTTCAGCGGAAACATGGAAACCCTCCAGGCCAAGAACGTCACCGTGGACGCCGAGGATCCGTTCCCACTCCAGTACGACGGGGAGCTTCACGTGGAGACCACGCCGTTCACCGCGCGGGTGCTGCCCGGCGCGATCCGGTTCCTGACGAAACTGCCGCGCACCGAACTGGACACCTGAAAAACTGCCGTCCAGCACGCTGGATTTTTTGCGAGCTCACAGGAGGCCCAGGAAGGGGCCTCCGAACCATTTTGAGACCTGGGATACCTGGGAAGTCAGGAAATGAAACTCCGAAGGGACACAATTATTGCTGCACACTCGTCCGCATACTCAGGGAACCTGTCTGCCACCAAAGTCAGTGCATCAATACCCCGGGCTTCACGATTCCGCGGTCCACCGAACGGCAGCACGTCCATGTGTAGGGCCAGATGCACGCGTACTCGGCTGCTCGCATCCTCTAGCCACTGATCCAATGTCGGGATGAAATCGGAGCCATTGGTCCGGCCACTCCAGATGCCGATGCCCAGAAACGCTTCTGCTTGCTCCAGGCTCAGGAGACTCCGATCCACGGCCGTGGCCAAGAGTTCGCCGGCATCCTCATGGCCCAAGAGGTTAAACAGGTCTTCCATCCTGACGTCCGATTCCATAAATGGGCCGTACGGGTTAAGCGGGTCAGTGGCCTGCACGGCAGACATTCGGGCGATGAAGTGCTGAATCTCCGGTCTGGTGAGTGGGTCGTCGGAGGCCATCGCCTCTCAGTCTAATCTTTTCTCCGCCCGTTGATAATGCATGTTATCATCGGCTCACCCATGACCGATGCCCTGGTGCCGTTCACCGCCGACGCCCTTGCCCAGGCCCGCAGCTTCAGCGGCCTCACCGACGAGGCCCTGCGGGTCCGGGCCGTCACTGCCGCCCGCGACAAGACGTTCCCGGAGCTCTGGGCGATCACGCTCGCGTACCTCAGCACCGACACCAGCGGCGGCGTGCGTACCAGCCCGCACACGCTGCGCGCCTACCGCAAGGGCGTCGAGGTGCTGGTGAACCACGCCCGCGACCACGCCTGGAATCTCCTGCACCCGGGCCGCCGCGAACCTGGTCTGTACGTGGCGGCCCTCACGAGCAGCGGCCTGAAACCCGCCACCGTGATGGCGCGCGTCGCGGCGGCCTCGGCGCTGTACCGGGCCCTGCGCTGGGCCGGGGCGACCGACGCCGACCCGTTCGCAGACGTGAAACGCCCCAAGGACCGCACCAAGGGCATCGTGAAGAATCCTCCGTACCGCCCGGAGTTCGTGCAGGCGATGCTGGAGCACGCGGACGCGCAGGAGCGGGCGCTGGTGCTGCTGATGGCGCACGCCGGCCTGCGGATCGCGGAGGCCCTGGCGGTCACCTGGGCGGACGTGGACCTGCCGCGGCGGCGCCTGCTGGTCGCGCACGGCAAGGGGGATAAGGCCCGCCGGGTGCCGCTGAGCGCCCTGCTGCGGGACGCCCTGAGTGCCTGGCAGGCCGAGTCGGGCGCCCGGGGGCCAGCGTGGGTGTTCACGTTCCAGGCGTACTCCAGCGCGTACGAACGCCTGCGGAAACTGGCATTGAGATGCGGCCGGGAGCATGAGTTCCGCGGCTTTCACGCCGGGCGGAAGTACGCGGGCACGCAGCTGTACGCCGCCACGAAGGACTTCACGCGGGTGGCCGGGTTCCTGGGGCATGAACAGGTGGACACCACGAGGCGGTACGTCGAGGTGCCGGAAGACGACCTGGACGACATCGTGGAGCACTTCCGCTGACTAGAGCCGCCGGCCGGCGAGGCTCCCGCCGGCGATCATGGCGGCCGCCAGCAGCAGCGCCGGCCAGTCGCCCACCCGGCCGTACACGGTCTGTCCTGAGAGCACGCGGTACCGGGCGTGCAGGGCGCCCTCTCCCCTGCCGAGCACCTGCCGGGGCCGGCCGAGGTCGTCCACGGCGGCGGCGATGCCGCGGTTCACGCTGCGCAGCACCCAGCGGCGGTTCTCGATGGCGCGCACGCGGCCCATCATGAAGTGCTGCTGCACGCCCCAGCCCTCGTACCAGCCGTCGTTGCTGACGTTCACCAGCACCTGCGCGCCGCGGTTCGTGAGCTTGCGCGCCACCCAGCCGAACACGCTGTCGTAACACACGTACGCGCCGTACAGCACGCCGCTGAGCGGCAGCGGGTGGACATCCTGGGCGGGCGGCAGGTTGGGCGGGAGGACGAAGCCCACGCCCTGCTGAATCACCGTCCAGAAGGGCTGCAGCGTCTCTTGCAGGGGGAAGTACTCGCCGAACGGCACCGGGCGGGCCTTGTCGGTGGTGCCCAGGGGGGTCACGCCGTCCCAGCTGACCACGCGGTTGGAGCGGGGCTCCCAGCTGCTCAGACCGTACAGGCCGTTCGCCGGTGTCCGGGCGAGGTACGCGGGGCTCCGCACGGCGCTCTCGCTCCAGATCAGGACCTCGCCCGGGCGGCGGGCAGCGGAGAGCTGCAGCTGACGCTGAAATTCCGCGTCCGGACTCAGGCCTGTGACCCGGTCGAAGGAATCGAAGTCCGTGCGCAGCACCAGCGCCTGCGCCGCCGGGCCTGCGGCGGGCTGACGGGTCACGCCGTACACGATGGCGGCGATCCACACGGCACTCAGGGCGATCAGGGGGGCGCGGCGGTCCAGCCAGAAGCTGACCAGCGCGGCGGCCGTCGCCGCCACCAGGGCGCTGCCCAGCAGCACGCCGCCCACGTCCGCGATCTGAATCATGGGCGTGGGCAGCAGCGTGTAGCCCAGCATCGGCCAGGGGAACGCCAGCGGGCCCAGGGTCCGCAGCCACTCCAGGATCACCCACCCGCCCGCCAGGGCCCACACGCGCCCCAGCCGGTGCGGGGTCAGGCGCGCGACGATGAGGGCCATGACCGCCAGGAACAGGCCCTCCAGAGCGAACAGCGCGAAGGCGAGTGCGCCGGCCGGCGGGAAGCTGAAGATCTTGCCCAGGAACGCCGTGAGCCACCACAGGTGCACGGCCATCAGCCCGCTGCCCGCCCAGAACACCCGGCCCGCCACCCCGCGCGCCGTGTCGGCGCTGGCGGCCCACAGCAGCAGTGCGGCCAGCGGCACGAACGCCAGGAAACTCCAGTCGAGGGGCAGGTGGGTGGCGCCCAGGGCCGCGCCGAGAAGCAGGCCCTGCACGGGCACCGGGAGGGGACGTCGCATCGCCCGCATCATAGGGCGCCCCACCCACAGCGACGGTGGGGGGTGGGGGGACTTCACAGCCGCGCCAGGGCGCGACCCGGTATGCTGGGCGACAATGATGGGACGTTCCGAGATCCGCCCGGCCTGCCGCTCCGCCCGCCCGTTCCGGGGGGCGCGGCCTTGAGGATCGCGTTCCTGAGTGACCTGCACGCGAACATTCACGCGCTGACGTCCGTGAAGCGCTTCCTGCAGGAAAACCCCGTGAACCAGGTGATCGTGGTGGGCGACCTGGTCGGGTACGGCGCGAGCCCGGGCCCGGTGATCGATTTCGTGAAACGGGAGGGCTGGCCGGTGGCGCTGGGGTCCAGCGACATGCGCGTGGCGATGGAACTGGGCGGCAGCCCCGACCGGCGCGGCATTGCCGATCAGGTGCTGTCGTGGACGCGGGAGGTGCTGATGCCGGAGCAGGTGGAGTACCTGCGGCGCCTCCCGCCCGGCGGGCGCCTGATGACCCCGGTGGGCCGCGTGCGGTTCTTTCACGGCAGCCCGCACGACCCGGAAACGAAACTGGACCTGATGGCCCCGGAGCGGCAGCTGGAGGAACTGGCCGAGCAGCTGGGCGCGCGGGTGGTGGTGGTGGGCGGCACGCACGTGCCGTTCGTGCGGACGCTGGAGGACACGGTGTTCGTGGACCCGGGCAGCGTGGGCCTCAGCCTGAACCACGAGCCGGGCGCGGACGTGGCGATCGTGGACTGCTCGGGCCGCAAGCCGAAGGTGACGCTGCACAAGGTCACGTACGATTTCGCGTCCGCGGCGTTCGACGTGATGGCGTGGAATCTGCCGCCCCTGATCGCAGACGTGATCCGCACCGGCAAGATGGGCGCCTGAGAGCGGATCAGGACAACAGTGCGGGCGACCTCCTGAACCGGGGTCGCCCGCATGCGTTCGGCCTTCAGACGGGAACGGCGTCCTCGATCTCAGTCAGCGTCTCGGTGAAGCGCCCGGCCAGGCCGGGCACGCCGAGGATGTCCTCCAGCGCGAGCATCAGGGTGCGGTAGGGGGCCGGGCGGGCGCTTTCGCCCATCAGGCCCAGGCGCCAGATCAGGCCGGCCGTGGCCCCCAGGCCACCGGTCACGCTGATCTCCCGCTGGCGCAGCTCGGCGCGCACGGCGGCGTCGTTCAGGCCGGCCGGGAGGCGCAGGGCGAGCACGGTCGGGAGGCGCTGGGCGGGATCCTGCACGTAATGGCGGAACCCCAGGGGCTCCAGCGTGCGGTACACCGCCTGCCCGATGTGCGCGGCGCGGGCCTGCCGGACCTCCAGGCCCTCTTCCAGCGCGGCGCTGAGGGCGGCGTGCAGGGCGTAGTGGAGGTTCACGGGCACCGTATGGTGGTAGGACCGGTGCACCCAGTAGTCGCGCAGGCCGTCCAGGTCGGCGTACCACAGCGGCGTGGGGCTGCGTCGGGCATGGAAGCGCGCGAAGGCGCGGTCGCTCACGGCGATGGGCGCGAGGCCGGGAGGGGCGCTGAGGCACTTCTGCGCGCCGGTGTAGGCGTAGTCCACGCCCCAGGCCTGCATGTGGAAGGGTTCCATGCCGGCGGTGGTGACGGCGTCCACGGTGAGCAGGGTGTCGCGGCCGCGCAGCAGTCCGGCGATCTCCGGGACGGGGTTCAGCACGCCGGTGCTCGTCTCGCCGTGGACCACGGCGACCATGCGCACGCGGTCGTCGAGCTGCGCGGCGACGTTCTCCGGGCGGATGGCCTCACCGAGGGGCGCGGTGACCAGCCGCACGCGGGCGCCGTAACGGGCGGCCATCTCGGCCATGCGGTGCCCGAAGCTGCCGTTCGCGCAGACGATCACCTCGTCCCCGCTCTCGACGAGGTTGGCGAAGCCCGCCTCCATGCCCAGGCTGCCGGTGCCGGCGAGCAGGGCGGTGAAGGTGTCCGGGGCCGCGCCGTACATGTCGCGCAGGCCCTGCTGGATGTCGCGGTTCAGGGCGAACACGACCGGGTCCATGTGACCCAGCATGTCCCGCGTGAGCGCCTGCACGGCGCGGGGATGGATGGGCGTGGGACCGGGCGTGAGGAGCGTGTGGGGGGCGGGCGCCGCGCTGGTCATGCCCGCCATGCTAGAGGGAGAACGCTGGACCGCGCAACCCTATTGCTATACATCGGGCCGGTCAGATGAGATGAGCAACATTGTTGCCGAATGCAAACGGGACCGGGCAGGATCGGGCCGTGCGCTCTAGGATTCGCCCATGACCTCCCGCTGGCAGGCCGTCCTCTTCGACCGGGACGACACCCTCTGCACCACCGACCCCGGCGTGTACACCCAGGCCGGCCACTGGGCCGCCGAACGCTTCGGCCTGGACCCGAAGCACACCGCGCGCCGCATGATCACCCACTGGCAGGCCGAGGCGCCGCACTGGCACGCCATCCGCACGCCCGACGAGGAAGCCGCCTACTGGGCCACCTACGCCCGAGGGCTGGCCGGGCAGCTCGGCCTGACCCACGCCGAGGGCGAGGCCTTCCTGAGCGAGTACCCCTATGAGGCCTTCCTGACGCCCGTTCCTCACGTCGCCGAGGTGCTGCGCGGCGTGCGCGCCCGGGGTCTGCGGGTGGGCGTGCTGAGCAACACCTTCCCCAGCATCGACCGGACCCTGCGGCGCACCGGACTGGCCGACCTGGTGGACGTTCCTCTCGCCACCTGCACCCTCGGCGTGCACAAGCCCGACCCGCGCGCCTTCACGCTGGCGGCCGAGGCGCTGGGCCTCCCGCCGGCCGCGATCCTGTTCCTGGACGACCTGCCGGAGAACGTGGACGCCGCCCGCCGCGTGGGCATGGCGGCCGAACGGGTGAACGTGCACCACGCGGAACCCGGCGTCGTGCATGACCTCCGGGACGTCCTGACCCTGATCGACCGGAACCTCGCCGCCGCCCGGGAGGTCGCGGCGTGCTGATCGTGGACGGGCACCTGGACCTCGCCATGAACGCCCTGCTGGGCCGCGACCTGCGCCTCCCCCTGTCCGAGCTGCGCGCCTGCGACCCGGTGCCCAGCGAAACCGCGACCGTGAGCTTCCCGGAACTCCGCAAGGGCGGGGTGCGGCTGGCGTTCGGCACGCTGTTCGCCCTCCCGGCCAGCGCCGGCAGCTCCGGGTACACCGACGCCGAGGGCGCCCGGCAGCAGGCCCTGACGCAGCTGAACGTGTACACCCGCTGGCAGGACGAGGGGCACGTCCGGCTCCTGCGCAGCGCCGCCGAGGTCGCGGCCTTCGAGGCGGACGCCCTGACCGGCAGCGGGGACGCGCTGGGCGTCGTCCTGCTGATGGAGGGCGCCGACCCCATCCGCGACGCGGACGACCTTCCGTTCTGGGTGGAGCGCGGCGTGCGCCTGATCGGGCCCGCCTGGGGCCGCACCCGGTACGCCGGCGGCACGAACGCCCCGGGGCCCCTCACCCCGGCCGGCCGCGACCTCGTGGCCGGCATGCGGGACCTGGGCGTGACATTGGACGCCTCGCACCTGGACGACGCGGCCTTCTGGGACGCGGCGGACCTCGGCGTGCGCATGATCGCCTCGCACTCGAATGCCCGGGCCCTGCTGCCCGGCAACCGGCACCTGACCGACGACATGGCCCGCGCGGTCATGGCCACCGGCGGCGTGATCGGCCTGGTGTGCCTGAGCACCTTCATCCGCGCCGGGTGGGACGCGACGCAGCCCCGCGTGTCCCTCACCGACCTCGCCGCGCACGCCCGGCATTACGCGGCGCTGGGCGGCTGGGCCCACGTCGCGCTCGGCACGGACCTGGACGGCGGGTTCGGGCAGGAGAAGACCCCGGCCGGCCTGGACTCCTGCGCCGACCTGCCCCGCTTCCTGGACCTGCTGCCCGCCGAGGCGCGGGCCGGGGTGGCAGGCGGCAACTGGCTGCGCTGGCTGAAGAGCCATCTGTAAAGCCCTGGCCGGGCCGTTCAGGGGATGCTCTAGGCTGGCAGGCATGACCGCCGTGAATGACGCGACCACCCCTCCGCTGCCGGACACCCTGGACCGCCGGGTGTGGGCCGTGGACCCCGACCGCCGCTGGGCCGAGGCGGCCCTGCAGGACCAGCTGAGCGGGGAGTGGACGTACGTACAGCCCCGCCCCGCCCTGGCCGGTGCCGCCCGCGTGAGCCTGAAGGCTCGGCCGGACGACATGGCCGCGCAGGTCACCGAGGCGCTGCCCGGCGAGCCCATGGAGATCCTGTGGGACACCGGGGACGGCTGGCAGTACGTCCGCACCGCCCACGACCGGTACCTCGGCTGGGCCCGGGCGGCCGCCCTGGTGGCCGGCGACCCCGGCGCGCTTCAGGTGACGGTCCTGCGCGGGCACGCGTTCGCCGGCCCGAAGGTCAGCCGCGCGATTCTCGCGGAACTCAGCCACGGCGCCCGCCTCACGCCCGGCGCCGGCGAGGGAGTCACCGAGGACCACCGCCGCTGGCAGCCGGTCGTGCTGCCCGACGGCCGGGACGCCTGGGTGCAGGACGTCACCCTGGCCCCGCTGACCGGCACGGACCCCGCCACCTTCGCGCTGCGCTTCCTGGAAACGCCGTACGTGTGGGGCGGCCGCAGCGCCTGGGGCCTGGACTGCTCCGGCCTCACGCAGGTCGTGTACGCCGCCGCCGGCCGGGCCCTCCCGCGTGACGCGGACCAGCAGCAGGCGGCCCTCACGTCCGTGGACGTCCCGCAGGCCGGCGACCTGGCGTTCTTCCCCGGACACGTGGGCCTGATGCTGGACGGCAGGCGCATGATCCACGCGAACGCCACCCACATGCGCGTCACCATCGAGACCCTCGGCGAGGGCGACTACGGCGCGCGCCTCGCCGCGTCCTGCACCGGGTACGGGCGGTGGACCTCGTGAACCTCACCTGGGACACCCTGGACCTGCACACCGCACAGCCCTTCGGCATCGCCCGCTGGACGCACAGCGTGTACCCCCGCACCCTCGTCACCCTGGAGCGCGGGGGCGTGCAGGGGCGCGGGGAGGCCGCCCCGAACGCCTTCTACGGCGAGACGCGCGGCACCGTGGAGGCTGTGCTGCCCCTCCTGGCCACGGCGCTGGAAGGCGTGCGCGACCCCTGGGACTGGGAGGGCCTGCACGCCGCCGTGACCCGCGTCATGCCGCACGACCACCCCAGCGTGAAGTGCGCCCTGGAAATGGCAGCGGTTGAATGGTGCGCCATGCTGGCCGGCGTGCCCGCCCGGCACCTCCTGGGCCTGTCCGACCGGCCCCTCCCGCACAGCAGCTACACCGTCAGCCTCGCCGAGCTGCCCGAGATGCGCCAGCGTGCCCGCGAGGCCGTCGAGGCCGGGCAGACCATCCTCAAGGTCAAACTCGGCACCGACCGGGACGAGGCGATCCTCACCGCCCTGCGCGAGGAACTCCCCCACGTCACCCTCCGCGTGGACGCCAACGCCGCCTGGACGCGCGTACAGGCCAAACGCATGCTGGACGTCCTCGACGCCGCGAACGCCGAACTGCTCGAACAGCCCCTCGCGGCCGACGACCTCGACGGCCACGCCGAACTGCGCCGCACCGCCCGCGTGCCCCTCGTCGCCGACGAGAGCCTGCACCACGTCCGCGACGTCCTCAGCCTCGCCCGGGCGTTCGACGGCGTGAACCTGAAACTCGCCAAACTCGGCGGCCCCCTCCAGGCCCTTCAGGCCCTGCGGCTCGCGCGGGCGCACGGCATGCAGGTCATGATCGGCTGCATGATCGAGAGCAGCCTCGGCATCGCCGCCGCCGCTGCCCTCGCCGGCTCCTGCGACTGGGCGGACCTGGACGGCGCCCTCCTCCTCGCCGACGACCCCTTCACCGGCCTGCACTGGCAGGCCGGTGAACTCGCGCCGCCCCAGGGCCCTGGCTGGGGCGTGACCCGCCGCCCGGAATGACCCCCGCATGACCGTGAGGGTCGCCGTGATCGGCTGCGGGAACCGCGGCGCGGACGTGTACGCCCACCACCTCGCCGCGCAGGGCGCCCACATCACCGCGCTCGTCGACCCCCGGCCCGCCCGGCTGCACGAGGTCGCCACCCGCCACGCCGTCCCCCCGGAGGGGCAGTTCACCCACTGGACCGACTTCTTCGCCCGGGGCCGCGTGGCCGACGCGGTCGTGATCGCCACCCCCGACGACGACCACGTCCAGCCCTGCCTGCACGCCCTGGCCCTCGGGTACCACGTCCTCCTCGAAAACCCGTCGCGGCCACCCACGCCGAACTCGACGCCCTGCAGGCCGCCGAGGCGCGCTCCAGTGGGCGCGTCAGCGTGTGCCACGTCCTGCGCGCCACTCCCTTCTTCCAGGCTGTCCACGACACGATCCGCTCCGGCGTTCTTGGCCAACTCGTCGGCCTCACCCTCGCCGAGAACGTCGCCCACTGGCACTACGCGCACTCGTACGTCCGCGGCAACTGGCGGGCCTCCCCGCCCGCCGCGCCGTTCCTCCTCGCCAAGAGCGTCCACGACCTCGACCTCCTGCGCTGGTACGCCGGCAGTCCCCCCACCCGCATCCACAGCGCCGGCCGCCTCCACCACTTCCGCCCCGAGAATGCCCCGCCCGGCGCGGCCACCCGCTGCGTCCACTGCCCCGTCCCCGACTGCCCCTCCGACGCCCGCCGCATCTACGTCACCCGTCCCGCCGACCAGTGGCCCGTCACCGTCCTCACCGCCGGAGGCATCAGCCTGCACGACGCCCTGCACCACGGCCCCTACGGCGAGTGCGTGTACCTCGGCCGGAACAACGTGAACGACTATCAGGCCGTCACCATCGAATTCGAGAACGGCGTCACCGCGCAACTCACCGTCAGCGCATTCACGCACAACAACACCCGCACCCTCAAGGTCCTCGGGTCCCACGGCGAACTGCGCGGCCACATGGACCGTGGTGAACTCGAACTCCACGACTTCCGCACCGGCCACACCCGCACCTGGACCGTGAACGTGACCGGCAACCACGGTGGCGGGGACACCACCCTCATCCGAGACTGGCTGGCTTTCCTGCGCGGTGAGCAACCCATCCCCACCCCGCTGGCTGAATCCCTGGATTCTCACCGCATGGCGCTCAGATAGCTATCATGCACAATAGCTTATACAGGTGAATATTTTCACCTTCGGTTTCATCTGGCTGCTCTGCCTATGGTTTTTGCTGATTATGGCTCTAGTTGGATATATTCCGACTTGTCGAGTCGATCACTATCGAAGAAAGGCATGAATGGCGTCTGCGACGGCATCCGGGCAGGAATCCGTGACGGCGTGTGTCCCTCCGGGGATCTCCACGCTCTCGTTGCCGGGAACGCGGTCTCTCAGGGCTTTCACCGTCCAGACGTGAATGACCGGGTCACTCGGGGTGTAGATCAGCAGATTCCGGGTGTGGACGAGGTGCAGGTGTGGGCCGCTGAGGTGTTCCACCTGTCCGCGGGCGAGCCGCAGCATCCGCAGCGGCCCGCAGCGCAGGTAGGAGGGGATGCCGCGCAGCATCAGCTCTCCCCTCTCCCGCGGCAGGTCTTTCATCAGCCGGGTCAGCTGCACGCGAACACTCGGGTTCTCCGGGATGCCGGTGGGCGCCACGGCGATCAGTGCACTCAGGCACTCCGGGTGACGGGCCGCAAGGTCAAACAGGACTTCCCCACCCAGCGAGTGGCCCACGATGGGCACCGGCCCGAACCCCTTTACGGTCAGCCACGCCCGGAGGTGCTCCACCAGACCAGGAAGGTCCGCCCGGCCCCACCAGGTTCCGCCGCTCAGGCCGTGACCGGGCGGATCGTAGCCGTACACGGTGTGCGTCCGTGCCAGCCGCCGGGCGAGGCGTGTGTACATCCACGCGGAGCAGCCCAGGCCCGGCACGATCACGAGGGGCGGGCCGCTGCCCCACACGCGGGCGTGGGTGCGCACGCCCAGGACCGTCACGTAGTCATGCCGTGAGGGGGAGGTCAAGAGCTGGCGTCCCCCGCGTTACCGCGGTCCTTCTGGTGGTCGTCCCGGAGGAAGTCGAGCACGGCGCGGTTGAAGTCTTCGGCGGCATCCACCATGACTACGTGCCCGGCCCGGTCGAATTCCACGTGGGTGGCGCCGGGGATGGCGGCGCTCATGCGGCGGCCGAGTTGCACGGGCACCAGGGCGTCCCGGCCGCCCCACACGACCAGCGTGCGGGCTTTGAGGGTCGGGAGCACGTCCTGAAGGCCGCCGGTGAGCAGGCTGCTGGAGCTGAGCCACAGGTTCCGGGGCCCGGCGCGCAGCCCGTCGGCCAGGATGCGGGGCACGAAGGATTTCCGTCCAGTCGCCAGGGCGCGGGGGAGGTTCAGGGCGGCGCGCTGCACGCTGGACTCCAGCAGGCCGCTGGCGCAGGCGAGCACGAGGTTCCGCACGCGCTCCGGGTGCTGCGCGGCGACTAGGGCGCTGATCTGTCCGCCCATGGAGTGGCCGATCAGGGTCACGTCGTGCAGGTCGCGCGCGGCCAGCCACGCGCCGATCAGGTGGGCGGCGTCGGTGACGCTCAGGGCGCGGTCCCGCCACGCGCGGCCGAACCCCGCGAGTTCCAGCAGGTACACGTCGTGGCCCTCGGCCAGCGCGGGCACGTTGTCCCTCCACCAGTGCGCCGAGCCGCTCAGGCCGTGCAGCAGCACGACGGGCGGCCCGCCGCTGCCAGTGCGCTGCACGGACAGGCGGGGGCCGCCGGGTTCCGCCTGGAACCACTCTGCGGGGGGGCGGGGGGCGCGTCGCACGCCGGAAGCATACGGGAGGACCGCCGCGTTGTCAGGCCGGGAGGGGGTGCGGGCAGAGGTTCAGAAAGAGTTCGTGAACGCGGGCGTCCCGGGTGAGTTCCGGGTGGAACACCGTGCCCAGCGCCCTCCCCTGCCGGACCATCACGGCGTCCTCCCCGTGGCGGGCGAGAACCTGCACGTCCTGGCCGGTGCGGCGGAACAGGGGCGCGCGGATGAATACGCCCGGGAACGGCGTGGACAGGCCCTGCACGGAGAGCGGCGCGCTGAAGGAGTCCACCTGCCGGCCGAAGGCGTTGCGCTGCACGGTCACGTCCAGCAGGCCCAGGCTGTCCTGCCGGCCGCCGAACTGCGGGGGGGCACCCTCGACCTCTCGGGCGAGCAGGATCGCGCCGGCACAGGTGCCCCACATGGCGTTCCCGGCCGCGTGGAAGGCACGGATGGGGTCCCACAGTCCATAGGCGCTGAGCAGGTTCGCCATGGTGGTACTCTCTCCGCCGGGCAGCACCAGGCCGTTCAGGCCGCTGAGGTGGTGTGGCAGGCGGACCTCGGTGACCTGCGCGCCCAGTCCTTCAAGCAGGCTGCGGTGTTCGCGGAAGGCGCCCTGGAGGGCCAGGACACCCACCCGCGGGGCGTCACCAGCCACGGCTGGCGAGGCGTTCGGCGGGGATCAGGTCGTCGATGTTGATGCCGGTCATGGGCGCGCCGAGGTCCTCGCTGATCTCGGCCAGGATGTCGGCGTCCTGGTAATGGGTGACGGCCTTCACGATGGCTCGGGCGCGGCGCTCCGGGTTGTCGCTCTTGAAGATGCCGCTGCCCACGAACACGCCGTCCAGGCCGAGGTGCATCATCAGGGCGGCGTCGGCGGGCGTGGCGACCCCACCGGCGGCGAAGTTCACGACCGGGAGTTTGCCGTGCTCGTGAACGTACCGCACGAGTTCGTAGGGGGCCTGCAGGTCGCGGGCGGCGGTCATGAGTTCCTCGGCGGGGCGGGCCTGGATGCGGCGGATCTCGCCGAGGACGGTGCGGGCGTGCCGGACGGCTTCCACGACGTTGCCGGTGCCGGCCTCGCCCTTGGTGCGGATCATGCTGGCGCCCTCGCCCACGCGGCGCAGCGCCTCGCCGAGGTTCTTCGCGCCGCACACGAACGGCACCCGGAATCCGGTCTTGAGGATGTGGAATTCGTCGTCGGCGGGCGTGAGGACCTCGGACTCGTCGATGAAGTCCACGCCGAGCGCCTGGAGGATCTGCGCCTCGACGATGTGGCCGATGCGGACCTTGGCCATGACGGGGATGGTCACGGCGGCGATGATCTCCTTGATCATCTTGGGGTCGCTCATGCGGGCCACGCCGCCGTCCTTGCGGATGTCGGCCGGGACGCGCTCCAGGGCCATGACGGCGGTGGCGCCGGCGGCCTCGGCGATGCGGGCCTGATCGGGCGTGACGACGTCCATGATGACGCCGCCCTTGAACATCTCGGCGAAGCCTTCTTTTAGGGCGGGGGTTCCGGTGTGAGTGGTCATGTGCCGAGCGTAAACGCAAACTGGCCCCATGGTGAGGGCCAGTTCGGAGGACCCGAAGGGGTCAGATCAGGATTTGCGGACGACGCGGTTCAGCGCCTCGATCAGGTGCGCCGGCCGGAACGGCTTGACCAGGTACTCGGCCCGCAGGCCGGGCACGCGCGGCAGGTCCTCCGCGAGGTTCAGGCCCGACAGGAACACCACGGGCGGCAGCGCCGGGCCCATGCGGGCGCCCAGGCGCCGCACCGTCTCGAAGCCGTCCCAGGGGACCATCAGCACGTCCATGATGATCACGTCGAAGGAATGCTGGCCGGCCAGTTCCAGCGCTTCCGGGCCGGACATGGCGGTGCGGACCTGCATGCCGTGCATCTCCAGCGTCAGCTGCAGCAGTTCCACGATCTGCGCCTCGTCGTCCACGATCAGCACGCGGGAAGGCGGCCTCATGCGGGGCCGCCAGGACAGGGAGTGAGAGCTGGAGGCACGCGGCCCCTTACCCTCCCGTCAGGGACTGGAGGAATTCGACGTTGTTGCGGGTCTTGCCCATGCGGCCCACCAGCATGTCCATCGCGTCGGCGGGATCCATGTCGCTGATCACCTTGCGCAGCAGCCACATCTTCTTCAGCACCTCGGGCTGCAGCAACAGTTCCTCGCGGCGCGTGCCGGACTTCAGGATGTCCAGCGCCGGGAAGATGCGGCGCTCTTCCAGGCGCCGACTGAGGACCAGTTCAGCGTTGCCGGTGCCCTTGAACTCCTCGAAAATCACGTCGTCCATGCGGCTGCCGGTTTCCACCAGCGCGGTCGCCAGGATGGTCAGGCTGCCCCCCTCGCGGATGTTGCGCGCCGCGCCCAGGAAGCGCTTGGGCCAGTGCAGGGCGTTGCTGTCCAGACCCCCGGAGAGCGTCCGCCCGGTGGGGGGCGTGACGAGGTTGTTCGCCCGCGCGAGACGGGTGATGGAGTCGAGCAGGATCACCACGTGCCCGCCTTCCTCCACGATGCGCCGGGCGCGTTCGTGCACGAACTCCGCCACGCGCACGTGGTGCTGGGGCGGCTCGTCGAAGGTGCTGGCAATCACCTGGGCGCCCTGCACGCTCTCCCGGAAGTCCGTGACTTCCTCCGGGCGTTCGTCCACGAGCAGGACCATCACGGTGACGTCGGGGTAGTTCTTCACGATGCTGTTGGCGATCTTTTTCAGCAGCGTGGTCTTCCCCGCCTTGGGCGGCGCGACGATCAGCGCCCGCTGCCCGCGCCCGATGGGGACGAGCAGGTCCACCACGCGCAGGCTCAGGCCGTCGTCCATGGTGGGGTCTTCCAGGACGAGCTGGTGGTCCGGGAAGGTGGGCGTCAGGTCATCGAAGCGCGGGCGGCTGCGGGACGTGTCGGGGTCCAGGCCGTTCACGGCCTCCACGCGCACCAGCGAGCCGTAGCGTTCGTTCTCGCGCGGCAGGCGGGCGCGGCCGATCACCTCGTCGCCGGTCCGCAGGTGGAACTGGCGGATCAGGCCAGACGTGACCAGCACGGTGCGGCTCTGCGGGTCCAGCAGGTCGGACTGCAGGAAGCCGTAGCCGTCGGGGCTGATTTCCAGGAAGCCGCGCGCCAGGACCTGCCCCTCGGCCTGGGCCTGGTGTTCCATGATCGCCAGGGCCAGGGCGTCTTTCTTGAGTTTGCGGTAGTTCTCGATGCCGTACCCGGCCGCGATCAGGTGCAGTTCCGGGAGAATCTTCTGCTGCAACTCGTGGTAGGGCAGGCCCCGTGGCGCGGATTCGGTCACTGTTTCGCCTCACCCCGCTTGGCCCAGTCCTTCATGAACCCGTCCAGGCCCTTGTCCGTGAGGGGGTGACTGACCATCTGCTTGAACACCTTGTAGGGAATGGTGGCGACGTCCGCGCCGGCCAGCGCGGCCTGCTGCACGTGCATGGGGTGGCGGATGCTGGCGGCCAGCACCTTCGTCTCGATGCCGCCCAGCACGTACGCTTCCTTGATCTCGCGGATCAGCTGAATGCCGTCCCAGCCGATGTCGTCCACGCGGCCCGCGAAGGGGCTGATGTACGTGGCGCCGGCGCGGGCGGCCAGCAGGGCCTGCGGCACGCTGAAGCACAGGGTGACGTTGGTCCTGATGCCGTCGGCGGTCAGGGCCTTGCAGGCCTGCAGCCCGGCGGGCGTCAGGGGCAGTTTCACGACGACGTGCTCGTTCCAGGCGGCGACCTCGCGGCCTTCCTTGATCATGCCTTCGGCGTCCAGCGCGGTGACCTCGGCGCTGATGGCGCCGCCGACCATTCCGGCGATCTCCAGCACGACTTCCCGGAAATCCCGTCCCGAAGCGACGATCAGGCTGGGGTTGGTGGTGACGCCCGCCAGGACGCCCCACTCGCCAATTTCCCTGATCTCGTCGACGATGGCGGTATCGATGAAGAATTCCATGTTGCCCTCCAGGGCGGCCCCGCCTGGGGGCTGCCGTTCCGTATCGGGGAGCGCTTGGCCGCCAAGGGCTCAGGCCCAGGCCGCACTGCCCCGGATATGACAGCATACTGCCCGTGCGCGCCGCGTGCCGCCCATCCCCGCCGGATGGCGGATTGACCCCCGGGCGGGTCGCGGCCTACCATGATCTGTCCCGCCTGCGGGACCACAGCTTCAGGCGAACGAGCGGACAGTACGCCCGGAACCGGAACACGAGCGAGTCAGGGACGGTGAGAGCCTGACGTTCACGTCCGAGTGCCGAAGATCACCGCCCGCGCCGACGGAAGAACCGCCCCCCGCGGCCCAGTAGACCCGTCCGTACGCCCCGCGACAGAGGGACCTGCAACGAGACTCCGCACGAGGAGTGAAGTTGGGTGGTACCACGCACTGGCCCTGTCCGCCGCGTCCCAGCAACCGCTGAGGCGCGGCGTCTGCCGTTGATCCCCCACAGTCCACCCTGCCTTCCAAGGAGTGCCCGATGACCACCCGCCCCCCGTTCAGACCCGTGCAGCAGAACCCCAGTTTCCCCGAGATGGAACAGGCCACCCTGAAGTGGTGGGACGAGCAGAAGATCTTCGAGCGCAGCCTGGAACAGACCGCCGGCGGGCCGCTCTACACCTTCTACGAGGGCCCGCCCACCGCGAACGGCGTGCCCGGCATCCACCACGTGGAATCCCGCAGCCTCAAGGACCTCTTCCCGCGCTTCAAGACCATGCAGGGCTACCATGTGCCCCGCAAAGCCGGCTGGGACACGCACGGCCTGCCGGTGGAACTGCAGGTGGAGAAGAAGCTCGGCCTGGGCAGCAAGCGCGAGGTGGAGGCGTACGGCATCGAGAAGTTCAACGCGCAGTGCCGCGAGAGCGTCTTCGAGTACGAGCAGGAGTGGCGGCGCTTCACTGAGCGCATGGCGTTCTGGGTGAACCTCGACGAGCCCTACATGACCCTGCACCGCAACTACATCGAGTCGGTGTGGTGGAGCGTCAAGCAGCTGGACGAGAAAGGCCTGCTGTACAAGGGCTTCCGCGTGGCGCCCTACTGCCCGAAGGACGGCACCACGCTCTCCAACGCCGAGGTCAGCGACGGGTACAAGGACATCCAGGACCCCAGCATCTACGTGACCTTCGACCTGAAAGACCCGGCCGCGCTGGGCCTGCCGGACGGCGCGGCGTTCCTGGTGTGGACGACGACCCCGTGGACCCTGCCGTACAACGTGGGTGTGGCCGTGCACCCGGACTTCGAGTACGTGGCCGCACTCGACAAGGACGGCAAGGCGCTGATCCTGGCCCGCAGCCTGCTCTCGGAGGTGCTCGGCGAGAACGCCGAGGTGCTTAAGGCCTTCAAGGGCACCGACCTGGACCGCGTGGCGTACGAGCCGCCCTTCACCGAGGCCTGGACGGCCGAGGGCGAGGGCAGGGCCTGCTGGACGGCCGGCCTGGACACGTACGTGAGTGACAGTGACGGCACCGGCATCGTGCACACCGCGCCCAGCTTCGGCGAGGACGACATGCGTCTCGCCCGGAACTACGGCTGGCCGGTGCTGGTCGGCGTGGACAGCGAGGGCAAGCACCGCTTCGGACCGTGGAAGGGCGCGTTCTTCCGGGACGCGAACACCGACATCATCCGCGACCTGCGCGCCCGGGGCGTGATGTGGCGCGAGAAGAACTTCGTGCACAGCTACCCGCACTGCTGGCGCTGCGGCACGCCGCTGATGTACTACGCCACCGAGAGCTGGTACCTGAACAACACCCGCCTGAAAGACCGCCTGATCGAGCTGAACCAGACCATCGACTGGCACCCCGCGCACATCCGCAACGGCCGCTACGGCGGGTGGCTGGAGAACCTGATCGACTGGAACATCAGCCGCAACCGCTACTGGGGCACGCCGCTGCCCGTGTGGGAAGCCGAGGACGGCGAGTACCGCGTGATCGGCAGCTACGAGGAACTGGCCGACCTGAGTGGCCGCGCGGACGTGCGCACCGACGCCTTCGACCCGCACCGCCCGTACGTGGACGACGTGACCTTCGAGGTGAACGACAAGACCTTCCGCCGCGTGCCGTACGTGATGGACGTCTGGTACGACAGCGGCAGCATGCCGTTCGCGCAGCACCACTACCCCTTCGAGAACCGTGAGGTGTTCGAACAGGGCGGCTTCCCCGCCGACTACATCAGCGAGGCCATCGACCAGACGCGCGGGTGGTTCAACAGCCTGCACCAGATCGGCACCATGGTGTTCGACAGCGTGGCGTACAAGTCCGTGATCTGCGCCGGGCACTTCCTGGACGAGAAGGGCCTGAAGATGAGCAAGAGCAAGGGGAACATCCTGAACCCCTGGGAGGTGTTCGACGCGTACGGCGCCGACGCCGCCCGCTGGTACACCTACGTGTCCGCCCCGCCCGAACTGTCCCGCCGCGTGGGCATGAACGTGATCGGGGAAGCGTTCCGCAGCTACTTCCTGACGCTGTGGAACACCTACAGCTTCTTCGTGCTGTACGCCAACCTGGACCGGCCCGACCTGAGCGCCGCGCCGCCCGTGGCCGAGCGCCCCGAGGTGGACCGCTGGCTGGTCGCCAAGGTGCAGGCACTCATCCAGACCGTCACGGACAGCCTGAACAGCTACGACCCGACCGGCTCCAGCCGCGCGCTGCAGGACTTCGTGGTCGAGGACCTCAGCAACTGGTACGTGCGCCGCAACCGCCGCCGCTTCTGGACCGGGGACGGCCGCGTGGACCTCGCCGCGTACGCCACGCTGCACCACGCACTCGTCACCGTGACGCAGCTGACCGCGCCCTTCACGCCGTTTCTGGCCGAGGAACTGTACCGGAACCTGGTGCTGAGCGTGCAGCCTGACGCGCCCGAAAGCGTGCACCTGAGCACCTGGCCGGCCGTGGACGAGTCGCTCGCCGCGCCCGCCCTGGTGGGCGAGATGGACGCCGTGCTGCGCGTGGTGTCCCTGGGCCGCGCGGTGCGCGGGCAGACCGGCCTGCGCCAGCGTCAGCCGCTGCCGCGCGTGATGCTGCGCGCCCGCACCACCGAGCAGACGGCCGCGCTGGGCCGCTTCGCGGAACAGATCAAGGAGGAGCTGAACGTCAAGGAGGTCGAGCTGCTCGACCAGTACGCCGAACTCGTCAGCTACCAGCTGCGGCCCAACCTGCCGGTCCTCGGCAAGAAGTTCGGCAAGGCCGTGCCCCAGGTGCGCGCCGCCCTGCAGGCCGCCGACGCCGCCGAGGTCGCCCGCTTCGTCCGGGACGGCAAGTTCTTCGAGGTCGTCTCCCCCGACGGCGAGCGCTACGAACTCGGGCCGGACGAGGTGCTCGTGGACGCCAAATCCCCCGACGGGTACGCCGCGATGGAGGAAGCCGGGTACCTCGTCGCCTTCGACACCACCCTGTCCCGCGAACTGGAACTCGAGGGCCTGGCCCGCGACCTCGTGCGCGGCATCCAGGACGGCCGCAAGAAGGCCGGCTTCGAGGTGTCCGACCGCATCACCCTGCACCTGGACCTGACCGGGGACGCCCGCGAGGCGGCCGAGGCGTGGCAGGAGTACCTGATGAGCGAGACGCTGGCCGAGACCCTGACCTTCGGGGCGTCCGACGCGTTCAGCGTAGACGTGGAGGGCGGGAAAGCGTACCTGGAACGCCTGGAGCGCGACGGGAGCACCGCCGGCACCTGAGCGGAGGCAGTGAAGGAAGCCGGCCCCTCACGTGGGGGCCGGCCTCCTTTTGGGTCGAGAGTGCGCCGACTTCAGTCAGCGTATGGGCGGGCCATGAACCCGAAGGTGCCCGGGCCGACGTGCGCGCCGATCACGGGCCCGAGCAGCATGACCTTGCCCTGCCGGATGGTCAGGCCGCTCTGCTGCGCGGCGTCCCGCAGCGCGCGGATGCGGACGGGGTCGGTGCCGGCGTGCGTGATGGTCAGGTGCACCGGCTGCGACCCGAAGCGCTCCACCAGCGACTGGAGGATGTTCTCGGCGGTTTCCTTGCTGCGGGCGCGGCGGATCACCTTCAGTTCCCCGTTCTGGAAGGTCAGGACGGGGCGCAGGCCCACCAGGTTGCCCATCACCTCGGTCACGCGGCTGATGCGGCCGCCGCGGCGCAGGTACTCCAGGGTGGCCACGCTGAACTCCATGTACTGCTCGTCGCGGTACCCGTCGAGGGCCTGAACGGCCGTCTCGGCGGACGTGCCGGCCTGCACGGCCTCCTGCACGCGCAGGACCAGGTCGGCCAGCGGGGCGGTGGTCAGGCGGCTGTCGAGCACGTATACGCGGCCCGGTTCGGGCAGCTGCATGGCGGCCTTCTCGGCGTTCCGGACCGTTTCGGAGAGCTTGCCGGAGATGTGCAGGCTGATCACCTGGTCGTGCGTGGTCAGCAGTTCGCGGTACAGCTGCACGAACCGCTCGGGGCTGGCCGGTTCGGAGCTGGCCGTATGGCCGGCCCGCAGGTGCTCGTACACGCCGTCCGGGTGGACTTCCTGCCAGTCGAGGAGCGCGCGGCCGTTCATGTGCACGGTGAGCGGCACGACGTGGAGTCCGAGCTGGCGGGCCAGGTCCGGAGCGAGGTCACTCGTGGAGTCCGTTACGACGGCGATCATGTTCCCCGGAGCGTAGTGCTGGACCCGATACAAAATTGTCACGGCCGGGCGACCCCACCGGTGGGCGGGCACACCCCCGGGCGGGCCGGGGGGCTGGTAGTCTCGGCGGGTGTGCATTCACTGGACTGAGCAACACGTGCCCGCGGGCCTGAGCGGCCCGGAGCGGGGCGCGGAATGAAGATCGGGGTGCTGTGCCATACCAGCGCCGGCGGGTCCGGCGTGGTCGCCACGGAACTGGGCGTGATGCTCGCCAGACGCGGGCACGAGATGCACTTCGTGGGGTCCTCGCAGCCGTTCCGGCTGTCCGGGCTGGGCTGCATGAACGGCCCGTACTTCCATCAGGTCAGCGGCTTCGCGTACGCCCTGTTCGAACAGCCGTTCCCGGAACTGGCCACCACGAACACCCTCACGGAAGTGATCCTGGAACACGACCTGGACCTCGTGCACGCGCACTACGCGATCCCGCACGCGTCCTCGGCGATTCACGCGCGGAACATTACCGGCCGCACGCGGGTGGTGACCACGCTGCACGGCACGGACGTGACCCTGGTGGGCGCCGAGCCGGCCTTCCGGCACACCACCCGGCACGCCATCGAGCACAGCGACCACGTGACGGCCGTATCGCAGTTCCTGGCGGACGAGACGCGCGAGGTGTTCGGCGTGGACCGGCCCATCGACGTGATCCACAACTTCGTGGACGCCGAGCGCTTCGTGCGCATCACCGACCCGGCGGTGCGGGCCCGCTTCGCGCACCCGGAGGAGGCGCTGCTGGTCCACATCAGCAACTTCCGTCCGGTGAAGCGCGTGCAGGACGTCGTGCAGACCTTCGCGCGGGTGGCGTCGGAGATTCCGGCGCGACTGCTGATGATCGGCGACGGCCCCGAACGGGCCCGGGCGTTCGACCTGGCGCAGCAGCTGGGCGTGATCGGCCGCACCCACTTCCTGGGGTCCTTCCCGGACGTGCAGACGGTGCTGGGCATCTGCGATCTGTTCCTGCTGCCGAGCAGCAACGAGAGCTTCGGATTGGCGGCGCTGGAGGCGATGGCCTGCGAGGTGCCCGTCGTGGCCGCCCGCGCCGGCGGCGTGCCGGAGGTCATTGAGGACGGCGTCACCGGCTTCCTCACGCCGGTGGGGGACGTGGACATGATGGCCGACGCGGCCCTGCGGATTCTGCGCGACCGGGAACTGTACATGCAGCTCGGCACGAACGCCCGCCGGGCCGCCATCGAGCGCTTCCACCCGGATCTGATCGTGCCGCAGTACGTGGACGTCTACAACCGGGCCTGAGCCCGGCCCGGGAAAGGGGACCGCGCTTCACACGCAGTCCCCTTGTGATTCCTCTCAGCGGCCCAGTTGCACGTGAACGGTGAGGTCCGGGCGGTACGGTTCGACGTTCACGGCGCGGCCCACATCCACCAGGAAGGCGTTCAGGCCCTGCCTGAGGGGCGCGACGTACCCCTTGTTGGCCTTCACGGTCACGTCGGCACTGACCCAGGCCATGAACAGCGTGGCGCGGTTGGCGGTCACGCTCACCTCCCGCAGGGCCTCGCTGGTGTCGCGCCGGGCGTTGCCGTTCGCGTCCTGGTACAGGTAGAACTTCAGTTCGGCCGCCTGCGCGGCACCGCTCACGGCAACCGGGTCGATCACGCCGGGCCAGTTCACGTTCTGGGGCGTCAGGGCGCTCAGGGCGCGTGCGGCCGGGGCACGCTCGGGGATGTTCAGGCTGAAGGTGCCGCCC
Organism: Deinococcus ficus; assembly: GCF_003444775.1. Lineage (NCBI taxonomy): Bacteria > Thermotogati > Deinococcota > Deinococci > Deinococcales > Deinococcaceae > Deinococcus > Deinococcus ficus. The sequence continues at coordinate 1,381,229 of NZ_CP021081.1, read as the reverse complement.
GCCAGGGGCGAGCTGATCATCTCCTCGACCGGCTGGCCGAAGGCGGTGACGCTCCACACGCCGACCCGCGTGCCGGCCGGGGCCTGGCCGCTCACGCTGCCCGTCACGGTCAGGGCCGAGACAGGCGCGGCGAGCGCTGCCGCGAGGGGGAGGAAGGTCCGGAGCTTCATGGCTTCAGTCTACTCGCGGGGCTGACCCGCACGTGACCGCACATGAAGCCCCCTGAAGCGTGAAGGCGCCCGGGGGCAGCCTGCTGGCCGGCCCCCGGGCACCCGGTGATGCCTTACTTGTTCAGGGCGGCCTTCACCATATCGATGATCTCGGGCATGGTGTCGGCCACAGGCACGTTCGCGGCCTTGAAGGCGGCGAGCTTGCTTTCGGGCGTGCCCACGTCCCCCATGATGATCGCGCCGGCGTGACCCATGCGCTTGCCCTTGGGGGCGCTGCGGCCGGAAATGAAGGCCACGACAGGCTTCTTCATGTTCTGGGCGATGTACTCCGCGGCGGCTTCCTCGTCGGCGCCGCCGATCTCGCCGATCACGATGATCGCGTCGGTGTCCGGGTCCTCCTCGAACATGGGGAGCACGTCGGCGAAGGTGGTGCCGATCACGGGGTCACCGCCGATGCCGACGGTGGTGCTGGTGCCCATGCCGGCGTCGTTCAGCAGCTTGGCGGCCTCGTAGGTCAGGGTGCCGCTGCGGCTGATCAGGCCGATGCGGCCCTTGTTGGTGTAGATGCGGTTGGGCATGATGCCCACCTTGCATTCCCCGTTGGTGACCAGGCCAGGGCAGTTCCCGCCGATCAGGCGGATGCCCTTGCCGCCCTGGGCGCGGCTGAGCTGGTCGAGTTCCTTGACCTGCTGCACGGCGCGCATCATGTCCACGGTGGGCACGCCTTCGGTGATGAGGACGATCAGGGGGATGCCGGCGTGCGCGGCTTCCAGCACGGCGTCGGCGGCGCCGGCGGGCGGCACGAAGATGATGCTGACGTCGGCGCCGTGCTTGGCCTTGGCCTCGGCGACGCTGTTGTAGATGGGCCAGTCCTCGAAGGTCTGGCCGCCCTTGCCGGGCGTGACGCCGGCGACGACCTGCGTGCCGAACTCCTTCATGGCGCGGCTGTGCTTGGCGCCTTCGGAGCCGGTCATGCCCTGCACGATGACTTTGCTGTCCTTGTTAACCAGAATGCCCATTTCAGGCTCCCTTCCCGCTGGCGGCGTTGGCTTCCTGCGCGGCGACTTCCGCGGCCTCGAACATGGTGGGGTACATCTTGATCAGGTCGCTGTTCTTCTCGTTCAGCAGCGCCTTGGCTTCGTCCTCGGCGGTCCCGGCGATGCGCATGCGCACCGGCTTGGTCAGGATGCCTTCTTCCAGGGCCTGGATGACGCCCTTGGCCACCTCGTCGGCGCGGGTGATGCCGCCGAACACGTTGATGAAGATGGCCTTGACGTCCGGGTCCTTGCTGACGATTTTCACGGCGTTGTACACCACGTCGGCCTTGGCGCCGCCGCCGATGTCGAGGAAGTTCGCGGGCTTGGCGCCGGCGCGGTTCACGACGTCCAGGGTGGTCATCACGATGCCGGCGCCGTTGCCGAGCACGCCGACGTTCCCGTCGAGCTTCACGTACGCGAAGCCGTGCTGGCTGGCCTCAACCTCGAGGGGGTGCTCCTCGGCGACCTCGCGGTAGCTGGCGAGGTCCAGGTGGCGGTACATGGCGTTGTCGTCGATCTCGAACTTGGTGTCCAGCGCGACGGGGATGCCGTCCTCACCGACGAACAGGGGGTTGATCTCCACGAGCACGGCGTCGCGCTCGAAGGCGGCCTTGCTCATCTTGACCATCATGTCGGCGATCTTGTTCAGGTTGCCCTTGAAGCCGGCTTCCAGTGCGATCTGGCGCGCCTCGTAGGGCTGGAGGCCCTTCACGGGGTCCACGCGGTACTTGATGATCTTCTCGGGGGTGGCGGCGGCCACTTCCTCGATTTCCATGCCGCCCTCGGCGGAGGCCATCAGGGTGTAGGACTGGACGTTGCGGTCCACGATCATGCCCACGTAGTACTCGTGGCCCTTGTCGATGTCCACGGCCTTGGTGACCAGGACCTTGTTCACGGTCAGGCCCTTGATGTCCATGCCGAGGATGTTCTGGCCGTTCTCGTAGGCCTTCTCGGCGGTGGGGCTGAACTTCACGCCGCCGGCCTTGCCGCGGCCGCCCACGTGCACCTGGGCCTTGACGACGACGGGTTGCGCGTACTCCACGGCAATGTTCTTGACTTCCTGGGGGGTATAGGCGACCTTGCCTTCCTGAACGTTCACGCCGAAGTGGCGCAGCAGTTCCTTACCCTGGTATTCGTGAAGTTTCACGCTTCCTCCTCCTGGTTGGGATGCGACTGGGCCTCGCCGGGGGGCGGGCCAAACTCGGATTCTGTCCCGTTGAGAGAGTATAAGCGTCCCTCCCGGGCGCCCGGCCGCTGTCCCCGCCCAGGGAACAGATCAGGTGCAGGGCCCGCGGGACGCCGGGGCGGGTGGCCGGCTCACGCCCCGAATTGGGGCGCGTGTTACCGTACGGCGGTATGACACAACTCACCCGCCTCCGCGACGAGATGCGCCAGCGCGGCCTGGACGCCCTGTGGGTCAGCCGCCCCGCGAACGTCCGGTACCTGACCGGCTTCACCAGCCCCGCCGACGGGAAGGTCCTCGTGACCCAGGAACGCGCCACGCTGTACACCGACGCGCGGTACACCGTGCAGGCGGCCGAGGAGTCGGCCCTGCCGCAGTTCATCGCCCGGCCGCCCGCCACGTACGAGCACGCCGCCGCGGACGTGGGCCGCGGCGTGGTGGGCTTCGAGGCCGACCACCTGACCGTCGCCGGCCTGGAGGAACTGGAGGCGGCGTGGCCGGACGCCACGCTGAAGGCCGCGCCCGGGCTGGTGGAGGAACTGCGCAGCTGCAAGGACGACCGGGAAATCGAGGCGATCCGCGCCGCGCAGGCCCTGGCCGACCGCGTGTACGCCGAGGTGCGCCCCATGATTCGGGCCGGCCTGCGGGAGGCCGACATCGCCCTGGAGATCGAGCAGCGCCTGCGCCGGGCCGGCGCGACCAACGCCTTCGACGTGATCGTCGCCAGCGGCCCGCGCGGCGCGATGCCGCACGGCACCGCCTCGGACCGCGTGATGCAGGACGGCGAGCTCGTCACCATCGACATGGGCGCCTGCCTGAACGGGTACAACAGCGACATGACCCGCACGGTCGCCATCGGCACGCCCACGGACGAGATGCGCCGAGTGTACGGCGCCGTGCTGGAGGCCGAGGAGGCCGCCGTGCAGGCCGTGAAGCCGGGCGCGCGGGCGGCCGACCTGGACGCCCTGGCGCGCGGCATCCTGGAACGGCACGGGCTGGCCGAGGCGTTCGCGCACTCGCTGGGGCACGGTGTGGGCCTGATGGTGCACGAGGCGCCCGGCCTGCGCGGCACGAGCGAGGACGTCCTGAAGCCCGGCATGCTCGTCACCATCGAGCCCGGCGCGTACCTGCCCGGCGTGGGCGGCGTGCGGATCGAGGACCTCGTGCTGGTCACCGAGGACGGGTATGAGGTGCTGAGCCAGGCGGTCAAGGAGACCGTGTGAGGATGGCCGCGGGGGCCCGGCTGGTCCTGCTGGCCGCGGCGCTCCTGGGTTCGGCCGGCGCGGACCGCAGTTACACCATCCAGCGCGGCGACACCCTGTGGTCCCTGGCGCGTGTCAGCGGGGTGAGCGTGGCGCAGCTTCAGGCGATGAACGGCGGGCCGGGCTTCCAGTTGCGCGCCGGGGAGGTCATGCGCCTGCCCGACGGGAGGGGTGGCGCCGGGGCGGCCGCGCCGCCGGCCCTGCTGCCCCGCGCGGCCCCCTCCACCGCCGCGCGGGTGTTCCAGCGCGGGCAGGCGGTGTACTACGGGGGCCGGCGGGACGCGCGGACTGCCATGACGGCCGCGCACCTGTCCCTGCCGTTCGGGACGTGGGTCCGGGTCACCCACCAGCGCACGGGGCGCAGCGTGGTCGTGCTGATCAACGACCGCGGGCCGTTCGGGGTGCCGTCCCGGGTGATCGACCTGTCCACGGCGGCCGCGCGGCAGCTGGGCATCCTGGGCGAAGGTGTGGCGCCGGTGACATTGAGTTTGATGCGCTGAGGCGGCCAGTTACAGGGGAGAGCGGGGGTTACCCCGCTCTCCCCTTTCCCTATGCGATCAATGCGTGGTGCGGGCGCGCAGCAGCTCCTCCAGGCGGTCCACGTACCCGGCGAGCGTGCGGAAGGTCGCCTCGACCGGCTCGGGGCTGAGCATGTCCACACCGGCCTCGCGCAGCGCGTCGATGGGGTCCAGGCTCCCGCCGGAACGCAGGAACGCCAGGTACCGCTCGCGGGCGCCGTCCGGGTCGGCGTCGAACTGCGCGAGCAGCTGGTGGGCGGCGCTGATGCCGGTCGCGTACTGGTAGGCGTAGAAGTTCGCGTACAGGTGCGTGCTGAACTGCGCCCACATGATGCCGCTGCGCTCGCGGTCCATCTGCACGCCGTCGCCGTAGCCCTGGGCGAGCAGGTCGGCGGTCAGGGCGATCAGGTCCGGCGCGCTCACGGGCCGGCCGGCCTGCACGCGTTCGTACACCTCCATCTCGAAGGCGGCCAGGGTGGGCATGATGAAGAAGTAGCGGTGGAAGTTGCCCAGCGCCTCCTCGATCACCTGAATTTCCAGGTCGGTGTCGCCGGCGCGGCGCAGCAGGTTGGCGCGGCTCATCGCCTGGTTGAAGTTGCTGGCGACCTCCGCGTGGAACAGGGTGTAGCGGGGCACGCTGTGGGGGTGCTCGCGCTGGGAGAGCAGGCTGTGCATGCTGTGGCCGATCTCGTGGGCCAGGGTGCTGTAGCTGCTCATGGTGCCGTTCCAGGTCATGAAGATGTAGGGCTTCACGCGGCCGCCGCCGTTGCTGTAGGCGCCCTGGCGTTTGCCGTCGTTGGCGGCATAGTCCACCCAGCGGTCGCTGGTGAGACCCTTCCGCATTTCTTGGATATATTCTTCGCCGAGGGGCTGGAGGCCATCCTGGATCCACTCCACCGCCTGCGCGTACGACACCGGCCGCGTGCCCACCAGCGGCGCCTTCACGTCGTACTCGCGCAGCTCCGGCAGGCCCAGCCACTCCCGGCGCACCCGCCAGTACCGGTGCCAGATCGGCGTGTGCGCCCGGTAGGTGTCCAGCAGGGTCGTCACCACGCCCACCGGTATGTTGTCCGGTGCCAGCGACGCCGTGATCGCGTCCGGGTACCGCCGCGCCCGCGCCATGAACACGCCCTGGCGCACGTTCGTGGCGTACATCGCGGCCTGCGAGTGCTTCAGCGCCAGGTGCGCGTCCGCGTACCCTTCCCAGGCCGCGCGGCGCACCTCCCGGTCCGGATCGGTGGTCAGGCGCTCCACGTTCCCCTGCGTGATCTTCTCCCCGCCCGCCGACCCGAACTGCAGGTCCATGTTCGCCAGCGCCGGGTGAATGCCGCGCTCGCTGGCAAAGGGCGCCTGCACCGCACCCAGCAGTTCCTCCACCTCCGGCGAGCGGACATGCGGCCGGTTGCGGATCAGCCGCGACAGCCGCACCCGGTGGTCCTTCAGCTCCGGCCGCTCCAGCCAGCCCTCCAGCGAATCCAGCGCCAGCAGTTCCGGCCGGGCGAAGGCCGTGAGGCTGCCGTACTCGGCCAGCAGGCCGCTGGTCACGTCCCGCCGCGCGGCCGCCACCGGGTCACGGCCGTCCACGCTGGCGCTCATGCTCGCGTACGACATCAGCCGGGTCAGGCGCAGCTCCAGGTCGTCGGCGGCCGTCAGGTACGCCAGCAGGCGCTCCGGGGACTGCCCCAGCGTGCCCGCGTAGGCGCTCATCGCCTGAATGGCGGCCGGCAGGGCGTCAGCCTCCGCCTGCCAGGCATCCGGGGTGGCGTACAGGGCTTCGATGTCCCAGGTTTCCTCGCGGGGAACGTCGGCACGGGCCGGCAGGGCCTTCACGGATTGAATGGTCACCCGGTCAGGCTAGCACCGGCCCGGGGCAGGCTCAGTGGGCGGGCAGCGCCTCCGGCAGGGTCCAGGGGGCCTCCCCGGCCTGCACCACGCGGTTGCGGCCCGCGCGTTTCGCGGCGTACAGCGCCTCGTCCGCCGCGCGCACCAGGGCGTCCGGGCCGGTCATCAGGCGGTCCACCTGCGCCACGCCCAGTGACACCGTCACGCGGCCCAGCGCGATCCCGGCGTGGCTGAGGGTCCACTCGGCCACATGCTCACGCAGCGTCTCGGCCAGCGCCGTGGCGGAGGCGAGGTCGTGCCCGGGCAGCAGGAGCGCGAACTCCTCCCCGCCCGGCCGGGCCGGCGTGCTGCCGGCCGGGGCGAGGTCCGACAGCGCCGCCGCGAGCCGCACCAGGGCCGCGTCCCCGGCCTCGTGTCCGAAGGTGTCGTTCAGGCGCTTGAAGTGGTCCACGTCCAGCGCGATCAGGCTGACGGGCGCCGTGCCGCTCACGCCGTTCACGAAGTGCAGCGCCAGTTCGTCCTCCAGGTGCCGGCGGTTGTACAGGCCCGTCAGGGGGTCGCGGATGGACAGCTGCAGCAGCCGGTCCTGCAGCCTCAGGCTCGCCAGGGCCAGCGCCACCTGCCGGGCCACGCCGGGCAGGGCGCGGTCCACGGCCGGGTCCAGGTCGGCCGCGCCCTCGGCCGCCGGGGTCATGCGCAGGATGCCCAGCGTCTCCCCGTGCGAGAACAGCGGCACGCACACCGACGCGCACTCCTCGCCGTTCAGGCAGGGGGGCGCGTACGGCATGCTGCCCGGCCGGCGGGTCTCCCCGCGGCGCAGCGCCCAGCAGTGCTCCGGCGACCCGGGCCGCTGCACGTCCCCGCCCCACGACACCAGCGGCACCAGCAGGTTCCGGGACGCGTTGTGGTGCAGCAGCGTGCCGCGTGTGCCGGGCAGCAGTTCCGGCAGGGCCCGCGCGAGAATCTGGCCGCCCTCGTCCAGGCTGCGCGCGGCCTGCATCCAGTCACTCAGGTCCCCGAGCTGCCGCATGCTGCGGTTGCGGTCCTCCAATTCCAGCGCGTGCGTGCGGGCGGCCTCCGTGGCGTGGGTGAGTTCCTCACTCATGCGGTTGAACGCCGCCGCGAGTTCCCGGGTCTCGGCCGGGCCGCCCTCCCGGACCTGCACGCCCCGCTCGCCGCCGCTGAGGCGCCGGGCCGCGCCCGTCAGGGCCTCGAAATGCCGGGAGAGGATCGACGCGCCCGCCGAGATGGACACGATCCCGGCGATCAGCGCGAGGCCCAGCAGGCCGTACAGGGCCGTGCGCAGCTCCGAGAGCCGCGCGTCGGCGGTGCGCAGGCTGCGGCTGAGGAGCGCGTTCTCGGCGTCGGTGTAGGCGGTGATCTCCGTCCGGACGGCATCGATGATCTTCTTGCCGGTGCGGGTGCGCACGATGGCCACGGCCGCACCCCGGTCCCCGCGGCGGGCGGCGGCGAGTTCCGGTCCGGCGACCTCCATCTGCCAGCGGGAAATCAGGGTGGTGATCCGGTCCAGACGTTCGGTCTGGCCTTCCTGAGCGGTGCCCTTCTCCTTTTCCAGCGCGTCCACCGCGCGCAGCCGCGCGAGGTCGCCGGGCAGGCTGGCGACCGCGGCGTCATACGGCTCCAGGAAGCTCGCGTCGGCGGTGAGCAGGTACCCGCGCACGCCGGTTTCCATGTCCACGACCTGCTGCATGACGCGGTTGACCTGCGCGATCTCCACGCGGGTGCTGTCCACCTGCCGGGTGGCGTCCACGCGGGCGTTCAGTGCTCGTCCCAGCAGCACGAAGGCCAGCAATAGCAGCAGCCAGAACGGCAGTTGAGTGGAGTACAGCAGGCGCCGCAGGCTCATGAGGACAGACTACATTTCCAGTCCCACACGCGTCTTACGGCTGCCTGAGGACACGAAAAGGTGTGAAAAACCCCACGCCGTGAGCGTGGGGGAAGAGGGCCGGAAGGCAGGGAATCAGCGGCGGCAGCCGTCGGCGATGTCGTGCACCAGGGCCCGCAGGTCCGCGCCCTGCCGGATCGCGTTGATGAAGGTGCTGCCCACCACCACGCCGTCCACCAGCGGAGCCAGCGCCTGCGCGGCGCGGGCGTCCCGCACCCCGAAACCCACGACCACCGGCACGCGCGCGTGCTCACGCGCCAGGGCCAGCATCTCCGGCACCTCACCCAGGGCCGCTTCCTCGCGGGCGCCGGTCACGCCGACCACGCTCACGGCATACAGGAAGGCGGTGCAGGCCTCCGCGACCAGCTTCACACGGTCCGGCGTGCTGGTCGGCGCGATCAGGAAGGTCAGGCCCAGGCCGTAGCGGGTGGCGAGGTCGATCAGTTCGATGTCCTGGTCCGGCGGCAGATCCGGCAGGATCAGGCCGTCCACGCCCGCCTCGGCCGCCAGCTGCATGAACGTCTCCGGGCCGACCGCGTAGATGGGGTTCACGTACGTCATGACCGAGATCGGCGTATCGTGCGTGCGCCGCAGCTCCCGGACGAGGTCCAGCGTGCCGCGGGTGCTGGTGCCGGCCGCCAGGGCGTCCTCGCTGGCGCGCTGGATGGTCGGGCCGTCGCCCAGGGGGTCGCTGTAGGGAATGCCGACCTCCAGGATGTCCGCGCGTTCCAGCAGGGTGGCGGCCACCTCCAGGAACCGCGAGCGGTCCGGGAATCCGGCGGTCATGTACGGAATGAAGGCCGCGCGGCCCTCGGCCTCGGCCTGCTGGAAGGCCGCCTGCAGGCGGGCCACGCCCCGGCCCTCGCGGGTGGCGACGGGCGTGCCGGTCAGGGAGGCGCTCACGCGCTCACCCCGGCAGGCGCGGCTTCCCGGGCCGCGTCCAGGAGGCGCATCACCTCGGCCACGTCCTTGTCGCCGCGGCCGCTGAGGTTCACCACGATCACCTGATCCGGGCGCATGCCGGCCGCCAGTTCCACCGCGTGGTAGATGGCGTGCGCGCTTTCCAGCGCGGGAATGATGCCTTCCAGGCGGGTGCACAGCTGCAGCGCCTCCATGGCCTGCGCGTCCGTGACGGGCACGTACGACGCAATGCCGGCGTCGCTGTAGTGGCAGTGCTCCGGGCCGATGCCGGGGTAGTCCAGGCCGGCGCTGATGCTGTGCGGCGGGACGATCTGGCCCTCGTCGTCGTTCAGGAGGTACATCATCGCGCCGTGCAGCACGCCCACCCGCCCGCCCGCGACGCTCGCGGCGTGCAGGCCGGACTCCACGCCGTGCCCGGCAGCTTCCGTGCCGATCAGGCGGGGCCGCTCGGCCTCCGGCAGATACGCGAAGGGCGCGAAGATGCCGATGGCGTTGCTGCCGCCGCCCACGCAGGCGACGATGGCGTCCGGCACGCTGCGGCCCTCGAGCGCCTGCAGCTGCACCTTGACCTCCTCACCGATCACGCTCTGGAAGTCGCGGACCATCGCCGGGTAGGGGTGCGGGCCGACCACGCTGCCCAGGATGTAGAAGGACTCGCGGACGTTCGTGACCCAGTCGCGGATCGCCTCGTTCGTGGCGTCCTTCAGGGTGCCGGTGCCGCTCGTCACGGGCCGGACCTCGGCGCCCAGGAGCTTCATGCGGAAGACGTTCAGGGCCTGGCGGCGGATGTCCTCCTCGCCCATGTACACCACGCAGTCCAGGCCCAGCAGCGCGGCCGCGGTGGCGCTGGCGACCCCGTGCTGTCCGGCGCCGGTCTCGGCGATCACGCGCTTCTTGCCCATGCGCACGGCCAGCAGGCCCTGCGCGAGGCAGTTGTTGATCTTGTGGGCACCGGTGTAGTTCTGGTCCTCGCGTTTCAGGTAGATCTTCGCGCCGCCGGCGTGCGCGGTGAGGCGCTCGGCGAGGTACAGGCCGCTGGGCCGGCCCACGAAGTCCTTGAGGAGGCGTTGCAGTTCGTTCAGGAAGGCCGGGTCCTGGCGGGCCTCGGCGTAGGCACGTTCCAGGTCGTCAAGAGCGGGAATCAGGGTTTCCGGCACGTACCGGCCACCGTAGCGGCCGTAGCGGCCGCGTCCGTCCGGCAACGGAAACTGGGGGAGCTCGAAGGTCATGATCGCCAAGCCTAGTGAATGCCCCGCACGCGCGCCTGACGCGTCTTAGACAAGCGGCAGACGAGAGCGGCAGGATGAAGGCCGCCTTCAGGAACTGGGTGGGCTAAGCCCCCGGTCCGCCAGTTCCGCCCGCCAGTGGCCTTGCAGGTCGGCGGCGGTCACCTCGTCGGGCACCGTCCAGCCCAGGCTGCGGGCCAGCTCGGCCAGGAGGCGGCCCGGTGGCGTGCCCTCCTCCCGGTAGGCCCGCACCGGGGGCGCGCCGTCCCGCTTGGCGAGGCGCAGGCCGGCGTGGTCGTTCATCAGGGGCACGTGCAGGTACGCGGGCGTGGGGGCGCCCAGGGCGCGTTGCAGGGCGATCTGGCGGGGCGTGGCGGGCCACAGGTCGGCGCCGCGGACGATGTCGGTCACGCCCATGGCGGCGTCGTCCACGACCACGGCGAGGTGGTAGGCGTACACGCCGTCGTTGCGGCGCAGCACGAGGTCGCCCACCTCGCCCGGCAGGTGCTGGCAGAGGGTTTCCTGGCGGTAGAGATCCTGGGCGCAGACGGTGAGGTCCGGCACGCGCCAGCGCAGGGCGGCCGGCCGGTCCGGGTGGCTGGGCCGGGTGCGGCAGGTGCCTGAGTACACGGGTTCGGTGCCGTGGGGGGCACCTGCGCTGTCCTGGATGGCGGCCTGGATGTCGCGGCGGGTGCAGGTGCAGGGGTAGGTGGGGAGGTGTTCTAGAGCACTGGCATACAGGTCAAGTCGCTTCGATTGGATATATTCTTCATCCCAGGTGAGACCCAGCCACTCCAGGTCCCGGCGCAGCACGTCGTACGCCCACGGCCGCACCCGGCCCCGGTCCAGGTCCTCGAACCGCAGCAGATGCCGCGCCCCCACCACCCGGGAATGCAGCCACGCCAGCAGCGCCGTCCGCGCATTCCCCAAGTGCATGGCGCCCGTCGGACTCGGCGCGTAGCGGCCCACCCGCACCGGCCCGGTCACGTGCCCCTCCCCTCCCCCACCGGCTCGCTGAGGTCGCCCCACAGGGCCAGCAGCACCGCCCCCACCACCAGGGCAAACGCCAGCGCCAGCAGCAGCCGACCCAGGCCCGGCGCGGCGTCCAGCGCCCCCCACCCGCCCAGCAGCTGCCACCAGTCGTGCGTGTCCGGGTCGCCGGTGATCAGCGGCAGGGCACGGTCCCGGGCATCGGCCACATAAGCGCTCACGTTCGCCAGGCTCTGCCCGGCCCACACGCCCATCAGGCCGGCGGCGTAGCGGTCCCCGCGGGTCAGGAAGGCGGCCCCGCAGGCCAGCGGCACCAGCAGCTGCATCAGGCTGCCGCCCAGCAGCATCACCGTCTCGCCCAGGGGCATCAGCAGCATGTGCCCGGCCTCGTGAAAGATCAGGTTCACGTGGTCCAGCGCGTGGAAATCCGCCGGGGCCAGCAGGGACGGACCGGCCAGCAGCAGCGCCACCAGGGCGCCCACCCAGCGGCCCGCGCGCTGCACGCCTGCGGACGCTTCCGCGCGCACGTCAGTCCCGCTCCCTTTCCCGCAGCCAGCGGACCAGCAGGTCCTCCACGAGTTCACTCACGCTCTCCTCGGGCCGCCCACCGCCCGGCGCGGCCCTGTCCCGCCGCAGCTGGCGCCACACCGCCCGGACCGTCTCGCGGCGCAGGTACACGGCCTCCAGCTTCTCGTCGGCGCCCGGCCCGGCGTCCCTGCGGCGCTTCTTGCCTTCCAGGTAGTCGAAGCGGGCCATCTCAGCGGCCTCCGGGGGGGGTCACTGCAGCTCCCGGGACAGGGCGAGCACGTCCCCCCAGGCCGCCTGGGCGCGCGGGTCCGGCAGGTCGCGCACGAGGCCACCCTGCTCGGCCGCGCGGGTGTACGCCGCGTACTGCCGGATCAGGGTGTTGCACACGGTCACCCCGCCGTCCCGCAGGTCCTCGCGGGCGGCCTCGCCCCCCTGGCCGACCGCAGGAACGCGCGTCAGCACCACTCGGCACGCGCCGCGCCCGCTGCCGTGCTCGTGCAGGTAGTCCACGAGGTCCAGCGTGGCCTCCAGTTCCAGGGGGCTGGGGCCGCTGGGCACCAGGATCAGGTCGGCGCGGCCGGCCAGCGCGCGCTGATCCCGGCGTTTCGGGCGTCCCTCGGTGTCGATGACGAGCACGTCCAGGTCCGCCAGTTTCCTCGGTTTCACGTCGTCCGGTTCGTACACCGGGAAGGGCAGCGGCTGGCCGACCTGTTCCGCACGCTGCGCCCAGCGGCGGCTGCTGCCGACCCGGCCGTCCTCGTCGATCAGGGCGGCGTTCAGGCCGCGCCCGGCGAACGCGGCCGTGAGGTGCACCGCCAGGGTGCTCTTGCCCACGCCACCCTTCTCGGAGGTCACGGCGATCACGGTCGGCATGGCAGGCGCTCCCCGCGGGTCTCGGCACTCATGCGCGGAGCGTAGCAGAGGGCCAGCGCCGGACCGGCGGGTATCGTGGACGGCATGACCGCCGACGAGCGCCTCGCCACCCTCCTCGCCTCCGAACCGTACTGGACCGCGCGGGCCATGCAGGAACAGGGCAGCCGCTTCTACCGCCACCTGGGCGCCGCGCTGGAGGCCGCCGACGCCGTGAACCGCCGCCTGATCTACCAGACCTGGCCGGACGCCCTGTGGGACTTTCACACCCGCGGCCTGAGACTGGAGGCGCAGGAAGCGGGCGCGGCGGGCACTGACGGGTAAACTCCCGGGATGACCGACGCCCGGACCCGCCCCCCCACGCTGCTCGCCGTGTTCGCCCACCCGGACGACGAGGCCTTCTCGGTGGGCGGCACGCTCACGCACTACGCCCGCCGGGGCGTGCGGGTGGTCGTGGCCTGCGCCACGCGCGGCGAGGCCGGGAAGATCACGGTGCCCGGCATGACCGTGGACGACCTGGGCGCCCAGCGCGAGCAGGAACTCCGGGACGCCTGCCGCGCCCTGGAGATCGAGGAACCGGTGTTCCTGGGGTTCCACGACTCGGGCCGCTTCGAGCGCACCCGGCACGACGACCCGCGCGCCCTGATGAACGCCAGCGTGCTGGACGTGGAGGCCCGGGTGCGGGACGTGATCGCGCAGCTGGAGCCGGACGTGCTGGTGACCTTCGATCCGCACGGCGCGTACGGCCACATCGACCACCTTCAGATTCACCGGGCGGCCACCGCGGCCTACTTCAGCTCCGGGCACCTGCCGGGCGGCGGGCCGCAGCGCCTGTACTACACGGCCCTGACCGCCGCGGCCGCGCAGGGCCTGTCGCGCATGGGCCAGAATCTGGACCCGCAGCTGTACGGGGTGAGTGACGGCACGGTGGCCGTGCGCATGGACGTGCGGGCCTACGCCGGCAACAAGAAGGCGGCCCTGGCGGCGCACGGCACGCAGATGGGCGAGCAGAGCCTGATGGGCCGCATGAGCGCCAAGGAGCGGCAGGCCATGGAGACGCAGATGCTGGGCGTCGAGCACTTCAGCCTGGGCGGCACCCGCACGGCGCTGCCCGCGTTCCCGCTGCGCGGCCTGTTTGAAGGCCTGGAGGGCCTGGACACGCTGGACGCCTGACGGTCAGGGGGTGCGGGGGGCCGGCGCGAGCCGGTCCACGCGGTACTCGCGGCGCACCGCCGGCGGGGACAGCTCCCCGTGTGCGAGCAGGTCCATCACGGCGTCCGGGGAGAGCCGCTCGACTTTCAGGAGGTAGGCGCGCAGTGACGCCTCACTGCTGAACCGCCGCGGGTGCGGATCGTCCGCCACGCGCAGGTCCAGCCAGTCCAGGCCGGAGGCGGTCACAGGTCGCGCAGGTCCTCCCAGACCTGCCAGCCCACCCCCTGCGGCGTGGCCTCCAGCAGCGGCCCCAGCAGTTCACTGACCTCCTGGGCGTCGGCGTGCAGGGCGTCGTTGCCGGGGCGGACCTCATACACGCGCAGCACCGTGAACTGGTAGAAGGCCTGACTGGCGGTGGGTTCGCCGTTCTCGAAGAAGGCGAAGGGAGGCGTCACCTCGTCCCACAGCACCCGCGCGGGCTCCGGGTCCGTCTCGGTGGTGCCCGAGTGGGCGGGGAGATCCACTTCCCGCGGGAGGAAGGTGTCGAGGTCCATCTCCGCGTCCCGGGGGTGCCACACGTACCCCTGCAGGAGGCGCACGGCGGCGCGGCCGGCCGCTGGGGTCGCGTCGTCGTGCGGGGGGTCGCCGGTCGCCTGCCGTTCACTGCTCACGCCCGACAGCATACCGGACGCCCCGCGGCCGGGTCCGCCCACGCGCGCGGCATGAAGGACGTGTGGCTGCCGGGTCCGCTCCCGGTTGCTACCCTGGGCGGGTGAATCTGTCCGGACATGAGAAGAGAAGTGCCCCGCGGGGAGGCCTGGCGTGAGTGGCGGGCTGGTGGCCCTGCTGGACGACGTGGCCGTGATCGCGCGGCTGGCGGCGGCGTCCATCGACGATATCGGTGCGGCGGCTGGGAAGGCCGGCGTGAAGGCGATCGGGGTGGTCGTGGACGACACGGCCGTGACCCCGCAGTACGTGCAGGGGTTCACGCCGGACCGCGAGCTGCCGATCATCAAGAAGATCGCGCTGGGGTCGCTGCGGAACAAACTGGTGTTCATCCTGCCGGCCGCCATGCTGCTCAGCCAGTTCCTCCCGTGGGCGCTGACGCCGCTGCTGATGGTGGGTGGCGCGTACCTGTGCTTCGAGGGCGCCGAGAAGATCCACGAGGCGCTGACCGGCGAGCATCACGGCGACGACAGTGAGTCGGCCGCGGCGATCGGCTCACCCGAGCACGAGAAGCTGATGGTGTCCGGGGCGATCCGCACTGACTTTATCCTGTCGGCCGAGATCATGGCGCTGTCCCTGGCGGAGGTCGCCGGTGAACCGTTCGGGTCGCGCCTGGCGATCCTGGTCGTGGTGGCGATCATGATCACGGCGCTGGTGTACGGCGTGGTGGCCCTGATCGTGAAAATGGACGACCTGGGCCTGAAACTGGCGAACGCCCGCACCGGTAGTGGGCAGGCCCTGGGCCGCGCGCTCGTGAAGGGCATGCCGAAGGTGCTGTCCGTGCTGTCCGTGGTGGGCACGGCCGCGATGCTGTGGGTGGGCGGCCACATCCTGCTGGTGGGCCTGGACACGCTGGGCTGGCACGAGCCGGTGCACATCCTGCACGACTGGGAGCACGCCGCCGAGGAGGCCACGCCGGTCGCGCCGGGGCTCGTGAAGTGGCTGGTGGAAACGCTGGGCTCGCTGCTGTTCGGGTGGTTCGTGGGTTCGGTGATCACCACCGTGCTGCGCTTCCTGCCGAAGAAGCACGCGGCCGCCGCGCACTGAGCCCGGAGCACCGAATCCGGAATGACGGGAGGGCCGGGGCATTGCCCCGGCCCTGTCCTGCTGTGAGTGGCCTTAGCGGCGGAGTTTGTCGGCGTAGTGGGCGCGCAGCTTGGCGACCTTGGGAGCGATGACGGCCATGCAGTAGCCCTGGTTCGGGTTGTTCGCGTAGTAGTTCTGGTGGTAGGCCTCGGCGACGTGGAAGGTCGCGGCCGGTTCGATGCCTGTCACGATGGGCCGCCCGAAGGTGTCCTGCGCGGTGAGGTCGGCGATCATGCGGCGGGCGGCGGCGTCCTGTTCGGGCGTGAGGGGGAACAGGGCGCTGCGGTACTGGGTGCCGACGTCGGCGCCCTGGCGGTTGAGGGTGGTGGGGTCGTGCGTGGCGAAGAACAGGCCGAGCAGGTCCTCGTAGCTGACCTGGGCGGGGTCGAAGGTGACGCGCACGGCCTCGGCGTGCCCGGTCTGGCCGCTGCACACGCTGCGGTAGTCGGGGGTGGGGGTGTGCCCGCCGATGTAGCCGCTCTCGACCTTCAGGACGCCGCGCACGTCCTGCATGACGGCCTCGGTGCACCAGAAGCAGCCTCCGGCGAGGATCGCCTGTTCGGTCCGGCCGGCCTGGGGGGTCTGTGGGTCTGGGGTGGTCATGGGGGCAGTCTGCCGTGCGGGCGGGGTGGGGCGTGGCGCCGGGCTTACAGTCCGGGGCGGGCGGTGGCCCGGGCCGGGATACTTGCCCTTCCACACGCGGGCGGGCCGGGATAGCCTCCCCGCGGACAGAAAGTGGACCCTCGCATCCGGTTTCACGGAACCGGCCGGGGGCATCCCAGGAGGCCCGCGCATGACCCTGAACCCCACCATCCCCGCCCCCACCCCCATGTACTGCAACCAGTGTCAGGAGGCCAGCAAGGGCGTCGCCTGCACCCTGGTTGGCGTGTGCGGCAAGACCGACGAACTCTCCAGCGCCATGGACGTCCTGCTGCACGCCTGCAAGGGCGTGGCGCTGTACGCCCGGGCCCTGCGCGCCGAACGGCTCCCCGTGGACCCTGCCGTGGGCCTGTACCTCACGCAGTCGCTGTTCGCCACGATCACCAACGCCAACTTCGACGAGGACGTCATCCTGCGCCGCGTCCAGGAGGGCCTGCGGCTGCGCGGCGCCCTGCAGGCCCAGCTGGGCCGCACCCTTCCGCACGGCAGCGCCACCTTCCTCGTGGACAGCCGGGAGGACGTGCTGGCCTTCGCGCCCCGCGCCGGCTTCCTGATGACTGCCGACGAGGACGTCCGCTCGCTGCACTCCCTGATCCTGTTCGGGCTCAAGGGGCTCGCCGCGTACTACGACCACGCCTGGAACCTGGGTCACACCGACGAGGCCATCGAGGCGTTCGTGGAAGAAGCCCTGGCGGCCACCACCGAGCCCCACAGTGTGCCCGACCTGATCACCCTGACCCTGAAGACCGGCGAGTACGGCGTGAAGGCCCTGGCCCTGCTGGACCGCGCGAACACCGGCACCTACGGCAAGCCCGAGGCGACCCGCGTGAACATCGGCGTGCGCGGCAACCCCGGCATCCTGGTCACCGGGCACGACCTGCGGGACCTGGAGGACCTGCTGCGGCAGACCGAGGGCACCGGCGTGGACGTGTACACCCACGGCGAGATGCTGCCCGCCCACTACTACCCCGCCTTCAAGAAGTACGCCCACTTCGCCGGGAACTACGGCGGCGCGTGGTGGGAGCAGAACGCGCACTTTCAGGCGTTCGGCGGGCCCGTGCTGTTCACCACGAACTGCATCGTGCCGCTCAAGGCCGGGAACACCTACCTGGACCGCATGTACACCACCGGCGCCTCCGGGTACCCCGGCGCCACGCACATCCCGGACCGCCTGCCGGGCGGCGAGAAGGACTTCAGTGCGCTGATCGCCCAGGCCCGCAGCTGCCCCGCGCCCACCCCGCTGGAGGAGGGGGAGATCCTGGGCGGCTTCGCGCACGATCAGGTGCTCGCGCTGGCCGATCAGGTCGTCGACGCCGTGAAAACCGGGCAGATCCGCAAGTTCTTCGTGATGGCCGGCTGCGACGGCCGCTTCAAGAGCCGCAGCTACTACGCCGACTTCGCGCAGGAACTCCCGCAGGACACCGTGATCCTCACGGCCGGCTGCGCGAAATACCGCTACAACAAGCTGGACCTGGGCACCGTCGCCGGCATTCCGCGCGTGCTGGACGCCGGGCAGTGCAACGACTCGTACTCGCTGGCCGTGATCGCCCTGAAACTCAAGGAGGCGTTCGGGCTGGACGACATCAACGACCTGCCCATCGCGTACAACATCGCGTGGTACGAGCAGAAGGCCGTGATCGTCCTGCTGGCGCTGCTGCACCTGGGCGTGAAGAACATCCACCTCGGCCCGACCCTGCCGGCGTTCCTGTCCCCGAATGTGGCGAAGGTGCTCATGGAGAACTTCGGGATTGCCGGGATCGGCACCGTGCAGGAGGACATGCGGGCCTTCCTGGCCTGAGGGGCAGAGCAGCGGGGCCGGGCATGACGCGCCCGGCCCCGCTCCCTGACCTCAGCGGACGAAGAACAGGCGCATGGCCACCAGCAGCACGATCACCGCGTACACCGCCTTCACGAACCCGCTGCCGCGCAGCATCGCCATCCGCGCGCCCAGCGTGGCGCCCAGCGCGTTCGCGGCGCCCATCGGCAGGCCCAGCCACCACACCATCTGCCCACCGATCAGGAAGAACAGGAACGCGCCCAGGTTCGTGGCGAAGTTCAGCGTACGGGCGTTCCCGCCGGACTTCACCAGATTGAAGCCCGCCAGCGCGAACATGAACATCGCAAACGTCCCGGTGCCCGGCCCGAGGAAGCCGTCGTACATGCCGATCACGAACGCGCCCGGCAGGGTCAGCGCCAGGGTGCGGGCGGTCAGGCCCGGATAGCGGTCCTCGGTGCCGAAGCGCTTGTTCACCAGCACCAGCGCGCCCACCAGCAGGATCACCACGCCCACCAGCGTGCGGAAACTGTCCGGGTCCACGAAATGCACCAGGTACGCGCCCAGGGCCGCGCCGGCCAGCGCCAGCGGAATCAGGCGCAGCACCAGGGCGCGCTCCACGTTCCCCTTGCGCCAGAACTGGTACGTGGCGCTGCCCGACCCGAAGATCGCCAGCAGCTTGTTCGTGGCGACCACCTGCGCCGGGCTCAGGCCCATGAAGAACAGGGTGGGCAGCGTGATCGTCCCGCCGCCCCCCGCGACCGCATCGATGAAGCCGGCCAGGAAGGCCAGCGGCAGACCGTACAGCAGCACTTCGGGACCCGGCACGGCCCGGACTGTAGCACCCGCCCGGCCGGGGCCACGGCGGGCGTGTCCACACCGCGCGCCGCCGCGCCCCGGCAGGCCGTGTTAGCGTGCCGCATGCCGCCCCAGCCGCCTTCCGCGCCGACCCCGCCCAGCCTGCCCGCCCCGCTGTTCGACACGGCCGTGATCGCCGGGGTGGGCCTGATCGGCGGCAGCGTGGCGCTGGGCCTGCGCAGCCGGCTGCTGGCCCGCCGGATCGTCGGGGTGGACGCCAGCCTGGACGCGCTGCGGGAAGCTCAGGCGCTGGGCGTGGTGGACGAGATCCGCGCCGCACCCGGCGAATGGCTGCGCGAGGCGGACCTGGTGGTGCTGGCCGCCCCGATGCGCGTGCTGGCGCCGCTGGCCGCCGACCTCGCCCCGTACCTGAACCCGCAGGCGCTGGTCACCGACGTGGGCAGCGTGAAGGCCACGATCGCCGCCGAGCTGCACCGGCTGGGCGTGCGGAACTTCGTGCCAGGGCACCCGATGGCCGGCAGCGAGCGGGGCGGGGTGGCGCACGCCCGCGCCGCCCTGCTGGAAAACGCCGTGTGGGTGCTTACGCCCACCGAGCACACGCCCCTGACCGCCCTGAGCCGCGCCCGGGCTCTGGTGGAGCACCTGGGGGCCGCGCCGGTGGTGATGCCACCCGGCGCGCACGACGACCTCGTGGCGACCGTGAGCCACCTGCCGTACCTGGCGAGCCTGGCCCTGACGCATCTGGTCGCGCGGGACGAGCGGCTGAGCCTGCTGGCCGCCGGGGGGTTCCGGGACCTGACGCGCGTAGCGAGCGGCGACCCGCGCATGAGCCGCGACATGGTCGTGGAAAACCGCGAGGCGCTGCGGCTCGCGCTCCGGCGTTTCCGCACGCAGCTCGACCGCCTGGAGGCCGAACTGGACGACCCGGAGGAACTGCTGGCCGCCGCGCAGGAGGGCAAGCGCACCCGGGACAGCCTGCCGGTCGTGAAACGCAGCCTGCTGCCCCGGAGGCACGATCTGGTCGTGACGATCTCCGACCGCCCGAACCAGATCGGCGCGGTGACGCAGGCGCTCGGGGCGGCGGGCGTGAACATCAAGGACATCGAGGTGCTCGCCATCCGCGAGGACGGCGGGGCGATGCGCCTGGGCCTGGAAACCCCGGAGGACGTGCAGGAGGCCGCAGGCATCCTGAGGGGCGCGGGTTTCGACGTGGTCGGCCGCGCCTGAGGCTCAGGGTTCCAGCAGGTCGTTCAGGAACTCGCCGAGCGGCGCGGCCGCCATGGGGCGGGCCACCAGGTACCCCTGAATCAGGTCGCAGTACCAGCTGCTCAGCAGGGCCAGCTGCCAGTCCTCCTCCACGCCCTCGGCCACGGTGGTCAGGCCGTAGGTGTGCGCGAAGGTGATCAGGGTGCGCACGATCTGCCCGGAGCGGTCGGCGTCCTCCGGCTCCGGCGACAGGCGCTGGATGAGGGACCGGTCGATCTTCAGGGTGCGGGCCGGGGTGTGCGCCAGCCGGCTCATGCTGGAGTACCCGGTGCCGAAGTCGTCGATGGCGACGCCCAGGCCCTCTTCCAGCAGGGCCGTGTAGGGGCGCCAGGACACGTCGGACAGCGCGGCGTACTCGGTCATCTCCAGTTCCAGGGCGCTGGCGGGCAGGCCCACGTCGTCCAGGATGGCGCGCAGGTGGGCGGCCATGTCGGTCCGGGCAAGGTCGCGGGGGGACACGTTCACGCTGACCTGAAGCTGCGGCCAGCGGCGGCGCCAGAGTTTCAGGTCGGTCAGGGCGCGGCGCAGCACCCACAGGGTCGCGCCGTACGCGAGTTCGCTGTGTTCCAGCACGCGGATGAACCGGTCGGCGCTGAGCAGGCCCCGGACCGGGTGCTGCCAGCGCATCAGCGCCTCCAGTTTTACCGGGGTCAGGGTGCGGGCGTCCACGATGGGCTGGTAGTGCAGCAGCAGTTCGCCGCTCTGCACGGCGCTGCGCAGTTCCTGCACGATGGTCAGGCGCTGGTGGGCGGCCTCGCTGAGGGCCGGGGTGTAGCGGCGCAGGTCGTTGCGGTCGGTCTTCGCCTCGTACATGGCGAGGTCGGCGTTCTTGTACAGCGTCACGACGTCGTGCCCGTCCTGCGGGGCGACCGCCACGCCGATCGAGGTGGTCAGGACGAGCGGCTGCCCCGCCAGGTCGAAGGGTTCGGAGAGCAGGCCCTGCAGCTGGGCGGCGAGCGTCATGCCGTCCGGCTGGCCGGGGCCGTGCGTGAGCAGCACCGTGAACTCGTCTCCGCCCTGCCTGGCGACCACGCCGCCGGGCGGTAGGGCCGCGCTCAGGCGCCGGGCGACCTGCCGCAGCAGCTCGTCCCCGACGGGGTGGCCCAGGGTGTCGTTGACGACCTTGAAGTGGTCCAGGTCGATGAAGATCAGGCTGACCTGCTGGCCGGGCGCCTGGCCGGGCAGGCCGGTCACGGCGC
Source organism: Deinococcus ficus (assembly GCF_003444775.1). Classification (NCBI taxonomy): domain Bacteria; kingdom Thermotogati; phylum Deinococcota; class Deinococci; order Deinococcales; family Deinococcaceae; genus Deinococcus; species Deinococcus ficus. Next base: position 1,360,094 of record NZ_CP021081.1, on the reverse strand, counting down.
CCAGGGCGCGCTGCAAGTCATTCTCGAAGGCCGGGCGGTTCTTCAGGCCGGTCAGGGCGTCGTGCTGCACGTAGTACTGCAGGCTCTGCTGGGTGATCAGCAGGGCGTTGTTCGCGTCCTGCAGTTCCTTGCGGCGCTGCTCGATCTCCCGGGCGCGCTGTTCCACCCGTTCCAGCTGCAGCTGGGCGGTCATGCGCTGGGTGCGGCGCTCCAGCATCTCGCGCATCAGCTGCCGTTCGGCGGCGTCCCGCAGGCGCAGCTGCTCGAAGGCCTCCCGGTGGGCGCCCTGGCCGTCCAGCAGGGCGGCCAGGGCCCAGCGGGCCTCGCTCTCGCTGCGGCGGATGCTGTGCGTCCGGGCGAGGGCCAGGGCGTCTTCCAGGGCCGCGTGGGCCTCTTCGCCACGGTGCAGGGCCGTCAGGATCCGGCCGCGGGCCACCAGCAGGCGGCACAGGTTCTCCGGGTCGCTGACCGCCTCCCGCAGGGCCAGCGCGGCGTCCGAGTGTTCCAGGGCCAGGGTGTGCTGCCCGAGCCCCAGCAGGTTCTGCGACAGGTTGGAGTTCAGCAGCGCCTCGCGTTCCCGCAGCCCCGCCTCGCGCACGTCCGGGAGGGTGGCGCGGTTGAGCTCCAGGGCCTCGGCGTGGCGGCCGAGTTCCTGCAGGGTGTGCGCGAGGTTGATGGACGTGCTGAAGTGAATCTCGGTGAGTCCCAGGGTTCCGGCGATGGCCCGCGCGTCCTCGATGTAGCGCAGCGCCTCCTCGAACTCGCGCAGGTCCAGCAGCATCACGCCGATGTTGTTCATGGCGCGCGCCCGGCTGCGGTCGTCCCCCAGGCTCTCCGAGAGTTTCAGGGCCTGCATGTGGCATTCCAGGGCCTGACCGGCGTTCCCCAGGCGCATGAAGCACAGCGCCTGACCGTTCAGGATGCGGGCGTGCACGGGGTCCGGCGCGAGCGGGCGGGCCAGTTCCGCCGCCTCCCCGAAGTGCCCCTGGGCTTCAGGGAGGCGGCCCAGCAGGTACTGCGCGTAACCCATCAGAGTCACGGCGAGTGCCTCTTGCCGGGTGTCCCGTGCGCGCGCGGCGTCCAGGCGGGCCCGGAAGGCCAGGTGCAGGCTGCGCTCGGGGCTGGTGACGAGCAGGCCGTCCGCCTCGGCCAGGCGGGCGGCAAGGTCAGTGGCCGGCAGGTGGGCCGGACCGGGCCGGCGCGGTCCGAGGCCGCCCGGTGGTGGGACGGCCAGGTCGGTCACGCGTGATGCCCCCGGGCTTGCATGGTGCGGTCAGTGTACGTGACCCCGCCCGGCGGAACCTGACCCGGCGCTGGGGGGGTCGGCGGGGGGTGGCGCCGGATTCAGTGTAGGGCCGGCAGCAGCGGCGCAAGCGTGTCCGGGCGGAAGCGCTGCCCGGTGGCGTGCGCCAGCTGGTGCGACAGGCGGTGCAGGGGCAGCGCGGTCAGGTCGAGGGCCGTGGCGCCGCTGCTGCCGGTGCTGGCCTGCCCGGTCAGGTCGGCGAGCGTGTGGTAGGGCTGGAGCACCCCGGCCGGCAGGGGTCCGCCGGTCACCACGATCAGGTCGCAGCGTTCCGCGAAGCTCTGCACGCTGGGGTCGCGGCGGGCCAGGGCGTACCCGCGCACGCCGGCCGGCAGGTCGCGCAGCACCCGCTCGGCATCGGAAATCGTCTCGGCGCCCACGCCGACGATGCTGAGGCCCAGGCGGGTCAGCGGCAGGCCGCGGCCCAGGTCGGCGGCTTCCAGGCCCAGCAGCAGCGCGCTCGCGCCGCGCAGGGCGTAGCCGCTGTCGCCCAGGGTGTCACCCAGCGCGTCGGCCAGGGTGTGCACGCCGTGCGCGGTTCCGCTGAAGGCCACGGCGTCCACCCGCCCGGCCCGGCGCGCCGCGGTGTCCGGCGTGACCGCGGCGGCCACGGCCGCTTCCAGCGCCGGGTGCACCAGCGCACCCGTGAATTTCAGGGTCCGGCAGGCGTCCATGACGTGCGTGAGATCGTCGGTGGGGACGTTCACGGCGATCAGACCCAGCTGCCGCAGGGCGCGGGCGGCGTCCGGGGCGAACCCGAGAAGCGCCAGGGGGTGGTCCGGGGTGGCGGGCGGCACGGAAGGCATCAGGGGGCAGTGTAGCCCGACCGTCTCACGGTCCTCATCCGCGCCTGCCCGGCTCAGGCTTAGCGGGCCGCGCGGCGCAGGCCCACCGCCAGGGCCGCCACGGCCAGCGGCAGCACGCTCGCGGCCTGCCCCGCCACCACCGCCGCGCCCACGGCGGCGCCCGCCACCTGCCGCGAGCGCCGGACCCGGCCGGGCAGCACCCGGCCGCCCTGATCGGCCTCGGCGGTCACGGACTCCGGGGCGGCCAGGCGGGGCGCGGCCAGCAGGGCCGCCAGCGCGACCAGCGTGGCCGGCACGGACGCGGAGGGGGTGACGCGCAGGCCGGGCAGCAGGGCCAGGGCCGCCACCCACGGCTTCTCCAGGCCGGGCGTCAGGGCCGCGGCGCCCGCGACCGGCAGCGCCGCGGCCCGGTCGCCGCTCAGGGCGGCCAGGGCGGTGAGGCCGGCCAGGACGGGCACGTCCATCCCAGCGTCCACGCGGCCGGTCGTGCCGCTCAGGGCCCGCACGCCGCTGAGCAGCGCTGCGGCCGCCAGGGGACGCGCGGGGCGGCCCATCCACGCGGCGGCGGCCGCGAGAGGCAGGGCGACCGTAGCCGTCTGGGCGTGGTCCGGGTCCAGTTCCCGCGCACACGCCCAGGCCGCGAAGGCGTTCACGCCGACCAGCGCCGCTTCCGGCCAGCTGCCGCCGAGCAGCCGGGCCGCGAGGGCGCTGGCGGCGCTGGCGCCCACGGCGTAGCGGTTCGAGGGATAGCTGAGGTCGATGGTCCGTGGCAGGGCGCTGCCCCGCGCGGACTCGGGAATGGGGACGGCGAGGTTCATGCCCCAGGCTAAACCGGGGGCCGGGCCGGCCCGGGGCGTCTCAAGGGACCCTGAAGTTCCGGCGGCCAGGCCCTACCGGCGGGGCTGGGCGAGGGCGGCGTCGCGGTAGAAGCGCTCGATGCCCAGGGTGATGGTCTGCGCGAGGCGTTCCCGGCCGACGTCGTCCATCATCAGGCGCAGGTTGCCCTTGTCAGTGAGGAAGGCCATCTCGACGAGCACGCTCAGCTGCGTGGTGGGCCGGGCCAGGGCGAGGTTCTGGTAGTGCACGCCGTCGTTGCCGAGGTCCGGCATGCTGCTCAGGAAGCTGCCCTGGATGGCGTCGGCCAGGGCGCGGGCCTGGGGGTGGTAGTAGTACACGCCCGCGCCGCGTTTGGTGCGGGGGTCCACGCCGTCCGGGAGGGCATTGGCGTGAATGCTGACCAGCAGCTCGGCGTTTTTCTCCTCGGCGAGCAGGGGGCGGTCATAGATGGGCGTGGTGACGTCCGCGGTGCGGGTGAGGTGCACGGTGGCGCCTTTGGCGCGCAGCAGTTCGGCCACGCGCAGGCCCACGGCGAGGTCGATGTTCTTCTCCGGGACGCGCAGGGGGCCGGCGCCGCCGAACTCGTCCCCGCCGTGTCCGGGGTCGATCACGATCACGCGGCCCTCCAGCGGCCGGCGGGCGTCCAGGGTGGGGGCGTTGCGCACGCGCAGGGTCAGGGTGCTGCCGGACTGGTAGGTGGCGTCGTAGCCCCAGGGCACGCCGTTGAGGTCCACGTGCACGCGGGCGACGCCGTCGGCGTCCTGGGTCCAGCGGACGTCCCGCACGATGCCGCCGGGCGCGTCGGACACGATGTAGTCCACGTCGGCCACGGTGTGGAAGAGCCGCAGGTCCAGGCTGGACGCGCTGCCACTCACCTGCTGTTCCACGGTGAAGGGCACCTTCGCGGGCAGTTGCAGGTTCACCTCGGTGTGCGTGCCGGCGTTTTTCACGCCGATGGTGGTGAACACCGCGCGCGGGAGGGGCGTGCCCTCGGGGCGCAGGGTGAGGGTGGTTTTCGGGGCGTTCAGGGTGAGGGTGCTGCTGGCCTGCACGATATAGGTGCTGCCGTCCTCGCCGATCACGACCGTCTGCGCGCCGGGGCGGGGGTACACCACGTAGTTGCGGCCGGCGCCGTTGCGCCACACGAAGGTCCCGGCGTTCAGGCCGCGCCCGGGAATGGCGGCGCTCACCTCGGCCACGCGCGGGCCGCTGCCGGTCACGGCGAGTTTGCCCTTGGAGTCGGCGGTGGCGGCCGTGCCGTCGGCGGCGGTGAGGGTGACGCTGACCGGCGCGGCGGCCAGGGCGGCCGGCAGCAGGAACGTGCCCGCGTACTGCCCGGGGGCGGTTTCGGCCATCGGGAATGGGCCGAGGTCCCCGACCCTGAAGGTGGCCTTCCCGCCGGCGGTGCCGGTGAAGGCCACGGGCACCGCCCGCATCTCCAGGTTGGCGGGCTGCACGTACAGAATGCGGTCGGCGGCCGGCTGCAGGCTGGCCGGGGCGATCTGCGCCGCACCGGTCAGAGGGGCGGAGGCAGCCCTGGTCACGGTCAGCACGCGGCTGCTGGTCACGCCGCCCAGCGTGGATTCCAGGGTCAGGGCGTTCGCGCCGGGCTGCAGGGCCACCCATTCGATGAACAGGCCGTCCGTGCCGACGTCCACCGGCTGGCCGTTCAGGGTGAGGGTCGCGCTGGGCTTCACGCTGCCCTCCACGAGGACGTGCGTGAACGCCACCGTGTACTTGTCGGCGGGGTACGCGACGTAGATGGGCGCGTCGCTGACGGGCGGCAGCAGGGTGCCAGTGGCGGCGGGGGACGCGCTGGCGGGCGCGGTCTGGGCGAGGCCGGAACCGGCGGTGAGCAGCAGCGCGGTGAGCAGGATGCGGGAGAGAGTGAAGCTCTGGTGCATGTGAACCTCCGGTGAGTTGTGAATGCGCCAGTGTACCCCCCCGGCCGGTACGCTGGCGGCATGAACCGCCTCGCCCAGGAGTCCAGCCCTTACCTGCTGCAGCACCGGGACAACCCGGTGGACTGGTATCCGTGGGGGGACGAGGCCTTCGCGGAGGCGCGGCGGCGGGACGTGCCGGTGCTGCTCAGCGTGGGGTACTCCACCTGCCACTGGTGTCACGTGATGGCGCACGAGTCCTTTGAGGACGCGCAGACGGCCGCGCAGATGAACCGCGACTTCGTGAACGTGAAGGTGGACCGCGAGGAACGCCCGGACGTGGACGCGGTGTACATGACGGCCACGCAGGCCCTGACCGGGCAGGGCGGCTGGCCGATGACGGTGTTTCTCACGCCGGACCGCGAGCCGTTCTACGCCGGGACGTACTTTCCACCGCAGGAGGGGTACGGCCTGCCCAGCTTCCGGCGGGTGCTGGCGAGCATCGCGGACGTCTGGGTCAATCGCCGGGGGCAGGCGCTGGAAAACGCGCAGGCACTGACCGCGCACCTGAAGGACCTGGGCCAGCCGAGAGGGAGCGCAGGTGGCCTGCCGGACGGCGCCCTGGCGCGGGCCGTGGAGCACCTGCGGCGCGTGTTCGACGAGACTCTGGGGGGCTTTGGCGACGCGCCCAAGTTCCCGGCGCCCACCACGCTGGACTTCCTGCTCACCCAGCCGGCCGGGCGGGACATGGCGCTGCACACCCTGCGGGCCATGGGCCGGGGCGGCATTCACGATCACCTGGGCGGCGGCTTTCACCGGTACAGCGTGGACGCGCAGTGGCTGGTGCCGCACTTCGAGAAGATGCTGTACGACAACGCGCAGCTCACCCGCACGCTGCTGCGCGCCCACCAGCTGACCGGCGATGAGGAGTTCGCGGACCTCGCACGGCGGACCCTGGCGTACCTGGAACGCGAGATGCTCTCCCCCACCGGCGGCTTTTACAGCGCGCAGGATGCCGACACGCCCACCGAGCATGGCGGCGTGGAGGGCCTGACCTTCACCTGGACCCCCGAAGAAATCCGCGAGGTGCTGGGCGGTGGGGCCGATCTGGCCCTGCGGTACTTCAACGTGACCCCGGACGGCAATTTCCGTGACCCTCACCGGCCCGAGTACGGCAGCCGCAGCGTGCTGCACACCCCCACTTCCGCCAGCGCCCTGGCCCGCGACCTGGGGGAGGACGTGGGGGCCCGGCTGGCCGACCTCCGCGCGCGGCTCCTCGCGGCGCGGCAGGCCCGGACGCAGCCCGGCACCGACGACAAGGTGCTCACCTCCTGGAACGGGCTGGCGCTGGCCGCCTTCTCGGACGCCGCGCGCATCCTAGGTGAACCCCACCACCTGGATGTCGCGCGCCGCAACGCCGACTTCATGCACCGGGAGCTGCGCCTGCCGGACGGCACCCTGCGCCACAGCTTCAAGGAAGGGCAGGCGCGGGTGGAGGGCCTGCTGGAAGACCACGCCCTGTACGCGCTGGGGCTGGTGGCGCTGTTCCAGGCGGGCGGGGACCTCGCGCACCTGCGCTGGGCGCGGGAGTTGTGGGAGATCAGCCGCCGCGACTTCTGGGACGACGCGGCCGGCGTGTTCTACGCCACCGGCGGCCGCGCCGAGACATTGCTCACGCGGCAGGCGCCGGGCTTCGACTCGGCAGTCATCAGCGACAACGCGGCGGCGGCCCTGCTGGCCGTGTGGATGCACCGCTACTTCGCGGACGAGGCCGCGCGGACCATCGCGGAACGCACCGTGAACGCCTTCGCCGCCGACCTTCTGGCGGCCGCCAGCGGCTTCGGCGGGCTGTGGCAGGCCGCAGCCTTCCTGGCCGCCCCGCACCTGGAACTGGCGATCGTCGGCACACCGGAGGACCGCGTCCCGCTGGAACGCGAGGCGGCGCGGCATTACCTGCCGTTCGTGGCCCTGACCCCTGCCGAGGAAGGGGGCGACCTCCCGGTGCTGGAAGGCCGCCCCGGGGGCGGACAGGCGTACCTGTGCCTGAATCACGCCTGCCGGCTGCCCACGCGTGACCCGGAAGGGCTGGCCGGTCAGCTGCGCGAGGTCACGGCCGGGGCGGTCACTCCGGACCGGAACGCGGGAAGCTGAGGGCGCTCCGGGCGCCGTCCCGGACGTTTTTCTGCACGGCGACCGCGCCGAACAGGGCCAGCATGTACGCCATGCCGTAAAAGCCCTTCTCCGCCAGGGGCAGCGGGGCGTTCCACAGGCCGATCAGCATCAGCAGCAGGCACAGGCCCACCGAGAGCCAGCACAGCCCGAAGTACAGGTCCGTGACTGGAATGCCTTCCAGCCGGTCACGGACGCTTTTCTGCACGCTGATCGCGGCGAACAGGCCGTACAGCAGGGTGACGAGGTAAAAGCCCTTGCTGTTCAGCGGCATGGGCGACACCCAGATGCCGATGGCGTACCCGAGCATGCCGATGAACACGGCGGCCCAGGACACGGCCACGAACGCGGGCGACGGAGCGGAGGCGGGCTGGATCATCGGGTCTCCTTCAAGGCGGTGGGGGTGTCCCGACTGTACCCGCTGATCCGCGCGTGCGTGTGCGAGGTTGCGGCGCGCGGCTCAGGACCGCGTGAGTTCCTGCACGCCGTCCGGCGCGGCCACGAAGGCCCGCTCGGCCATGCCGAGGAAAAGGCCGGTGTCCACCACGCCGAGCGTGCCCTTGATGCGGCGTTCCAGCTCGGCCGGGTCGAAGGTCTCCGGGAGCCTGGCGTCGTAGATGTAGTTGCCGTTGTCCGTCACGTAGGGCTGCGCGGCGGGCTGCCGCAGCTGCCCGCCGGGGAGGAAGGCCCGCAGGCGGTCGATGGTGCTCAGGAACCCGAACTTCAGGATCTCGATGGGCAGGGGGGCCTTCTCGCCCAGCTGCCCCACGAGTTTGGTGTGGTCGGCGATGATGATCAGGCGCCTGGCCTGCACTTCCGTGACCTTCTCGCGGACCAGGGCGCCGCCCAGGCCCTTGACGAGGTCGAGGTTGGGGGCGATCTCGTCGGCGCCGTCGATGGCGATGTCCAGGGGGCGGGGGTCGAGGGGTTCGGTGGGCACGCCGACCTGCCGGGCGAGCTGTTCGCTGGCCTCGCTGGTGGACACGCCCACGATGCCGGTCAGTTCGCCCGCGGCGAGTTTCCGCCCGAGTTCCTCGATGGCGTACTTGGCGGTGCTGCCGGTGCCCAGGCCCACGCGGTCGCCGCTGCGGACCAGCGCCACGGCCTTCAGGGCCGCTTCCTTCTTCAGGGCTTCCAGGTCGCTCATGCGCCGGCCTTCGCCTGATCGGCCTCGATGGCGCCGGCCACCGCGTCGGCGTGACCGTCCACCTTCACGGCCCGCCAGGACTTCACGAGCCGGCCGTCCGGGCCGATCAGGAAGGTCTGGCGTTTGATGCCCTCGGTGACCTTGCCGTACAGGTTCTTCTCGCCGTACGTCCCGAGCGTCTTCAGGAAGTGGGCGCCGTCGTCGGTGAGCAGCGGGAAGGGCAGGCTGTACTTCTCGGCGAACTGGCGGTGGCTGTCGGCGTCGTCGGCACTGATGCCCAGGATCACGGCGCCCAGCGCCTTCAGGCGGGCGTGGTCCCGGAAGTCGCAGGCTTCTTTCGTGCAGCCGGGCGTGTCGTCCTTGGGATACGCGTACAGGACCACGTAGCGGCCCTCGTACTGCGCGAGGCGGTGGCGGGTGCCGCCGGCGTCGGGCAGGTCGAAGTCGGGGAAGGCGTCACCGGGAGCGAGCGCGTGGTGGGGGGCGTCCGTCATGCCGCCCAGGGTAGCGCGGCGCCGCGCGAGGTATTCCACGTTTCTAAAAGCGGGCGCGGGTACCATAGGGGATGTGAAGCTCGCGCCCTACATTGACCACACGCTCCTGAAAGCCACCGCCACCGCCGCCGACATCCGCACCCTGTGCGCGGAGGCCCGCGACAACGCCTTTTACGCGGTGTGCGTGAACCCGGTGTACGTGCCCCTGGCGAAGGCGGAACTCGCGGGGAGCGGCGTGAAGGTGGCGACCGTGTGCGGGTTCCCGCTGGGCGCGGTGAGCCCCGAGCAGAAGGCCGCGGAGGCGAAACTCAGCGTGGCGGCCGGCGCGGACGAGGTGGACATGGTCATTCACATCGCCTCGGCGCTGGACGGCAACTGGGCAGCCGTGGAGGCCGACGTCCGAGCGGTGCGGCAGGCCATTCCGGACCAGGTGCTGAAGGTGATCATCGAGACCTGCTACCTGAACGACGAGCAGAAACGCGGCGCGACCGAGGCGGCCGTGCGCGGCGGCGCGGACTTCGTGAAGACCAGCACCGGCTTCGGCACGGGCGGCGCCACCCCGGAGGACGTGGCCCTGATGCGTGAGGTGATCGCGGGCCGCGCGGCCATCAAGGCGGCCGGCGGCGTGCGCACCCCGGACGACGCCGCGCGCATGATCGAGGCGGGCGCCACGCGCCTGGGCACTTCGGGCGGCGTGGCGCTGGTCGCGGGCGAGCAGACCGGCGGCGGGTACTGATGCCGGGCGGTGCGGGGGGGCGCGTGATCCTGGCGTCCGGCAGTCCCCGCCGGCGTGAACTGCTCACGAGTCTGGGCGTGCCCTTTGAAGTGGTCGTGAGCGGCGCCGACGAGGACAGTCCCGAGACGGACCCGCAGCGCCTGGCGGGCGAGCTGGCGCTGCTGAAGGGCCGGGAGGTGGCCGCGCAGCACCCGGACGCCGTGGTGATCGCGGCCGACACCGTCGTCGCGGTGGGCGGGCGGCTGCTCGCCAAACCGGCGGACGCGGCGGAAAACGCCGCGTTCCTGCGCGCGCTCTCCGGGCGCACCCACGACGTGTTCACGGGCGTGGCGGTGCTGCACGGCCCCCAGGAGTGGCTGGAGGTGCCGCGCACCGCCGTGACCTTCCGTGACCTCTCGGACGCCGAGTGCCTCTACTACGCGGCGAGCGGCGAGGGCCTGGACAAGGCCGGCGGGTACGGCATCCAGCACTTGGGCGCCGCGCTGGTGGAGTGGGTGGAGGGCGAGTACAGCAACGTGGTGGGCTTTCCCCTGTCGGTCGTGATCCGGCTGCTGCGGCAGGCGGGGGTGCCGGTGTGGGGTGAGGTCCAGGGCGCAGTGGGCGTGGGCAGGGCGTGACCGGGCGGCGCGTGAACCAGCGCAGCCGCGCTGCGCTGCTGTACGCCGGGCTGCTGCTGCTGAGCCTGGTGCTCACGCGGTTCCAGGTGGCGTCGCCGGCCACGCTGCGCTCCGCCACCGCGCCCCTGAACCGGGTGGGCGTGGTCACCGCCGACAACCTGCGCCGGGCGTACACCACCCTCACCGAGGAACGCAAGCTGGGCCGGGACCTGGAACGCGCCGAGGCGGAAAACGCCTCGCTGCGGGAACGCAACGAGCTGCTCACCCGCGAGGTCACGCGCCTGCGGCAGCTGCAGAAGATCACCGAGACGCAGGCCCCGAACGTGCTGGGCATCGCGCAGGTGGTCGCCGTGGACCCCAGCCCCCTGCTGGCGCGACTCACGCTGAACCGCGGCTCCCGGCACGGGGTGCGGGTGCGCATGCCGGTCACGGTGCCGGGCGGGCTGGTCGGGCAGGTCGTGGCGGTCGCGCCCACCGAGTGCACCGTGGTGGCGCTGGTGGACCCGGAAAGCAGCGTGGGCGTGACCCTGCAGGGCAGCAAGGGCGGCCGGGGCCTGGCGCACGGCTCCCCGCCGGACCGCATGAAGGCGCAGTTCTCGCGGGGCGTACCGCTGAAGAAGGGGGACATGCTGGTGACCAGCAGCCTGGGCGGCCTGTACCCGGTGGGCATCCCGGTGGGCCGCGTGGAGGAAGTGCTGCCGCTGGGCCCGAACGACGTGAACCGCACCGTGATCGTGAAACCCGCGGTGGACGTGGGCGTCATTGAGGACGTGACCATCCTGGAGGGCCTGTGACGCGTGACCGGCTGACCGGCGTGCCGCGCCGGGGTTCGCAGCGCTGGCTGCGGCCCACGCTGTACCTGCTGGCGCTGATCGCCGTGCAGTCGCTGCTCTCGCGGCTGGCCGAGGCGGTGGGCGTGGCCGCGCCGGACCTGTTCCTGCTGACCGGCGCCGCGCTGGCGTGGCGGCTGGCGCCGCTGCCGGCCCTGCTGGCGGCGTACGGCGTGGGCCTGCTGCAGGACGTGCTGGGCGCCGGCACGCTGGGCTTTCACGCCGCGGGCGTGGCCGGCGGGGCGCTGCTGGTGATGTTCGTGCGGCGTTACGTGGGGGACGGCAGCATCTTCCAGGGGCTGCTCAGCGTGGTCGCGGCGGTCGTGGGCGAATGGCTGGCGTTCCTGGTCCTGAACTACGTGCTGCGCATGGGCCTGATCACGCAGGCGTCCCTGATGCAGACGGTCCCGGCGGTGTTCCTGGGGACGCTGATCGTCAGCGGGGTGTGGGAGCGGCTGATCGTGTGGGGGCTGGGCGAACGGTCCGGGTCGGAGGAGACCTTCTCGTGAGCCGCGACCCGCTGTC